>NZ_CP032744.1:0-313385 GCF_003641145.1 Lactiplantibacillus paraplantarum
GCTGTTATTTAGTTATCCACAAGTCGATTTTGACGTGTGCATAACCCTTCCAAAAGCTATCAATAAGGCTTTAGTTTTAAACTTGATTTTGTGGATAACTCACATTTTTTCTAAAGTCTCCCATTTTTTCGACAAGCTGTGCATAATGAAATCCCAACCTGTGAATTCTCTCAACTTTAACTTGTCCACTTGTGGAAAACTCAATATGTTCATGCTAAAATAGAATTACGTTTTTTAAGAAAAGGGGTATCCACGTGCTGGAACGTAATGACTTATGGAATCTCATTAAGTTCTCTATGGAACAAGATCTTTCAAAGATCACGTTTCAAACGTTTGTCGAACCGGCAAAGCCGCTCCAACTCGATAAAGCCCAAATGACGATTGAAGTCCCCACACAACTTCATCGTGATTATTGGGAGAAAAACTTGGCCGCAAAGTTCACGGACATTGCGATGCAAGCGACTAACGAGCAGATCCGGCCGGTAATGATAACGGAAGAAGAACGTCAGCAGCTTACGAGAGATAACAACTCGCAAGCGACTACCGGTAACGTTGCGGGTAATCAACCATCAACCGCAACTACCCCCACATTTATGCGGGAAACGAAACTCAACCCGAAATATACGTTTGACACTTTCGTGATTGGTAAGGGTAATCAAATGGCCCACGCCGCAGCGTTAGTTGTGTCAGAAGAACCTGGCACGATGTATAATCCGTTGTTTTTCTATGGGGGCGTTGGTCTGGGAAAAACCCACCTAATGCACGCTATCGGTAACAAATTGTTAGAAACCGATCCAACTAGTAACATCAAATATGTAACTAGCGAATCTTTTACGAATGAACTAATCAATGCCATTCAGACCAAGAAGCAAGAAGCCTTTCGCGAAGAATACCGAAATGTCGACTTACTACTGGTTGATGATATTCAATTCTTTGCTAATAAAGAAGCCACACAAGAAGAGTTCTTTCATACGTTTAATGCTTTATATGAAGATGATAAGCAAATTGTCCTCACGTCAGATCGCTTACCTAACGAAATCCCACAGCTACAAGATCGTCTAGTATCGCGCTTCAAATGGGGCCTGTCCGTGGATATCACGCCGCCAGACCTAGAGACGCGTATTGCGATTTTGCGCAATAAAGCAGATCTTGAAGGGATTGAAATTCCCGATGATACGTTGAGTTATATTGCTGGACAAATCGACTCGAATGTCCGTGAACTCGAAGGTGCCCTGGCGCGTGTTCAGGCATATTCCCGTTTGAACAACTCACCAATTACGACTAGTTTAGTAGCTGATGCGTTGAAGAGTCTGCACCTTAGCAGTAAACTATCAGAAGTTTCTATTCCCGTTATTCAGGAAAAGGTCGCTAAATATTTCCATGTAACCATGGCTGACCTCAAGGGAAAGAAACGCAACAAACAAATCGTGATTCCACGCCAAATCGCCATGTACTTATCACGGGAACTAACTGAAAGTTCACTGCCACGCATTGGTAATGAATTTGGCGGCAAAGATCATACGACTGTGATTCACGCTCACGACAAAATTACTAAGGCCCTTAAAACGGACTCTGAACTACAAAAAGCCGTGGGTGATCTCACTGGTCAGCTAAAAGCGTAGTGTGGATAAAAAAGAATAACTCAAAAAGTTTTCCACAACTTATACACATGTGGAAAACTCAATAGCACTTAGGGTTCACCTTGTTTTCCACAGTACCCACCGCTCTACTATTACTACGAACTTTTATTATTAATATATATCTAGTGCCCGTCACTAGAAAAAGAGAGGGATTTACTTATGAAGTTCACGATCAACCGATCTGCATTTATCAAAGAATTAAACAACGTCCAACGTGCAATTTCTTCAAAGACAACCATCCCGATTCTAACCGGGTTAAAGTTAGACGTTAACACCGATGCAATTACCTTAACGGGTAGTGATGCTGATATTTCTATCGAAACAACCATTCCAGCTAGTGATGACAACAATACGTTAGTTGTTGAAGATGCTGGCTCAATTGTGTTGCCAGCTCGTTTCTTTAGTGAAATTGTTAAAAAGTTGCCAGAAGATACGATGACGGTCAATGTTGTTGACGGTTTTCAAACGCAAATTACTTCGGGGGCAGCTTCCTTTACAATTAACGGCTTGGATCCTGAAAATTATCCGCACTTACCTGAAATTGACACTACTAATACCATCACTTTAGCTGGTGATGTTCTTAAAGAATTGATCGGTCAAACCGTTATTGCTGTTTCTAATCAAGAAAGTCGGCCAATCTTAACGGGTGTCCATTTTATTTTGGCAAACGGGGAGTTCTTAGCTGTTGCAACCGATTCACATCGTCTAAGCCAACGCCGGATTAAATTACCTGAAGCCAACAATGCCGATTATGATGTGATTATTCCCGGTAAAAGCTTAACCGAACTGTCGCGGATGATTGGTGATAACAATCCGGATGTTCAAATGCGGTTATCCGAAAATCAAGTCTTATTTGTACTAGGAAACACGTCATTTTATTCCCGCTTACTCGAAGGAAATTATCCAGACACATCGCGCTTAATTCCTAAAGAGTCTAATACGACCGTTGAGATTTCAGCGCCCGCATTGTCAGCCGCCATTGAACGGGCTTCCTTGCTATCACATGAAAGTCGCAATAATGTTGTTCGCTTTTCTGTCAATCCAACGGATAAAACCATTACTATTTTTGGTAATTCACCAGATGTTGGTGAAGTTACAGAACAACTGCAACCAACTGATCTAGCCGGTGACGAGTTAGAAATTTCATTTAATCCGGATTATATGAAAGAAGCGCTTCGTTCATTTGGTCAAGCGATGATCAAGATTTCCTTTACGATGGCCTTGCGACCATTTACATTAGTGCCAACTGAAGAGGGCGAAAACTTTATTCAGTTAATAACTCCAGTTCGAACTTTTTAACTAGCTGAATAAATATACATTTTTAAGCAAAAAGCGTGACGTTCACTTGGAACGTCACGCTTTTTGTTACTGATAATTAGCTCTGGAAAGCTGATGTATAAAGCTAAAACAAGGTGTAACTTTTGAAGTTATTAATATTGTATATTCAGAATAGTCGGCGACTATCGCGATTGCCAGTTTTTGATAAATGCTAGTCATTGATGGCTACGGATCGGCTAACTTGAGTGTTGTGGAGAAAAAATGGCTTCTGAGTCGGATTTTTCAGCTGATTTCTGAGTAAAAAAATAAGATATTTTATTAAAATCCGCCAAATTAGGGAATTTCAGCAAATTTACCCCTAGGCTGGTATCCCGATATTAAAAAGACTTAAATCGGCTTAAAAAGGCTCTGAGTACGGTTATAAATTGAATTTTCATTAAAAAACAAGTATAATATAACCTGTTAGGAGTGTGTGTTGCACTCCAGACAGTCGTTTAATAGCTTGTAATCAGATAGGCAGGTGACATTGTGAAACAGCCAATAGATATCAGAACCCCATATATAACGTTGGGGCAACTTTTAAAAGAGACGGCCATCATTGGATCGGGTGGTCAAGCGAAATGGTTTCTAAAAGAAAATACCGTTTTAGTTAATGGTGAACCAGATGATCGGCGGGGTCGTAAACTTTATCCGGACGATACGATTGAAGTTGAAGACAACGGGTCATTTTTTATTCGCTCAAATCAAGAAACGACTGATTAAGATGTACTTAGAAAACTTAGTCTTGCATGATTTTCGTAATTACGCGGATTTGACTATTAATTTCAGTCGCGGGGTCAACGTCTTACTGGGAGAAAATGCCCAGGGAAAGACGAACCTGTTAGAAGCAATCTACGTGCTGGCGTTAACGCGTAGCCACCGAACGGCTAATGATAAAGAACTCATTCGATGGCAAGCGACAACGGCGACCTTGCAGGGCCGGTTACATAAAAGTACCGGTGCGGTTCCACTTGAACTCGAATTGGGTCGTCGCGGCAAACGTGCTAAGGTCAATCATTTAGAGCAAGCTAAATTATCTCAGTATGTAGGTAATCTCAACGTGATTGTATTTGCACCAGAAGATTTGTCAATTGTCAAAGGAGCGCCCGCAATTCGACGACGCTTTATGGATATGGAATTTGGTCAGATGAGTCCTAAGTACTTGTACAACTTGAGTCAGTACCGAACGATCTTAAAACAGCGTAATCAATATTTACGGCAATTAAATCGTCAGCAAGCCAAGGACAAAGTTTATTTAGGCGTCTTATCGGATCAATTAGCCGCGTTTGGCGCGGAGATTATTCATAAACGGTTGCAATTATTGCAGCAACTTGAAAAGTGGGCACAGGCCGTTCACAGCGAAATTACGCAACAACAGGAACAATTAACGTTTCACTATGTCACGCAAGTTCCGAATGCCGATCAAACCTCGGTAACGCATATTTACGAAACTTTACAAGCCTTATATCAACAACAACAAGCCAAAGAGATTTTTCAAGGGACGACTTTATTGGGGCCCCACCGGGATGACCTTCAATTTGGGGTTAATGGGAAAAATGTCCAGACGTTTGGCTCGCAAGGACAACAGCGAACGACGGCACTATCTGTTAAGCTCGCTGAAATTGACCTGATGAAAGCAGAGACAGGGGAATACCCAGTCTTGTTATTAGACGATGTCTTATCAGAATTAGACGCTGCCCGGCAGACCCACTTGCTGACAGCGATTCAAGATAAAGTGCAGACCTTTTTAACCACGCCAAGTCTTGACGGGGTGGCCCGCAAATTAATTAACGCGCCAAAAGTATTTGAAGTTAGCCATGGCACTTTACACGAGGAGGAACCGCATTGACCGAAAACGAAAAAGAAACCAAACTTGAACAGGCCCGTGAATATGATGCTAGCCAAATTCAAGTTTTGGAAGGTTTAGAAGCTGTCCGGAAACGTCCCGGAATGTATATCGGTACGACGAGTAGTCAAGGACTCCACCATTTAGTTTGGGAAATTGTTGATAATGGGATCGATGAGGCCTTAGCAGGGTTCGCCAACGTGATCCACGTGACCGTTGAAAAAGATAATAGTATTACGGTTACTGATAATGGTCGTGGGATTCCTGTTGATATTCAAGAAAAAACGGGTAAACCAGCGCTTGAAACGGTTTATACGATTTTACATGCCGGTGGTAAATTCGGTGGTGGCGGTTATAAAGTCTCTGGTGGTCTTCACGGGGTCGGGGCTTCCGTTGTTAACGCCTTATCATCGACCCTGGACGTCAAAGTAACTCGGAATGGTCATGTTTATTACATGGACTTTGAACGTGGAAAGGTAAAGACGCCGATGAAGATCATTGGTGATGCGCCTGATGATGCTCATGGTACGGCGGTTCATTTTGTTCCGGATCCTGATATTTTCCGGGAAACGACCACCTATGACATTAGTATTTTGACGACCCGGATCCGCGAACTCGCTTTCTTAAATAAGGGGTTACGGATCACGATTCGGGATAATCGTCCTGATGAACCCACTGAAGATGACTTTCTTTATGAAGGTGGGATTCGTCACTATGTTGAATATCTAGATAAAAACAAAACTGTTCTATTTCCAGAACCAATTTATGTGGAAGGAGAACAGAATGGGATTACGGTAGAAGTTGCGTTGCAATATACTGACGACTACCACAGTAATTTGATGACCTTCACCAATAATATTCATACGTACGAAGGTGGAACGCATGAAGAAGGCTTCAAACGTGCTTTGACGCGGGTCATCAACGACTATGCTCGTAAGAATAACTTGTTGAAGGAAAGCGATGCGAACCTATCTGGTGAAGATGTTCGTGAAGGGATGACGGCCGTTGTCAGTGTTAAGCATCCGGATCCTCAATTTGAAGGCCAAACCAAGACGAAACTTGGTAATTCCGATGCTCGGGCCGCAGTCGACCGGCTATTCTCAGAACACTTTAGCAAGTACTTGATGGAAAACCCAAGTGTTGCCCGTAAAGTGGTCGACAAGGGGTTACTTGCTTCCAAGGCCCGGGTCGCTGCTAAGCGTGCGCGGGAAGTTACGCGGAAAAAGAGTGGCTTGGAAATTAGTAATTTACCAGGTAAGCTGGCGGACAACAGTAGTAAAGACCCTGAAATTAGTGAGTTGTTCATTGTCGAAGGGGATTCTGCCGGTGGGTCAGCTAAGCAGGGACGTTCCCGATTAACGCAAGCAATTCTGCCAATTCGGGGGAAAATTTTGAACGTGGAAAAGGCCAGCATTGATAAGATTTTGGCTAACGAAGAAATCCGTTCCTTGTTCACGGCGATGGGTACCGGTTTTGGTGGTGACTTTGATTTAAGCAAGGCGAACTATCACAAATTGATTATTATGACCGATGCCGATGTTGATGGGGCGCATATTCGGACCTTATTATTGACGTTATTCTACCGGTATATGCGGCCGTTGGTTGATGCCGGCTTTGTTTATATTGCACAGCCACCACTGTACCAAGTACGCCAAGGTAAATTTGTAAAGTATATTGATTCTGATGAAGAATTGAGTGAAGTGATGGGGCAATTGGCACCATCGCCTAAGCCCGTTGTTCAACGGTATAAAGGTCTTGGTGAAATGGACGCGGAACAATTGTGGGAAACGACCATGGATCCAGAAAAGCGGCGGCTATTACGGGTTCGTGATGAAGACGCTGCGGATGCCGATGGGGTCTTCTCGATGTTGATGGGAGACCAAGTTAAGCCACGGCGAGAATTTATTGAAGATAATGCCAAGTTCGTCCAGGATCTGGATGTTTAGTGTGTCAGCTTAGTCGTTATGAACTAAGCACTGGTACGCTGCGGCGTTAATCAGACTTAGCTTGATAATGATGCGTGATTAGTACGGTCGGCGATGTTGAAAGCTGTGCCGTACGGAAGACACCAAGAAGTTTTAGTAAAGCTTTAATAGCGGCAAAACGGATGAAGGAGGACGAATATTTTGGCTGATTCAGATTTATCGAACAATCGTATCTCGGATGTGAACCTATCCAAAACCATGCGGACGTCATTTTTAAGTTACGCCATGAGTGTGATTGTGGCCCGGGCGTTACCGGATGTGCGCGATGGTTTAAAACCAGTACACCGGCGGATCCTTTACGGTATGAGTGAATTAGGGGTTACCCCTGATAAGCCGTATAAGAAATCGGCGCGGATCGTTGGGGATGTTATGGGGAAATATCATCCCCATGGTGACTCGGCGATTTATGAATCAATGGTACGGATGGCCCAAGACTTTAGTTATCGGTATATGTTAGTCGACGGTCATGGGAACTTTGGCTCTGTCGATGGTGATGGGGCTGCTGCAATGCGGTATACCGAAGCTCGAATGAGCAAGATTGCGGTTGAAATGTTGCGCGATATTAACAAGGATACCGTTGATTGGCAACCGAACTATGATGATACGGAACGGGAACCAGCAGTCTTACCAGCACGCTTTCCTAACTTGTTAGTTAACGGGGCGACTGGGATTGCCGTTGGGATGACGACTAATATTCCACCGCATAACTTGGCAGAAGTTATTTCGGCAATTCATTTGTTGATGGATAATCCAGATGCAACGGTTGCTGACTTAATGGAAGTCTTACCGGGACCAGATTTTCCAACTGGTGGGATTGTGATGGGTAAGTCGGGAATTCGGAAGGCTTATCAGACTGGTCGTGGGAACATTATTGTTCGCGCTAAGGTTGATATTCAGGATCAAAAGAACGGTAAGCAACGGATTATCGTGACTGAATTACCATACATGGTCAATAAAGCTAAATTGATTGAACGAATCGCGGGCTTGGCACGTGATAAGGAAATCGAAGGTATTACTGATATCAATGATGAAAGTGACCGTGAAGGGATGCGGATCGTCATTGATGTGCGCCGCGATGCTAGTGCTTCGGTCATTTTGAATAATCTGTACAAGATGACGTTGATGCAGACTAACTTTGGCTTTAATATGTTGGCCATTGTTAAGGGTGCTCCTAAAGTTTTGAGTTTGAAACAAATTTTAATTTATTACTTGGAACATCAAGAAAACGTAATTCGGCGGCGGACTGAATTTGACTTGAAGAAGGCCCAAGCGCGGGCCCATATTCTTGAAGGATTACGGATTGCACTAGATCACATTGATGAAATTATTGCGATTATTCGTCAATCACAAACGAGTGAAATTGCCAAAAATCAATTAATGGATAACTATGGCTTATCTGATAAGCAGGCTCAGGCTATTCTTGATATGCGACTAGTTCGGTTAACTGGTTTGGAACGGGAAAAGATTGAGAGTGAATATCAAGATTTACTGAAGGCAATTACGGACTATAAAGCAATTTTGGCTAGTCGGGATCGTATTAACCAGATTATCTATGAAGAATTAATGGAAATTCAACGTAAATTTGGTGATAAGCGACGCACTGAATTGATGGTCGGCGAAGTCCTCAGTATCGAAGATGAAGATTTGATTGAGGAAGAAGAAGTTGCCGTTACCTTGACGCATAATGGTTACATCAAACGATTGCCAACGACAGAATTTAAGTCGCAACATCGTGGTGGCCGTGGTATTCAAGGGATGGATGTTCATGATGACGACTTTATTGAGCATTTACTGACAACGTCAACTCATGATGTCTTACTCTTCTTCACTAATGCGGGGAAAGTCTACCGGATGAAGGCCTACGAAATTCCTGAATATGGTCGAACTGCCAAAGGAATTCCAGTAATTAACTTACTAGGAGTCAATTCTGGCGAGAAAATTCAAGCGGTTGTTAATGTCACGGGTGACGCCAGCGCTTCTGATAACTACCTGTTCTTCACAACGGTCAACGGGGTTGTCAAACGGACGCCGGTCCAAGAATTCGCCAATATCCGCAGTAATGGTTTGAAGGCCATTACGCTGAAGGATGATGATGAATTGATTGGGGTAACCATTACGGATGGCCACCAGAACGTGATAATTGGGACCCATGATGGTTATGCAGTTAGTTTCGATGAAACCACAGTTCGTTCGATGGGGCGGACAGCTTCTGGAGTTCGGGGGATTCGTTTACGTGATGACGACTTTGTCATTGGTTTCGATATTCTGAAGCCGGACAGTAACGTCTTTATCATTACGGAAAAAGGCTATGGTAAACAAACACCAGCAGCTGATTACCCAATCAAGGGTCGTGGTGGTAAAGGTATTAAGACGGCTAATGTGACTGAAAAGAATGGTCATTTAGCTGGCTTGACGACGGTTAACGGGCAAGAAGATATTATGGTGATGACGAACCAGGGGGTTATGATTCGCTTTAATATTGCGACCGTCTCACAGACTGGTCGGGCGACGCTAGGTGTTCGTCTCATGCGCTTAGGTGCGGATGGACAGGTTGCAACTATGGCTAAGGTTGATCCAGAACCAGTAACTGACGATACGCCTACAACGGATGCTGCTAGCGCGACGCCAACTGCTGATGAAACAGTTAATACGGATGGCACGACTACAGAAACAACAACTTCAACTGATGAAACAACGACTGATTCCAATGATTTAAACGAATAAGTTGTTCGAAAGGCTCGGTAGACAATTTTTGTCTACCGAGCCTTTTTACGGGTCGCTGTCAACTGGTATTGATGAAGTTATAGTTAGAATCCAGTTCAATCGTTCGATGTAACAATTTTTCGTGCTGATACTAATTAACAATGAGCATGTCCAAGTGACTAACTTACATGTAAATAAAAGTAAGTATTTCAGAAAAAAGAAATATTTCCCGGGAAATAAAATGAAATACGGCTCAATCAGCGTAATTGATTGATGTAACGGATTCCAGATCTTTTTGTGATAGTCGGCCGCTTCAACCCTTGCAACAAACTGATTTAGATGCTATACTTTAAATTCGTGAGTATCTAACATTAGCTAGATTACTTTCCTTGCTCTTCAAAAAGAAGGGCCTGAAGTCCATAAGGAGGTGCAAATTTCATGAGTGAATCAAAGAAATATGAAATTACTTACATCGTACGTCCCGACATCGACGATGCTGCCAAGACAGCTTTAGTTGATCGTTTCGACAAAATCTTAACTGATAACGGTGCACAAGTAATTGATTCAAAAGATTGGTCAAAGCGTCGTTTCGCATACGAAATCGGTGGCTTTAACGAAGGTACTTACCATATCGTTAACTTAACAGCTACTGATGACGCTGCTTTAAACGAATTCGACCGTCTTTCAAAGATCAATGATGACATTTTACGTCACATGATCGTTAAACGCGAAGACTAATAGACAAAATTAATTTCAAGAGAGGAGCGCTTCTGCATGATTAACCGTACAATTCTTGTTGGCCGACTAACAAGAGATCCGGAATTACGTTACACGAATGGTGGTGCCGCCGTCGCGACGTTCACTATTGCCGTAAACCGTCAATTCACGAATCAAAATGGGGAACGTGAAGCAGACTTCATCAGCTGTGTCATTTGGCGTAAAGCTGCTGAAAACTTTGCTAACTTTACTCATAAAGGTTCACTTGTTGGTATCGATGGTCGGATTCAAACCCGAAACTACGAAAATCAACAAGGGGTACGAGTTTACGTTACAGAAGTTGTCGTTGAAAACTTCTCATTATTAGAATCACGGGCAGAGTCTGAACGTCATCAGTCTGCTAATGGTGGTAGTGGTAATAACAATTACAACAACAATAATAATGGGTATAGTAATCAAGGCCAAAATGCGGCTCCTCAACAATCATCAGCGAATAACAATAACCCATTTGGTAATGGTAATACTGGTAATGCTAGTAGTGCGGCACCATCAAGCAGTGCTAACAACAATAACCAGGCGGATCCATTCGCAAATAATGGCGATCAAATTGATATCTCGGATGATGATTTACCATTCTAGTCTAACTAATTAGACAGATAACGAGGAGGGAAATATCAATGGCACAACAAAGAAGAGGTGGCCGTCGTCGTCGTAAAGTCGACTTCATCGCCGCTAACCATATCGACTACATCGATTATAAAGATACTGACTTATTACGTCGTTTCATTTCAGAACGTGGGAAGATTTTGCCACGTCGTGTAACGGGGACTAGTGCTAAGAACCAACGTTCTTTAACTATCGCCATCAAGCGTGCACGGATCATGGGCTTATTAGCCTTTGTATCTGAAGACTAATTATAGTCATTCAAAAACCACAGACTTCGGCTCTGTGGTTTTTATTTACTCTCGATAGATGAGAGTACCGTCTAGTTAAGCGTTTACGGGGTTTGAGATGAAACGCTGAAGCGGACGGTGGTTTGTGATAAAATATAGTCATTACTGAGAAGGCTTGAGGGATTTTTAATATGAAAAAGATCTTTTCGCGCGAAAAAATTCCATTTTTCTTACAAAATCAACAGTTACGGTTGTTAGCGTTAGTCATCATGGGCTTATCGTTAATCATGTTAGTGACTGGCTATTTAATGAACTGGATTTTTGGGACCATTATCCTCATTCTGATTGTGATGGCTGGGGTGATGTCTTATAATACGCTGATTGAGCTAAGTTCGAGTGCCAATGAATATATTTCGGACTTGTCCTACCGAATTAAGCGTGGTGAACAAGAAGCATTGATTCAGATGCCGATTGGCGTCATGATTTTTAATGACGATCAGACAATTGAGTGGGTCAATCCATATTTGCAGCGTTATTTTGGCGATAAGGACGTATTGGGTTACCGCTTGGAAGATATTGATCCCACCTTAGCGGCCACGTTAAATGCGCATATGGACGAGCCAACTACGATTAGATGGCAAGACTACCAATTTGATTTACGCGTCCAGCAAAGTACTAATACGGTCTATATGATGGATGTTACTAAGTATGCAGAGTTAACTGACCAATTTGAAGATGAAAAGCTTGTGATTGGTCAAATCTTCTTGGATAACTATGACGAAATCACCCAATCAATGACTGATACCGATATCTCCAACTTGAATAATTATGTGACGAATGAATTATCCAAGTGGACGCAGATGTTTGGGATGTATTTAAAACGTTTGGATGATGATCATTTCTTCCTACTTGGATATGCTAGTAGTTTACGGCGGGTCGAAGAAAATAAATTTCGCATTTTAGATCGTATTCGCGAGTCGACTTCTAAGCAAAATTTCCCGCTAACATTGAGTATCGGGATTGCTTACGGCGAGCGTAATATGAATAATTTAGCCGATCTAGCGCAAAGTAATATGGATCTTGCCTTAGGGCGAGGTGGTGACCAAGTTGTTGTTAAAGCCGAAGATGGTCCAGCTCGATTTTATGGTGGCAAGACGAATCCGATGGAGAAACGGACACGGGTTCGGGCACGGATGATCAGTCAGACACTGCAGGAATTAATGAATCAATCCGATCAAATCTTTGTTCAAGGTCACCGACAACCTGACATGGATGCTGTTGGGGCCTGTCTAGGGATTCGGCGAATTGCTGAAATGAACGGTAAGCAATGCTGGATTGTCTTAGATGAGCAAAATGTGCATTCTGATATCCAGCGGTTACTTGATCAGTTGAAGTCCGATGAAAATATTGAATCGGCGATTATTTCGCCAGAAATGGCACTTGAAAAAGCGACTGACCAAAGTCTATTGATTATGGCAGACCATTCTAAGCCAAGCATTTCGATGTCACAAGCGCTCTATGAACGACTTGAGAATCGGGTCATGATTATTGACCATCATCGTCGGGGCGAAGAATTTCCAGAAAACCCAGTTTTGGTTTATATTGAACCGTATGCGTCATCGACGTGTGAGCTGATTACTGAAATGTTTGAATATCAATCACATGATGCGGAGCCAATTAATAAGATTGAGGCTACGGCCATGCTGACCGGGATTGTTATTGATACGAAATCATTCTCACTGCGATCAGGATCGCGAACATTTGATGCAGCTAGTTATTTACGTTCTGCTGGGGCGGATTCGTTGCTTGTTCAGCAGTTTATGAAGGAAAATGTTGATAGCTACTTACAACGCAATCATTTGATTGAAACGGTCGAGTTTGTTAATCAGGATATGGCACTATGTGTCGGTGAGAATGATCAGGTCTATGATCCGGTCACTGCGGCGCAAGCAGCCGACTCATTGTTGTCAATGTCCGGTGTGGATGCGTCATTTGTGATTACGCGACGTGAAGATGGTCGGGTCGGTATTTCTGCTAGGTCACTTGGAGAAATTAACGTCCAAGTTTATATGGAAAAATTGGGTGGTGGTGGTCATTTATCGAACGCTGCAACGCAAATTGAGGGTCAGTCAGTTGACGAGGTTAAACAGTCATTAATTGATTTGTTGACAGGCGCTGACGATCCAACCTCAGAATCTAATTAGGAGTGAGTAAAATGCAAGTTATTTTTTTGAATGATGTTCGTGGTAAGGGAAAACGTGGTCAAATTAAAAACGTTCCTGATGGTTACGCACAAAACTTTTTAATTAAAAAAGGGTTAGCCAAAGAAGCAACTAAAGCAGCAATCAATACGTTGAAAGCTGAACAAAAGTCAGAAGCTGCCCGTGCTGCTGAAGAATTAGCTGAAGCTAAGCAAGTTAAAACGGCCCTTGAAGCTGATGAAACAGTGGTTGAACTCCAGGCTAAGGCGGGAACTGATGGCCGGTTATTTGGTTCAATTCCTAGTAAACAAATTGCGACGGCACTAGCTGACCAGTATCAAGTTAAGTTAGATAAACGTAAAATCGAATTGCCAGAGCCAATTCGGGTATTAGGCTACACAAACGTGCCCGTTAAGTTACACCCAGAAGTAACGGCGAAAATTCGCGTACACGTTGTCGAAAAGTAAAAGGACGGATCATAAATGAACAACGATGTGCTGGATCAAACCCCACCACAAAATATTGAAGCTGAAAAGGCGGTCTTGGGGGCCATTTTCTTAAATAGTGATGCCCTCGTGGAAGCGATGGAGTTTGTCGAAGCGCAAGATTTTTATCGACGTGCACATCAGATCATTTTTGCCAGCATGGTAACTTTGAATGACCGTGATGAAGCCATTGATGCGGTAACGGTTAGTGATCTGCTAACGGCCCAAAATCAATTGGATGACGTCGGTGGAATGAGCTACATTGCGGAGTTAGCCGGTTCGGTTCCGACTGCAGCTAATGCTGGGTATTATGCGAAAATCGTGGCCCAAAAAGCGACGGTGCGCCGGTTAATTAAGACGGCTACTGAGATCACCCAAAAAGCGTACACGGAAAATGACGACGTTACGACGTTATTGGATGACGCCGAACGTGACATTATGAATGTGTCTGAACAGCGTAATCAAAGTGGGTTTAAATCGATTTCGGACGTGTTAAATGCGTCGATTGAAGAAATTGATCGTTTGTATCAAAATGATGATGACATTACCGGTTTACCAACGGGGTTTGCCGAATTAGATAAGATGACGGCTGGATTACAGCCAGATAATCTGATAATTCTTGCGGCGCGGCCCGCGGTTGGGAAGACGGCTTTTGTATTGAATATTGCTCAAAATGTTGCTACGAAGACTGATACGACGGTTGCTATTTTTAGTTTGGAAATGGGAGCCGAATCGTTGGTTAACCGGATGCTATGTGCAGAGGGTAGTATTGATGCCGGGCATTTGCGGACGGGGCAGTTGAATGAGGAAGAGTGGGAGCATTTAGTGGTTGCCATGGGTAGCTTATCTAAGGCTAGTATCTTTATTGATGATACTCCTGGGATTAAGATGTCAGAGATTCGAGCGAAGAGCCGCCGGTTAGCGAAGGAACAAGGTAATCTTGGACTGATCGTTGTCGATTACCTACAATTGATCGAAGGCAGCAATACTGAAAGTCGACAACAGGAAGTTTCTGAAATTTCACGGCAAATGAAGAAATTGGCTAAGGAATTAGGCGTTCCGGTAATCGCATTATCGCAGCTTTCTCGTGGTGTTGAGCAACGACAAGACAAGCGACCAGTACTTTCTGATATTCGTGAATCGGGATCAATCGAACAAGATGCTGATATCGTAGCCTTCTTATACCGGGAAGATTATTATGACCGCGAAGGCGGCGACGATGATGATGGTGGTAATTTTGGCGGTGGCGGTGGTGACTTTAACGGTGGCGACCCACGGGATGCAGATGCTTCCGAGGATGTTGGTGAAGTTGAAGTGATTATCGAAAAGAACCGTGCTGGGGCGCGGGGAACTGTTAAGTTATTATTCGTTAAACCGTTTAATAAGTTCTCGTCGGTTTCATACGCGCAGGACCCCCAAGCATAGACTAGTTTATTAAAGCATGCATTGGGCTAGTTATTATTTAGTATGAATTATGATTAAAACGTGCCAATTAGTTGGATTACTATTCGTCAGTATACGTGCGCCCTATGCCGACCTCTGGGGCTGGGTGCCAATTGCTGGAACGTAGCCGACGTCGATTTGAGCTAACGCCCAACCCGCGTCATCTCAAATACGAGTCTTATTCTAAGCCGGAAGAAATGCACTTCGAGCTAAGAATAATTTGGCTACTGAGCATTGTCACCCAGCCCCTCCGGTCTCAAGCCTGTGAGAGGCCATGACGTTAGTCTGAATCTGCTGTTTGAAACACTTAAATATTAGCATGGCAACTAAAAACGATCGAATTTCTTGATGTTTATATCGGAAATTCGATCGTTTTTAGTTATTTTGGAGCAATCAACTGGTTGGGGTAGCGACAGTAATGCGCATAGTCTTAAGTAAGGCCGGTAACTCAAGCATTTAGAAGCTGGTTGATAACAGATGATAGTGTGTCCGCTAATCAGGAATCAACATTAATTACGCTATCAAAGCATAAATGTCCCTGTTATTTTAAATAAACTTTGCTATGATGAAAAGTAGCATGATTTAATAATGGTGGTGATTGCGTGGCACAAAAACAACTGATTAAAACGCCTTGGCTAATTGCTGGGCAATTTATGAATAACATCGGTATGAGCTTTATTTGGCCGTTGACGACGATTTACATGCACAATGTGTTGGGAAAGTCATTAACGGAAACTGGGATCGTCCTGATGTTTAATTCGGTAGCGAATGTTTTAGCTAGTACCATCGGTGGTCGCGTGTTCGATCGTGGTAACCCTTATCATTTATTACTAATGGGGATTACCTTAAATGGTTTAGCGAACTTTGCCCTGATTTTTTTCCATGGCTGGCCGTGGTATCCATTATTATTAGTAGTAACGGGTTTTGCTAGTGGCTGGCTGAATACGATGTTCAATGCGTTAGCAGCCAGTGTTCCCCGCGATAAAGTACGGCGAACATTTACATTGATGTATCTAGCTGCTAATCTAGGCGTTGTCTTTGGGACCATGCTAGTGGGGATTGTTTACAGCATGGGAATGGCATTGTTGTTTTCAATGACAACTGGACTCTTCGTGATTTTCTTGATTATTGCATTGTTCGAATATAATGTTGATTCATCAAATGTCACGGGTGTTGATCCTCGGCAGGGCCAGAATATTCACTTGCCACGAGCAAATTTTCATATTGTGTGGACGTTCTTTGTCAGCCTGTTTATTATTTGGCTATTATATGAACAGTGGGTTAGCAATTTATCCGTCTATATGACCAATCTCGGCATGCCGTTGCGTAATTATAGCTTTTTATGGACAATTAATGCCGGCTTATTAGTACTCATTCAAAGTATTTTGAGCTTACTTGGTGATCGGATTAAGAACTTATATTATCAATTCTTCTTTGGCATGTTATTTGTTGGTCTCTCTTTCTTATCACTGGTCATCGCTCATGATTATCCGCACTTTATCTTCGCAATGGTATTACTGACAATTGGTGAAGCAACGTGGTCACCAGCGATGCCAACACTAGTAAGCCAGCTGTCGCCCGTTAGAGCTAAGGGACGTTACCAAGGGTTGGTTCAAGCATTCTGTGCACTGGGGCGTTCATTGGGGCCTTTATTTGGCGGGGTAATCATTGATAACTGGTCTTATAAAGTGCTATTCCTACTAGCCTTTGTTATTTTATTGTTGGTTTTGGCTATTAATGTCGGGGTTGTGCACGTAAACTTACGGCACGCGGTTGATTATATGAAAACAGATATTAAAACGAATGTTTCACGTGAAACAAAATAATTTGAGAAGTTGGTGGCAGTAGTGAAAGTGATGCGAAAACTAAAGGCCAAACGAGTTGTAATCAAGGTTGGCACGAGTACACTAGTTTATCCAGACGGATCAATTAACTTACGGGCAATTGACCAGTTAGCCTTTGTCATTAGTGCGATGCGGCATCGTGGTCGTGAAGTTGTCTTAGTCTCCTCTGGTGCGATCGGGGTAGGCTTAAATTATATGGGGTTAAAGCAACGTCCGAAAGCCATTCCTGAGCAACAGGCGATTGCAGCGATTGGTCAAACTGAATTGATTTCGATTTATAAAGAACGGTTTGCGATTTATGAACAGAAGATTGGGCAGTTATTGTTAACGCGTGATATCTTTGTCTACCCTAAGAGTCACCATAACGTTTTGAATACGTTTGAAGCTTTATTGAAGCAAAATGTGGTGCCAATTGTTAATGAAAATGATACAGTGGCGGTTGATGAATTGGATCATGAAACCAAATTTGGAGATAATGACCAGTTATCAGCCATTGTTGCAACTAATATCGGTGCCGACTTGCTGATTATGTTATCAGATATTGATGGCTTTTACGATGGTAATCCTAATGCCGATGCGCAAGCTCAATTATTGGCACATGTTGGTAAGGTTGATCAGCGCACCTATGAATTAGCTGGTGGCAGTGGGAGTCGTTTTGGAACCGGTGGTATGGTCACTAAGTTGAAAGCTGCCGAACGAATGATTGATGCCCATGGACAGATGATCTTGGCCAATGGTGCTGATCCCACGATTATTTTCCAGATTTTAGCAGGCGAACCAGTTGGGACGTTATTTGGTTAAGCAAGGAGGTTATTAGTATGACTGATTTAGAACAGTTAGGAGAACGTGCACAGTCGGCAAGTTATACATTAGGACTGTTGGCAACAACTCAAAAAAACCAGGTGTTAGCCGCAATGGCAACGGCATTAATTGCACATCAAGATGAAATCTTGGCAGCTAATGCACAAGATTTAGAAAATCCACAAGTACCTACGAAATTTATTGATCGGTTAAGGTTGACGTCTGAACGGATTCAGGATATGGCGACTGGATTAACGCAAGTTGCGACTTTAGCGGATCCGATTGGTAACGTTGATCGGGCTTGGCGTAATGAAGCAGGGTTAATGATTGCCAAGGAACGGGTTCCATTGGGTGTCATTGGCATGATTTTTGAAGCGCGGCCCAATGTGACGGTTGACGCTTCTGCGTTATGTTTCAAAACCGGGAATGCCGTGATTTTACGTGGTGGTAAGGAAGCAATTCATTCTAATCAAGCATTAGTCAAAGTTCTACGGTCGACATTACGTGCGCACGAAATTGACGAAAACGCGATTCAGTTAATTACCGATACGACGCACGCAACAGCTGAAAAGTTCATGCAGCTAACAGATTACGTGGATGTCCTCATTCCACGCGGTAGTGCGCGACTAATTCAGACGGTTTTAGCTAAGGCAACGGTCCCGGTTATTGAAACGGGTGCGGGAAATTGTCACGTATATGTGGATAAGGATGCTCAGTTAAAAATGGCAACGGATATAGTGATTAACGGAAAAGTGCAACGCCCGTCTGTCTGCAACGCCACTGAAAAACTGTTGATCCATCAAGATATTGCGGCCGACTATTTACCGTCGATGATCCAAGCGCTTCGTGATCAAGGCGTCGAGGTTCGGGGTGATGCGGCCACACAAGCAATTGTTGCTGATGTGGTTCCAACCACGGATGAAGACTGGGGAACGGAGTATAACGACCTAATTATTGCTGTCAAGGTGGTTCCTTCAGAAGCAGCCGCAATTGCGCATATTAACCGTTATAATACACAACATTCGGAAGCGATTGTCACAGACAATTATCGTGCCGGTAAGGTCTTCCAACAACGGGTAAATGCCGCATGTGTTTATATTAATGCCTCGACGCGGTTTACGGATGGCTTTGAGTTTGGCTTTGGTGCTGAAATCGGCATTTCAACACAGAAACTACATGCTCGTGGTCCGATGGGACTGGCAGAATTAACCTCTTATAAATATATCATTGATGGTGATGGTCAGATTCGCCAGTAATACTCATAAGAATAACTAAGATTGGCGTGATAAAGTCGTTACCGACTTTATCACGCCTTTTTTATCAAACATTAGAAGTGTACGTTTAGGATTGACGTTGCCTAGAAGCGAGCTAAAATAATTAAAATGTTGATTGGCGCTGAATTAACTAAAATTTCGTTGATCAATCGATAATTAAAGATTTTAGTTGACAGATGTAAACTCAAGAATTAATCTTATCTTAATCAGTTTTTAATTTTAAAGGAGGAATTATGATGATGGACTTGGGATCGCAGAATGATAAGTTAACCGTGAATGTCGATAAAATGCGGCTCACTACGGATAATGGCGGCTTACCATTGATGTGTTGTCAGCATCAATATGGTTATTGTTGTCGTTAATCATGATCATTACTAAGATTGGGAGTCATCATAATGAAAATCAAAATATGGGTCAGTGGTATTAGTATTGCGTTATTAGGTTTAGGATTGGCGGGGTGCGGTAGTCAAACGAAAAGCAAGCAGAAAACGTTGAACGTAACGGCTACGCAGGCGATTGCGACGGCTGATCCTGATAAGGCTGATGATATTGTCAGTCAAGCAGCGATTGCACAATTCATGGAAGGCTTGTACACGACTAATCAGCAGGGAAAGATTATCCCAGCAATTGCTAAAAAGGTGGTTAAGCCAACGAATGGTGGTAAAACGTACACGTTTGAATTGCGACACAATGCCAAGTGGGCCAATGGTCGTAAAGTGACGGCCGCAGATTTTGTCTATTCATTACAGCGACAAGTCGATCCTAAGACTAAGTCGCAAGAAGTGGGCCACGTCGCAGAAATTAAAAATGCAACGGCGATTACAGCCGGAAAAAAAGCGGTCAAAACTTTAGGCGTCAAGGCGCTTGGTAAGTATAAGTTAAAAATCACCTTGGCACAGCGGGTGCCATACTTTAATTATCGACTGGCAACAGAAATTTATCCGCTGAATAAACAGTTTACGACGAGGTATGGTAACAAGTATGGCACCACTGCGAATAAGACCTTGTCGAATGGTCCGTACGTTCTAAAAGGGTGGAACGGGACAAATGATACCTGGAAGTATGTGAAGAATCCATACTATTATGGTCATAAGCAAGTGCATATCAAGCAAGTTAAGGTGCAGACTGTTAAGAATAACAGTACCGCCGAGAACCTGTTTGAAAGTAATGCGGTTCAAGTGACCCAAATTACCGGAACGCAGGTCGCTAGTGCGCAACAGGGGAGCCTAAAAAATCAATTAAAAATAACAAAGCTGAATCAACTTTACTTCATGTTATGGAACCAGAAACGGTCGGCTCTCAAGAATGCTGACTTGCGGCGAGCGGTCAGCTATTCACTCAATCGACAATCCTTGGTCAAGAACGTGTTGAAAGATGGTTCAACTGCGGCGACATCTTTAGTCCCAACTGGTAATACGACTAATCCAACGACTGGCAAAGACTTTAATACGGATACAGGTAACTTGTATCCGTATAGCCCTGCTAAGGCCAAACAGTATTGGAAAAAAGCCCAGGCTAGTTTAGGAACGCAAAAGCGGACGTTGCAGTTATTGACCAATGATAATGATATTAATAAGTCAGTGGCTGAATATATTCAGGCAGCGATTGAGAAGAATCTTAACGGGGTAACTGTAAACGTTAAATCAGTGCCGTTAACGAATGAGATTTCAACGTTAAGTAAAGGTAATTTTGACTTTGCCACCTTATCATGGTCAAGTGACTTCCAAGATCCAGTTGATTTTCTAAATAAGGCGTCCTTAACTAATTCCGTCAACTTTGGGAAATTTCATAATGCTCAGTATGAAAAGTTGATTGCAACGATTACAGCAGGAAATCAGACGACTAAAGCGCGGTATCAAACGATGCAACAAGCAGCACAACTAGTTGCTAAAGAACAAGGAGTGACACCAATTTATCAAACGGCAGCAGCGCATTTGATCAGCAAACAAGTTGGCGGTGTCCACTTCACGCTGCTGCGGGATACGTTGTATCGTTACGCCTATTGGAAATAAGTAATGGCGTAAATATAAATAATTTGATAGAAATGTAATTGAATAAATCAACTGACCCGAAAAAACTTGTTTTTTCGGGTCTTTTTTTGTACAAGGCGCTTTGTGAGGACAAAGTGAGTTACAACGGGCTTAGCCGCAAATAGTTGTGGTGAGTCAGTTTGCAGCGTTTAGTGATGTTCAGCACGATAACCTTATATTCTAGGCGTTTTTTGCGACTTGGCCGATTAAGTAAGGCAACCTTATCAAGGATAGTCAAAAATACGATTATCTTCTTATAATAAGATTAATTTTATATAACTGTTCAATTAATCACATAGGGGGTGTGATGCTTTGGTTAAACAATCTGCTGATAGCAATGATGCAAGTTACTTATTCAATACGGGTGTTGGCTTCAATAGTCAGGATTATCTAGGTTGTCACTTGGCGACAAATGGTCGGGCAACGTTTCGCGTATGGGCGCCCCATGCCAAAGCAGTTGCCGTTGTCGGTGATTTTAATGACTGGCAACCTGGAGCGTTAAAACTAATGGGTACGACGGGAATTTGGCAAGGACAAGTGGCGGCGGTCCACGTTGGCGATCTATATAAATTTCAGGTCACAACAGCGGCCGGACAAGTTCAGTTGAAAATTGATCCATTTGCACAGCAATTTGAACGTAAGCCAGGTGATGCTAGCCAGGTTGTTCAACCCGTGGCGATGCGGTGGCACGATAGTTTATGGTTAGCGCGTCGTAAAAAATCGCACGCGGCCAATCGCCCCATTAATATTTATGAAGTACATTTAGGTTCATGGCAGCGACATTCAGATGGCCGTTATGAGACTTACTCAGAGCTGGCCACAGCCTTAATTCCATATGTCAAGCAGTTAGGATATACCCATATTGAGTTAATGCCTGTGATGGAACATCTATTAGACGCCTCCTGGGGGTATCAACAAATGGGCTATTTTGCACCCACTAGTCGTTTTGGCAATCGGGAGGCTTTTTTAAGTTTCGTTGATCAATGTCATCAAGCTAATATTGGCGTATTAGTTGACTGGGTACCAGGACACTTTATTCGCAATTATGACGCGCTATATCAGTATGACGGGACGCCCACATTTGAGTATGCTGATCCTGAGCGGGCGAACAACCGCCGCTGGGGTGCGTGGAACTTTGATCTTGGTAAAGCTCAGGTCCAAAGCTTTCTGATTTCAAGCGCACTGTATTGGCTTGAACAATGTCACTTAGATGGATTGCGAGTGGATGCCGTCTCTAACATGTTGTACTGCGATTATGACGAAGGGCGTGAAGGGCAGGTTAATCAATATGGGGATAATCGTAACTTAGAAGGTATCACTTTTTTGAAAAAACTGAATACCACTATTTTAGCCCGGCATCCAGATGTCCTAATGATTGCAGAGGAATCATCCGCCTATCCACAAGTTACGGGGCCCGTTACTAATGGGGGGCTTGGTTTTAATTACAAATGGAATATGGGATGGATGCACGATACACTTGATTTTTTCATGATGGACCCGCTATACCGGCATGCTCACTTTGATTTATTGACGTTTGCCTTTGTCTACATGTTTGATGAACGATTCATCTTGCCGTTTTCACATGATGAAGTTGTCCATGGCAAAAGGTCGTTAATGCATAAAATGCCTGGCGATCGGTACAACCAGTTTGCTAACCTCCGAACGATGTTGGCTTACATGGTGGCCTTTCCCGGGAAGCAATTGAATTTTATGGGCTCAGAATGGGGCCAATTCTTAGAATGGCGCGATTGGAGTGCGCTGGAATGGAACGATCTGGACGATTCATTGAACTATCGCATGCAACAGTTTACGAGCCAATTGAACCTGGTGTATCGCCACAATCGACCACTGTGGGAGCAAGATCATGATCCTGCCGGTATTATTTATACCCACACTGATGACCCGGAAAGTTCGACGATGAGTTTTATTCGGCAAGCGAAGCGTAAATACAGTTTTGTCGTGGCGGCTTTTAATTTTGTGCCGGTAGAACGGCAACAGTATCGCATTGGCGTTCCTTATCAGGGTCAATATGAACTGTTACTTAATACGGAAGCTCAAGCTTTCGGTGGGACGTGGACTAAGTTAGAAACGAAATTTACGGCCATTGATGAGCCTTATCGCGGACAACCAGCGAGCTTCACGGTGACTTTACCCGCAATGGGCGCGTTATTAATTCGACCAGTCAAAGTGATGAGGGGGCATTAAGGATGCAAGATGACATGTTAGGCATTATTTTAGCGGGTGGTCAGGGAACCCGTTTAGGTAAACTAACCAAGGATACGGCCAAACCCGCTGTACCGTTTGGCGGTCGTTACCGAATTATTGATTTTACACTCAGTAATTGTGCCAATTCAGGGATTAACACTGTTGGCGTGATTACCCAATATCAGCCACTGGAACTCAATGCACATATTGGCAGTGGTGCCAGCTGGGGATTTGATAGTTTGAATGGTGGCGTCACGGTGTTACAACCCTATTCATCTAGTGAGGGTGAAAAATTTTTTCAAGGAACTGCGCACGCCATCTATCAGAATATTGAATATATCGATCAACAGGATCCCAAGTATCTGCTAGTCCTGTCGGGAGATCATATCTATAAGATGGACTATGATGCGATGCTGAAATACCATCAGGAGAAGAAAGCCTCGTTGACCGTGGGTGTGATTCACGTGACTAATGAAGAAGCGAAGCGGTTTGGCATGATGAATACTGACGCCACCGATCGAATCATTGAATTTGAAGAAAAGCCGGCGCACCCGAAGAGTGATAAAGCCTCAATGGGTATCTATATTTTTAATTGGCCGACCCTGCGTGCGTACTTAGTTAAGAGCTATGCTACCGATAAGTCACTTGAAGATTTTGGCAAGAATGTTATTCCATCTTATCTAGCGAACAATGAATCCGTCTACGCCTATGCGTTTAAAGGCTATTGGCGAGATGTGGGAACAATCAAGAGTTTATGGCAGGCGAATATGGAGTTTTTGTCGCCCCATAATCGACTAAATATTGGTGATCGCTATTGGCGAATCTATTCAAAGGCAGAAGTGTTGCCACCGATGTTCTTAACGGAAACGAGTCAGGTCAATAATGCGATGGTGGTGGATAGTTGTTACGTTGCGGGTGAAATTGATCATTCAATCTTATCGCAACGAGTGTCAGTCGGAATGGGGAGCCGCGTGATCGATAGTATGATTATGCCGGGAGCCACGGTTGGTAAGAATGTCGTGATCGATCACGCACTGATTGGTGAGGACGCCGTGATTGGTGATGATGCTCAGATTATTGGAACGGCCGATAAGATTGCAGTGGTCGGTTATCACGAAACGATGGGAGTGGAGCAACCATGAAGCGTGAACGCGTTAGTGCGATTATCAATTTACTAGAACCAAGTGAAGCATTACAGCCGTTAACTGCGATTCGGCCAGTAGGTATGTTGCCATTCGGCGGTCGGTATCGACTAGTGGACTTCCAATTATCTAGTGTGATCAATGCGGGAATTCAAAATGTAATGGTCACGGTGCCTCGTTCAGGACGGTCGGTTGCGGATCATTTGCGCAGTGGTCGTGATTGGAGCTTAAACACTATTCGGGGCGGCTTGTTCCTATCACCTTATAATGATTTGCAGCTAGTAGCACCCGAAAAGAAGGCCGCACTCTTGCATCATTATTATGATGATTCGATTCAGTTTTTAAAGTGTAGTCAAAGTGAGTATTCAGTGGTGATGAGTACGCGTAACGTTGGTAACATTGATTTGAAAGCGTTACTCCGTTATCACGAAGAACGTAACAGTCCGGTCACCGCGGTGTATAAGCGAGTCGACCCGGCCACTTTAACGCCTGAAAATACGATTTTACAACTAACGGCTAAAGGCGATGCAACCGCGGTCGTACCACTTAGTAAGGCTAAAATTGGTTCGCAAACTAAGCAAGTTGCTAAGAGTATGGCAATCTATCTGATGAGTACGATTGACTTAATTGAATTGTTACAGTCAGCTAATCAGCGTGGCGATATGATTAGGTTAGAAGAGCTCATGCGCCAGGCGGTTATTCAACATAATGCGAATGCATTTGAATATACTGGTTTTCAGGCTAATATTCACGATATTCAAAGTTACTTTGCCGCTAATATGGCTATTTTGGACGAAGCTAACTTTCGGGCGCTATTCTACAGTTCGCGTCGTATTTATACCAAGGTCAAGAATGAAATTCCTACCTTCTTTGCGACTGGTTCACAATGTCGGGATAGTTTGTGTGGGACTGGTGGTTACATTGAAGGACAACTTGAGCATTCCGTGATTTTCCGAGATGTCTTGATTAATCGTGATAGTCAGATCAAAAATGCGATTATTATGCAAGGTGCACGCATCGGGGCGGGGTGTAAGTTGGAAAATGTCATCATTGATAAGGATGCAGTCATTGGACCGAACTTGGTACTTAAGGGGACACTAACAGCACCATTAGTGATTGGTAAGGGTCAGCGTGTCTTTCAACAAGCGGAGGTGGCCGTACATGACTAAGGTCTTATTTGCAGCGGCGGAAGCAGCCCCTTTTTATAAAACAGGGGGGTTAGGGGATGTCAGTATGGCTTTACCCCGCGCACTGCAAGCAGAAGGTGTTGACGTGCGGGTGGTTATTCCTTACTATTCGCGGCGTATGCCCGCCGAGTATCAGCAACAATTAACAACGCTGACTCATTTCACCGTCCAAGTGGGGCCCCGTTCAATGTACTGTGGGATTAAGACAGTAACGGTCGGACATATTCAGTATTACTTGGTTGATAACTTGGATTATTTTGGCCGGGATGGGTTATACGGTTATTGGGATGACGGTGAACGCTTCGCCTTTTTTCAGATGGCCATTTGTGAAATGATGGAACGCTTGAATTATATTCCAGATGTTTTACAGCTGAATGACTGGCATACGGCCTTTATCCCGGTGTTGTTAGCTGAAAAGTATTATTGGATTGAAGCTTATCGCGACATTAAAACGTTACTGACTATTCATAATATTCAGTTTCAAGGCATCTATGATCCAGTCATCCTTGACTCTTTATTTCGTATTGGCACTGAAACGTATACGGAGGCGGGCGTAGCTTTTTATGATCGGGTGAATTGGTTAAAAGGTGGCCTTAATTTTGCAGATGCCGTCAACACTGTTTCACCGACTTATGCTAAAGAGATTCAAACACCGGCTTTTGGAGAGCACTTAGATGGTGTCTTACGCGCAAATCAACACAAATTGAGTGGTATTCTGAACGGCATTGACACACAGCTATATAATCCAGCAATTGATCCAGCCTTAGCAGTCAATTACACCGTCAAAGATCTGAAACCGAAGCGTCAAGATAAACACGCGTTGCAGCGCCGACTCGGGTTACCGGTTAAGAATGTGCCCGTGTTTTCGGTCGTATCACGGCTGACTAGGCAAAAAGGGATGGATCTATTGTTAAGTGCACTAGATCCTTTTCTGAAACGACAGGATGTTCAATTAGTTGTATTGGGGACGGGTGAGCCAGCCTTGGAAGCCGCTTTTCAGACGTATCAAGCCGCTTATCCTAGCAAAGTTGTCGCGGCGATTCAATTTGATACGCAACTGGCACAACAAATTTATGCGGGGAGTGACTTGTTCTTAATGCCGTCTGCCTTTGAACCGTGCGGGCTATCTCAGATGATGGCAATGCATTACGGGACACTGCCAATCGTTCATGCAGTCGGCGGGTTACGGGATACGGTCATACCGTATAACCAGTTTACCGGCCAAGGGACTGGGTTTAGTTTTGATGATTATCGACCAGAAGTACTCCGTAAAATAATGACACTCGCGGTGACACTGTACAGACACCAACCACGTATTTGGCGGCAATTACAACATCAAGCGATGACTTGTGATTTTGGATGGGAGCACTCGGCACAACAGTATCGAATGATTTATCAACAGTTAGCGCGTTAGGTTTGGTGGGGGTGTGAGTTTGAAATTAACAACGGCACAGTTTAAGAAGGATTTTTTAAGTGAGATTGAGACGCTCTATTCGACGTCTTTGGACGATACGACGACGATTGGCCAATTTATTGCACTAGGACAACTGGTACGACGGTATAACAGCCAAAGTTGGACTCGAACAGCGAAACTGTATCGGGAGCATCATCAAAAACAGGTGTATTATTTTTCAATCGAATTTTTGCCAGGACGCTTACTTGCTTCTAATTTGTTGAATCTCAATTTGTTATCGATTGTCAGAAAAGGGTTGAAGGAGTTAGGCTTAGATTTTGAGACGATTAGTCGGTCTGAGCCTGATCCAGCCCTTGGCAACGGTGGACTAGGTCGATTGGCAGCCTGTTACATGGACGCAATGGCTAGTTTGAAAATTGCGGGTAATGGTAATGGAATCCGGTATCGCTACGGGTTATTTAAACAAGTCTTTATGGATGGGTACCAAGTGGAATTACCAGATGATTGGCTACACCACGGGAATGTCTGGGAGACTCGCCGAGATAATAAGAGTTGTATAGTGCGTTTTGGGGGTAACGTTTGGTTACAACCTCAGCCTGATGGTAGTCTACAGGCGCAATATGAAAATACGGATGACGTCTTAGCAGTTCCTTATGATGTTGGTATCGTAGGTTATCATAATGATATTACGAATACGCTACGCTTGTGGTCAGCTGAATTACCACCTAGTGTTACCCAGACGTACTATTCACAGGCACAACGGGACCGTATCAGCGAGATTAGCAAGGTCCTTTACCCAGACGATTCTAACTCGGCCGGTCAACAATTGCGGCTACGCCAAGAATATTTCTTTTCATCTGCTGGTGTGCAAAGCATTGTCCGTGATTTTTGTGCCACACATCATGGAATGCGTTCCTTAGGTAAAAAGATTGCCATCCATATTAATGACACCCATCCGACACTAGTGATTCCTGAAATGATGCGGCTATTAATGGATGAGCACCATTGCTCGTGGGATGTTGCCTGGACGCTAACGACGCAGGTAATGAGCTATACGAACCACACCATTTTACAAGAAGCACTGGAGACCTGGCCGATTGGGATGTTCCAGGGCCTGTTACCTCGAATCTATCAAATTATTGTCGAAATCGACCGACGTTATCGGGCTCAGCAAACGCCGATTTTTGGTAAGGCGCTGGTAGATCTGACGGCTCCCCTAGGTAATGGGCAAGTTCGAATGGCCCACTTAGCGGTGATTGGCAGTCATAGTGTGAATGGCGTCGCGCCCTTACACACAGAATTATTGAAAACAGATGTATTACGCGGTTTGTATCAAGTTTATCCTGAACGTTTTAATAATAAAACGAATGGTATTGCCACGCGTCGCTGGGTGCAACTAGCAAACCAGCCATTGTCCCAACTTATTGACCAGACGATCGGGTCGAGTTGGCGACGACAGCCAGACTTGTTGCAGACGTTACTCCCATATCAGCAGGACGATCACTTTCTACATCAATTGGCGCAAGTCAAGTTGACTAATAAGCAGGCCTTGGCTGCGTATGTGCAGCGAACGATGGGAATCAAGTTGCGTACGGATGCCATCTATGATGTCCAGATCAAGCGACTACATGCTTATAAGCGCCAATTATTACATGTTTTTGAAATTTTACGGGAATACTTCGTTATTAAAGATCATCCGGATCAGCCGGTAGTACCACGCGTGCATATTTTTGGTGCGAAAGCCGCCCCCAGCTACCACTACGCAAAGGCAATTATTAAGCTGATCAACGTGGTGGCCGATATGGTCAATCAAGATCCAGTGATTGGGGATCGACTAAAAGTGGTGTTTATTCCTAATTATGGTGTCTCAATTGCAGAGTTAATTATTCCAGCGGCTGATGTTAGTGAGCAGATTTCAACGGCCTCGAAAGAAGCTTCTGGAACTAGCAATATGAAGTTAATGGCTAATGGGGCGTTATCACTGGCGACGTATGATGGTGCAAATATTGATATTATGCAGGCTGCGGGTGCTGAAAACGAGTATCCGTTTGGGCTCAGAGTGCATGAGGTTTACGATTATTATCAGCGTGGTAATTATCGTGCCGCGGCGTTTTATAATGGTAATCCGGAGTTGAAACGTATCCTGGATAGTTTAATTAATGGTACGATCCCTGGAATTCCGACGGTTGGTCGTGAAATCTATGATTCATTGATTCGCTATAATGATGAGTTCTTTGTGCTGGCCGATTATCAGGCGTACGTCAAGCAACAGCAACAGATCAGTCAGGATTTTCAAGACCAGCCAACTTGGCAACAACGGGCGTTAGCTAATATCGCTGCATCCGGGCATTTCGCCGCTGACTTAGCAGTAGCACGTTACGCTGACGATATTTGGCAAGTGCCTCATGACCGGTTGAATTAGTGAAAGGAGGGGTAACGGATGCAGGTAACGTATAATTCATTTTTACCGACATATAAGACCCCTTTTGGGGCGGTGACACGGCAAACGCCCGTACGTTTCACGGTGGGAGTCCAGACTGTTACGCCAGTCAAACAGATTGAGCTGTGTGTGGCCCATGATGGTCAATGGGATGAGGAACAGGCGCTACCGCTGCGACCGATTAGTCCAACGACATATACGGTGACCTTTGTCCCCACTCAAGTCGGTCTGTACTTTTATTATTTTCGTATTCAAACGATGACCGCAACGGTATATTATGGTTGTGTTGATGGTGGCTACGGTGGTCCAGGAATCCAGTACGTGTTGCGCGAACACGTTCAGATGTATCAATTGACGATTTTAAAATCAATTGAGACACTGCCGCAATGGTACCGTGACGGGATAGCTTATCAAATCTTTGTTGATCGGTTTAATAACGGAAATGCGGATGGTCATGTTAATGCGCCTAAAGCGAACAGTTTTATTTACGGTCAGCTGGAAGACCGACCATTGTATGTTCGCGATGCCCAGCGTGCAATCTTACGTTGGGATTTTTATGGTGGCAATTTGCGCGGCATTATGGCAAAAATTCCGTATCTACAACGACTTGGCGTGACAATTGTATATTTGACCCCGATTTTTGAAGCTAGCAGTAATCATCGTTACGATACGAGCGATTATTTGAAAATTGATCCGGTCGTAGGCACCCTGGCTGATTTTGATAACTTGGTAACTGCCCTGCATCAAGCGGGGATGCACTTGATTCTGGATGGCGTCTTTAACCACGTCGGCGTTGATTCCAAGTACTTTAATCAAGCGGGGCACTATGAAACGCTGGGCGCGGCTCAATCGACTACTAGTCCATATTATCCGTGGTTTACGTTTATTCATTATCCCAATGATTATGACAGCTGGTGGGGTATTCATGATTTACCAACGGTGGATAAAGAAGCACCCACCTATCGTGATTTTATCTTTGGTAAACCAGATTCGGTCATTGATTATTGGACCCAGCGCGGTGTGGATGGTTGGCGACTAGATGTTGCGGATGAGCTTCCTGATGATTTTATTGCTGGTATTCGACGAGCGCTTGATCGTTATCCTGATAAGGTTTTGATTGGAGAAGTCTGGGAGGATGCATCACACAAACTGGCTTATGGCATGCGGCGGCATTACTTAGAAGGTGGTGGCTTACAAGCAGTGATGAATTATCCGCTACGGCGGTTGATTATCCATATCTTGAATGGAACTTTAACGCCAGCAGAGTGGTGGCGCGAGCTAATGACATTGAAGGAAAATTACCCGGCATCAACCTTTCAATTTAACTTCAATAATATTGGTAGTCACGATACCCCGCGGATCTTAACTATGTTGGAAGAAAATCAACAGCGGTTACGGCTGGCGGTACAGTTGTTACTGACCTTGCCAGGTGTGCCGTGCTTATATTATGGTGATGAAGCGATAATGTTAGGTGGTAAGGATCCGGATAATCGTGCCTTTTATCCGTGGGCGACTGCTGATCAAGCACAGATTCAGTTTGTGGCTCAGTGGTCGCTGTGGCGGCAGCGGCATGCTTGGTTGAATCAGGCTAACTTTGTGCCATTCTATGTGGCAGATTATGGGATTGGTTATCTATACTGGCGAGCTGCGCAGACCATCCTAGTAGTTGTTAATATAACATCTGAGCCACGAACGGTGACGACACATGATTTAAAGCTAAGTGGGATACCTCTCAGGTTGGCACAAGCGATCCAACAGTGCCTGGTGGGGAGGACTTTCAGTGGCGAGCAACTGCGACTTATTGAAAACTTTACCTGAATTTTACAAGAACTTGATGGTTGCACTGATACGCACGCGGTATATTATAAGGGTACTTTTTAATAGCACCCCGCTATTGATACAGTATTAAGAGATACTCCGTCGATCCTTCTGAAGGCGCGAGTAACGGGTGGGCGACCTTCCTTGATGGGTTCGCCCACTTTTTGGTGCTCACAAGTGTGAGCAGAATTTCTGCGGTGAGTGAAAACGACGCCTATAATAGAAATGAACACTAAGTAGTGTGAGGAGCTGACGGGACGAAGCAGTCCCACGGTAAATTCTAATTATAGGGGGTAATTAGTTGTACCAAGCGGTTGTCTTTTTTGATTTAGATGGAACGTTGATGCAAAATGACAAGACAGTTGCGGCTAGTAGTATTGAAGCGATACAACGGTTAAAGGCGAACCACGTTTTGCCGGTGATTGCAACGGGGCGTAATGTGTTTGAAGTCCGCGATATTATGAAAGCGACCGGCATTGATTCAATCGTCAGTGCTAACGGAAGTTATGTTGCTTACCAGGGCCAGTTTTTGAGCGCTCATGAGCTTGATAAAGCTGTTTTAACGGATATTACGCACTTTGCTAATCGTCACCACCATGCACTGGCCTATTATAATAACGCCGGTTTTGTGTTGAGTCACCGTGATGCATTGACGACTAGTAATTATCAGGAGCTAAAACAACTAGCGAATGTTAAGCCACAATTTTATCAACATCAACACGTTAACTTTTTACTGACATTCGATCCGTTAGATGCAGTTCAATATCGGCGCCGTTATCGCGGCCACTTGCACTTTGTCCGTAATAATCCCCGGGCATTGGATACCATGCAGTGGGGCGTGACTAAGGCTGTTGGAATTCAGGATATTTTAACGAAGGCGCAGTTAACGACTGTTCCGACCTATGCTTTTGGTGATCAACTGAATGACATTGAAATGTTTCAGATGGTCAAGACGCCAATTGCTATGGGGAATGGGCATCCCCGAGTCAAACAACTCGCAGCTTACGTCACGGCTGATAATATGCATAACGGTATTGCGCAAGGCTTGAAGCACTATGACTTAATTTAGAACTAATTATTGGTACACATGGAGCTTGAAAGCCGAGTCACTGTTGCGTTGGGTGGCTCAACCAGACGTTGATACTTTGGTGATTGTCTAGATAATAAGAGTTCAGACCAAAACTAAATGTGCTCAGTTGCTTAAGATTCTTTCTTAAGCAACTGAGCACAATTTTTCTATCAATATTGTCGAAACGTGCGCCAAAAGGTTGTTTGCAAACAGTCTCTTTTTGTCTCACTCTCGCTAGCATAGTATGAGAATTAATTACTAGTAACACCGGTTAGTTGAGCTTTAATGTTGGCAAGTGTGAGCTGTGTCGTATCCGTAAAGTTGATGTCAGCGGCTGCGAGTATGGTTGGATCACCAATGCCGATCGATGTTTCACCCGCACCATTAATGGATTGAACGCCGGCGGCAGCATCTTCGACGCCAATACATGCGGCCGGTGCTAAGTCTAAAATTTCAGCACCCCGCAGAAAAATCTCAGGATCAGGCTTCCCGTGGGCTAAGGTAGCTGGATCAACCGTTTTTGTGAAGTAGTCATTAAGACTGAGCTTGCTGAGTACTAGTGGTGCGTTCTTGGAAGCAGAAGCGAGTGATAGTGCGTAGCCAGCTGCCCGTAGTTCGGCTAAGAAGGCTTTGATACCCGGTAAGATATTTGCTGGTGACATTTGATTAACTAACTTTAGATAGTTCGTATTTTTCTCCGCCGCCAAAGCTTGCTTTTGTGCGTCCGTAAAGTCATGCTCGCGGTGCCCGCGGGCAAGAATCAAATTGAGCGAGTCCATCCGACTAATCCCTTTGAGCGCATCGGCGAGTTGCTCATCCCAAGTGACACCGACTTTATCTGCAATTTGGTGCCAAGCTTGACTGTGAAAAATAGCGGTATCTGTAATAACGCCGTCAAGGTCAAAAATAAAGCCTTTGATTGTTGCAAATTTAACCATCGTAAGGACCTCCTAGTTAATCGTTATAAGTGATAGTACGAGGCTTTTTAGCCTGCAGTTGATATTGTTGATTGCCAATTTGAACAGTACTTGGTTGATCTGCCGTGACGGTCACCCGGTGATGGTCAATCACAAAGACATAGTGAACACCGCGAAAGAGTTGTTTGAATTTCAATGTTTGCCAATGATCCGGTAATTGGGGGTTCACTTGCAAATGGGTCCCTAGTGGACTAACGCCACCAAAGTTGCGGGTCACTAGATTGAGTGTGGCTCCCATGACGCCTAAATGAATACCTTCGGCGGTCGTGCCACCTTGAATATCATAGTAGTCTGATGCTAGCGCCTCTGAAAAGAGCTTCCAGGCATCATCATCATTGTCGTCTAGTTGGTTTAAAACTGCATAGACAATTCGTGATAGGGTCGAACCGTGAGTTGTCCGGGCCAAATAATATTGAATGTTGTGCGTCAAATACTCACTCGGAAGTTGATAACCCATTTTTTCAATAATGGCTTGGACGGTGGGAACATCAAAATTATAAAAAGCCATCAAAGCATCGGCTTGTTTGGCTACCTGATAGGCATCTGGCGTTTTATCTTCGGCCTTTAAGATGCGATCCATTCGGGAAATGTCGCCGTATTTCTGCCGGTAAGCTTGAAAATCGAGGGTCGGTAAGTTGAAGTAACCTTCAAACTGGGCAATAATTCCCCGGCGATTGATTTCAAGTGTCAGCTTATGACCAATAGTGGTCATTTTGTGACTAGTATCGGCATCAAAGTGGGCTGCTTGGGCCGCTTTCTGAAACACGGCTTGTGGCATTTGTGCTTTGAAGGTTGTAATAATGTCGAAGAGCCAAGCAACCATGATATTGGTGTATGCATTATTTTTCAAGCCAGCTTTAGTACTATTGGGATAATTTTCATGAAATTCATCTGGTCCCATAACGCCACTGATGTTGTAGCGACCTGTCTGTTGGTCATAGGTTGCCTTACTGATCCAGAAGGCAGCAATTGAAAGTAACATTTCCATTCCGTATTGATTGAGAAAATCACGGTCTTGCGTCACGTGGTAGTAGAACCAGACATTATAAGCAATGTCTAAAGAAACGTGCCGTTGCAGTCGACTATTATCGGGATCCCACGTTTTGGTTATTGGGTTTAGGTGCGTAAATTGGGCCTGTTCATCCCCTTTTGAAGCTGATTGCCACGGATACATGGCGCCGGCATAGCCTTCTGCTTGGGCGTTTTTTCTAGCTGCAGGTAGTCGCCGGTAACGATAAAGCAAAAGTTGCTTGGCTAACTCCGGACGGTGCATTGTGTAGAAGGGTAGAATAAACATTTCATCCCAAAAAACGTGGCCCCGGTAGGCTTCACCATGTAACCCGCGGGCCCCCACCGAGGCGTCCAATTGACCGCTTTCGAGAGCAGCTGCTGAAACAAAGCTATGATAGATATTGACACGGAGCAATCGTTGGCTCGTAATATCACCGCGAACTTTAATATCCGTGGTGCGCCAGGTATGTTCCCAGTAGTCCTTGCTGACACTAGCCGTGTTGTCGAAACTGGACTGGCTGAGCTCAGCTTGGACATGCGTTAATTGCGGATCATCGTGGGCATTGCTAGTCGCGATGACCACATCTTTATCAAATGTGTAAGTTTTACCAGCTTCAACAGCCAACGAAACGGTTTGCTGGACACCTTGTGGCTGTTGCGTACTATTGAAATTCTTGATTACTGGAACATCAGGACTAGTTAGTTTGGCACCAATCGTGTAATTGATCCGGGAAGATTTAGTTTGGCCAGAAAGGTAGACGGTATTGGCCGCTGTTTCGATCCCCATTGTGTTTAAATGGTGCTGATCGAAGACATTATATCGACTGACGTTCCCATTAATGACACTACCGTCGATCTCACTATAAATTTGTAAGCTACCCGTAAAGTTGAGTGGTGTGACTTGGTAACGAATACTGTAACGATGCCAATCACGCATATTAGCGACTTTTTGCGAACGAATTCTTAACTGGTGTCCAGAGGCTAACTGAATTAGCTTGGTAGTCGTCAACATGCCAGTTCGTAAATCAAGGCTGCGATAGACGTCTTGAAGATCGTGTTCATTAAGCTGAAATGGCGGTTGCTGATCAATACCGAATGTGATGAATTGAGCATTTGGCAAATTGACTAAATCTTCGTTAGTAACTTGGTGATTGTGAAGTGTGGTCGTCTCCTGATCAAAGACACCGGCAACGTAGGTTCCAGGGTAATTGTCTTTGTCGGCGTGGCTTTCTAGAAATGCGCCGCGCAATCCCAAGTAACCATTACCAATAGTCAGCATTGCCTCTTGACCGTTGTTGCGCACACCATGATATTGGCCATAATAATCAAGGTGCCACTTCAAATAAGCACTTTTCGCTTTAATCGCTGCGGTCAACCCGAGTTGGTCAACAGCTGCTTGGCTAACGACTGGGATGTTGAGTAGGTTAGTCAAAGCCAAACCCACGTCGATTCGGTCATAGTTGACCCCTACGATGGTGTCGGAAAACGGGTAAGACAATCCATTTTCAAGAATAGCAGCATCAAACTGGAGACCAGCTAGGCGGATCTTGATGTTTTCCAGGTTTTCACTAATTGCTTGGTTGGGATTATAGGCAATAAGGTAGTTGGCGGTTGCTGCTTGTCCTGATACCGGATGATAGGCAATCGCCATCGTGTCATTTTCAATTCGCAATCTAATAAGTTTCATTAGTTCACACTCCTTAGTTCGGTCATTAAAAATTGCAATAAAAGTGATAAATATCAAATATACTACTTACATATATAGCCTAGTCTCTTTTTGATAAGCTCGCAAATATTGTTGCCGGAGCCTGTTAACTATGGGATTAAACGGTAGGTTGCTTTTAAAAGTGAATGAACTAAAGGCAAATGCTTGCACTAGCTAACGATGATTAACGTTACTGTATGAAATGTTTTATGTAGAATGCTGTTTATCGATGCATGGTCGATGATAACGTTGTGACCATTTGATTGGCATGTAGGCAGACAAAGATTGGGACAAAACTAAAAGTGTTCAGTCTCTTAAGAAAAGACTTCTTCTCAAGCAACCAAACACAATTTTTCTGTCAATATTGTCGAAACGTGCGCCCAAAGGTGGCTTTGTTCCGCTTAACGTAAATTCGGTGACGATTCCAAGTCCAGGAATCATTGCCGAATTTACGTTAATGCTCGCAAGCAGACCACCTTTCGTCCCACGATCTTGCTGAAGATTTAATTATGATGGTGAGCCTAGGTTAGGTGGTCATTGGTCGGATGATCTACAAGCTCTAGGTGGTCGATTGTCATCATTTGGCGTATCTTGATAGAACTCGTTTGAAAACGGAGGATGACGGGGTCCTTATAGTTAAGTCGTTGCTGAAATTCGGTTAGTTCAGCACGCCAATCTTGATCAAAGACGTTATTACCGACCAATGTTAATGTGCCGCGTAGCATGATGGAAGCATAGTCGGATAATTGATAATAAAATAAACTGGCTTGACGCCAATTTTGGATATTCTGCGTTGTGGATGTCTGCCGACTAGTATAGAAATACAGCGTTTCAAGGCTACGTCTTACAGGTAAAGGACTTAATGCGACCATGGTTGGATAGCCATCCGCATCAACAGTTGCCAACGTGAAAACGGGGGCAGTCTGAATCATATTTAGGGCTGCCTGTCGTGTCGTATGCTGCATATTTAGCACTCCCTTTTCCTATCAGTATGCCGGAATGATAGTAGAAAGTCATGTGTTATGCATAGCGTTATTAGCGATTAAAATACGGGAATATGTTATACTTGGAGCACTTAGCAAGTGGGACGTTTTTAATCAATGACACGTTCCTAAGGTTAACGTTGTCGTTACTTCAGTCAGTTCTGAGAGGAATTATATTAATGAAAAATGGTACAGTAAAATGGTTTAATGCGGATAAGGGTTTTGGTTTTATTACGGGTGAAGACGGGACGGATGTCTTTGTTCATTTCTCAGCAATCCAGACTGATGGGTTCAAGACTTTAGACGAAGGTCAAAAAGTAACCTATGATGAAGAACAAGGTGATCGTGGGCCACAAGCTACGAATGTTAAACCTCAATAGTTGATTTTATGCCGAACCGTTGTTGCCGACTGGTTCGGTTTTTATTTAGGTGACGGTCCGTCAGACAAATAAGAAAGCCAAGTGGTCAGGATGGATTTTGTAGATGTTTACGGTATTAAGCATGAGAATTGTACATTAGTTGCCCCAGCACGTGAATATCAGCGGGTTGTTATTTTTATGGATGCGGTGGGTCGTCGATTTGTTGCCATGGGACCAGATCCGCAACCAACTAAGTATGGGAGTAGTAGTCAGCATTGGCATCAGGCACAGCCAAGTGCAGCCCCCGAAGGTTATTTTCATATTGACCAAGCTGATTGATCAATCTTGAATAGGGTGAGAGATGTCGCTAATTTCTCAGGATATTGTTTTGGGAGGATAGTCCGTCTTGTGACTTTATGAAGATTGACGACCAAGAGTGTGGGACAAGCAACCTATTGGCGCGCGCGTCGACAATATTGACAGAAAAATGGTGCTCATTTGCTTGAGAAGTCTTTTCTTAAGCAAATGAGCACCATTAGTTTTGGTCGCTTCGCCTTTAAGTGATTAAATTGAAAACATAAAAAAATCAGTTTTCACGGTGGATTATCACGGCGTGAAAACTGATTAGTGTGGTTATATGATGGGCAGTCAGGGGATCGAACCCTGGACCCACGGATTAAGAGTCCGTTGCTCTGCCAGCTGAGCTAACTGCCCATAACTCAACAAAAAATATAATATCATGAATTTTAGGTTCTGACAATACTATTTCGCAAGTTTTTTCAAAAAAAGTGTTCTTTTTTAGTGATTTGTTGATGAAAGCGATTGCTAAAACGGACAAATGATTTCCCGGGAAATACTACGGCCACGCGGATTAGCAATCAAAGAAAGCCAACTACATTTGTGATATACTAAAACCAGTGTTGAATTTAATATCAACCCACCTGACACGAGAAAATAACTGCTTTTCTCGTAATTTATCGCGTATCACCTTAAAATTGAAATGTAAACCTGTTTTCCCCTAAGGAGGAAGAATCGTTATGAAAAAAATCTTAGTAGTTGATGATGAAAAACCAATCTCCGATATTATGAAATTTAATTTGACCAAAGAAGGTTATGAAGTTCACGTGGCGGCTGATGGTGAGGAAGCCTTACAAAAAGTTGACGAAGTTCACCCTGATTTAATCTTATTAGATTTAATGCTACCGAAAATGGATGGCCTAGAAGTTGCGCGGCAGGTTCGGAAGAACTATGACATGCCGATTATCATGGTTACGGCCAAGGACTCTGAATTAGATAAAGTTTTGGGCTTGGAACTCGGTGCTGATGATTATGTCACGAAGCCGTTTTCTAACCGGGAACTTGTTGCACGAGTCAAAGCAAACTTGCGTCGTCAAGGGACTCCAAGTGCTCAACCAGCAGAAGTTGAAGAGAACTCTGATATTGAGATCGGCGATTTAGTAATTCATCCAGAAGCCTATATGGTCTCAAAACGTGGGGACAATATTGAATTAACGCACCGGGAATTTGAGCTATTACACTACTTGGCACAACACATTGGGCAGGTAATGACGCGGGAACATTTACTACAGACGGTCTGGGGCTACGACTACTTTGGTGATGTTCGGACCGTTGATGTCACGGTGCGCCGGTTACGTGAAAAAGTTGAAGATAATCCGAGTCATCCCAAGTGGTTGGTGACGCGGCGGGGCGTGGGATACTACCTCCGCAATCCTGAAAATGAGTAGAGGTTGCTAGACCGTGTTGAGATTTAAACGGAAAAATTTTTTTAAAACGATTAATTTTAAAATTGCACTAGTATTTGCGTTGTTATTATTGATTACGTTGGAAATTGTTGGGGCGATTTTTGTTAAGCAGTTGGAATCGAAGAACATCCAAGATTTTAAGCAAGCCGTTCAAATTCCAACTTATATTGATAATTCGTTGGCTGAGCAACTGACTGTAAGTAGTACCCGTAAAGCCAATGGCCAGATCAAAACGATTTTATCAAATTATAACAATACCAATATTGATGAAATCCGAGTAGTCGATAGTAAGGGAACCATTCGGGGGACTAGTGACGTTAATGATCAATCTGTGGTTGGTCAAAAGACAACGGACCGGAATGTGAAAAATGCGATTTATAATAATCGAACTTACACGAAGAGTACCTATGATACGCAAAATAATGGTCGTTATTATATCTCAATTGTGCCATTGTACAGTTCCAACTCAACTGGGAATAGCAGCCAGTTAGTTGGGGTACTGTACGTACGGGCGAATATGAAATCGGTATATAGTACCATCAACAATATTATGGGGATTTTTGTGATTGCGTCACTGGTTGCCATGGTCTTGGGCTTGGGAATTGCCATTATTATTGCCCGGGCAATAACGCGTCCGATTGAGGAAATGAAGCAACAAACACAGCGGATTGCACGCGGCGACTATGCCGGTCAAGTCCGGGTCTATAGTGATGATGAGTTGGGTCAACTGGCTAAAGCGATTAATAACTTGTCCATTCGCGTTGAAGAATCGCAAGAGTCGACGGAAGCAGAACGGCGGCGGTTAGATAGTGTGCTCTCACATATGAGTGACGGTGTGATTGCTACGGATCGGCGCGGCAATATTACGATTATTAATGAAACGGCGTCGGATTTTATGGATGTGACGGCGGAAAAAGCCATTGGTAATTCGATTCTGGATATTTTGAAGATCCGTGATGACTATTCATTACGTGACTTAATCGAGAATCAGGATGAATTGATGCTCGATTTCTCATCTAATGAACGTGACTTGATCTTAAATGCTTACTTTTCACTTATTCAACGTGAATCTGGATTTATTAGTGGCTTAGTCTGTGTGTTACATGATGTTACGGAACAACAGAAGATTGATAATGACCGTAAGCAATTCGTTTCTAATGTGTCGCACGAATTACGGACACCGTTAACGAGTTTGCGGAGTTACATTGAAGCATTGAGCGATGGTGCTTGGAAAGATCCAGAAGTGGCACCAGGCTTTTTAAAGGTCACTCAGGAAGAAACTGACCGGATGATTCGGATGATTAATGAGCTGTTAAGCTTATCTCGGATGGATTCAGGGACGACCCGCGTTGATATGGAACTAGTGAATATTAACGAAATGTTTAATTATGTGTTGGATCGGTTCGACATGATCCTGAAAAAAGATGATAACCCGGCTAAGTACTATACGATTAAGCGTGAGTTTACTAAGCGCGACTTATGGGTTGAAATTGACACTGACAAGTTTACGCAAGTGCTCGATAATATTATGAATAATGCGATTAAGTACTCCCCAGATGGTGGGGTGGTCACTTGTCGACTATTAGAAACGCATAATCAGGTTATTATCAGTATTAGTGACCAAGGCTTAGGAATTCCACGAGCTGATTTAGCGCATGTTTTTGACCGCTTTTTCCGGGTCGATAAGGCGCGTTCACGGGCCCAAGGCGGTACCGGACTTGGTCTGGCGATTTCAAAAGAAGTTGTCCAGATGCTAGGCGGTCGAATTTGGGTTGATAGTGTTGAAGGTAAGGGGTCCACGTTCTATATTTCCTTGCCATATGAACCTTATGAGGAGGAGGACCTTTGGGATGACGACTCACAAGCTTAGACGCTTTATCTTACCCATATTGTTGACCATACTGATTTTATTGAGCGTGGTACTGTCGATGTATATTTGGTTAAACCCATCGCGGTATGAACATGAAAGTAAGGTTAGTACCACGTCATCAAATTCCTCGTTAACGACCCGGACGATTGATGACATTTATTTGCCGACTCAGTTGATTTATACGAATAGTCAGGGCAATCAGTCCCTGTTGATCAATAAGAATGTTAGTTTAGTCAGTCAATTTAGTGAACAGTTGCGTAAGTGGGATGCCCGTAGTATCTCTAAGGTGCGAATTACGTCGGCTAAGAGTTATCAGGCGCTGTTGAATGGGGAAGATAGTTATGTTTTAAACTTTCCTGATAGTATTACAGTCAGCCTGTTTAACACCATTTTTAAGCAACAGCTCAATAGTTTTCGTTCTTCCGAGTTTAGTCGCATTGTGATTCCAGTCAATGATACTAATCACATGTACTTTTTAAATGATAACCACCATGAGATTTATAGTGTCAGGTTAAAGAAAAAGTCACTAACTTCACTAAAACGCGTTTTAGCAGCAGATAAAGTTAAACAAATTGCTGTTAAGATGACCTATGAAGATAATACGACTTATATTGATTATCCTAAGCAGGTGACCATGCAACACTATAGCTACCTCATGAGTAAGGCGGCGGCTAGTGAAATTGCCAATCGATTGTTAGATGCGGATGGGAACTCAACGGTATCGGTGCATAATCGGAGTGGGAAGCAAGAGTATACGACTGGGAGTTATAAACGGATGACGGTCGACTCTAAGCTGGGAACAGTCTATTTCGAAGATTATAGTGATTCAGGCACGACGCGAAATCTATCGCTAACGAGTCAGTTAAAGAAGAGTTTTAATCAACTGACGAGTCTCGGCGTACCCATGGATAATATTCGGTACTACGGGTTTGATGCAACTAGTAACAGTGTGATTTATCGAAGCTACGTTGAAGGATTTCCTATCTTTAATCAAACAGAAAACGGTGATGTGCGTATCCAGTTAACTTCGAATGGGTTAGACCGCTACTACTTCTCGTTATACAGCTTACAAGTACCAGTCCCAACCACTGGCCAAAAACAGGCGGTGACCTTACCAAGTTCGACGAGCGTGCTAAAACGTTTGAAGGCGGCTGGTTATAAGGATGATAAGATTGGTAGTATCGAACTGGGCTACGAATGGTCGCAGAATAAGTCGTCCAAACTCGTGATTGACCTGACGCCAACGTATTATGTCTACTATAACGGAACTTGGCGGACGTATACGTCGATGTTAAGTGGATCTTAGGAGGTGGCCGCATGAATTTTCGGAGAATTGAGTGGATTTTCTTACTAGCATTTGTTGTTTTGGATATCTTCTTAGGCTTTATGTTCGTCCAGACGAGTTCTAAATCAACGAAAACGACCGGTGACACGGCAACGACGGTAATTCGTGAAATGCGGGCCGATAATATTAGTTTTAAGAATCCAGATACTCATGAAGGTACGGGCTACTACATTGCTGGGAGCAATGAAAGTGGTTTGAAACAACAATTAAGTCAGTTAACTGAACAGTCAGCGCGGGTTCAAAGTAGTGGTAAGTTAGTCAGTACGTTGCGAGCGACGACAACGATTGATACCCAGAGTCCGAAAGCGGATCTAACGACATTTATGAGTCAGCGAACTAACGTGATTCATGGTACCGAGTACGTATATGATGCCGATTTGTCGACAAGCGGGGACTATGTCTTTGTTCAAAAAGTTGCGGATGGCGAAATTCTTACCGGTGCCGGACAAGTGCACTTATTTGTCAATAAGGATAAGCAGTTAACGAGTTATACGCAAACATACGTTGCTAATGTTAAAACGTTACGTGAAAAAGCGGTAACTATCAGTGAAAAAAAAGCATTGGTGGCCTTGTATCAATACAATCAAGTATCGAGTAGCTCGCGGGTCGTGTGGGCCAAACTTGGCTATTCACGGTTATTGAAGCTGAAAGATAGTAGTGTTTATGTGCCAACTTGGATTTTTGCCGTTCGTGGCAAGAATAGTTCTAACATTAGTTTGCACCGTATTAATGCCTTTACGAGTGCATCAATGAAGAATAGTAATGCAACCACAACGGGTAGTTTAGATACGACGGTCGGCATGGTATGGAATACGTTCGATTAGTCGGTTATTAACGCTAATGGTTGTGTGGTAGTGTGTGGGCTCCATCAGGACTTGTGATGGGGCCCACTTTTTAGTATCTTGCGTTGGATCGGCTGATGATTAATTGTGCGATGGCCTGTCAGTCAGGTTGGCGCTAGGGCTTTAATTTTGTGCTGACTAAAAAATCTAGCCAACACTTGTTGTACGCGATGGCGTTTTAACACGGCTGGTCCTCGACGATCATTAGTCGTTGAAGCGAGGGGATACTTCATGTTGTGGGTTGCTTACTTTTCAACCCTGCTAAAAGCGTGTATCATGTAAAGATAGTAATGGATTTCAGAGATGGGAAGAGCCTAAATAATGGTATTAAAATTAGCAACGGATGATATGAAAGTAAGCATACTGGCATCGGGAAGTACGGGTAATGTCACGTATATTGAAACGCCAGAGCACAAGGTATTGGTCGATGCAGGGCTAAGTGGTAAAAAAATTGCTAACCTGATGACATCGATTGGCCGTGACATTAATGAAGTCGATAGTTTGTTTATTAGTCATGAACATACTGATCATTGTCATTCTGCGGGAATTCTGGCGCGGAAATATGGCTTAGATGTTTATGCTAATCAGGGAACCTGGGATGCGATGGCCCATAAAATTGGAAATGTGCCGGCCGAGCTGTGCCACGTTTTTGATCCAGATACGACCTTGGGCTTAGGCGATCTTGATGTGGAATCGTTTAGTGTATCGCACGATGCGGCGGAACCGCAGTTTTATGAACTACATCATGCGGGCAAGTCGTTCGTGATTATCACAGATACGGGCTACGTTTCGGAGCACGTTGAAGGGGTGATTCGCGATGCTGATGGCTACTTATTTGAATGTAATCATGACTTAGAGATGTTGCGGATGGGCCGTTATCCATGGCCACTTAAGCAGCGGATCATTGGTGATGAAGGCCACCTGTCCAATGAGGATGGCGCCAACGCGTTGATGGATGTTATCGGCCGCCATACTAAGCGGATTTATCTGGGGCATCGTAGCCAGGATAATAATCTGAAGTCCTTGGCACACTTGACGGTGGCATCTATGATGACTGAACATGATTTTGGTGTGGAACATGATTTTCAACTATATGATACGGAGCCTGAACAAGCGACTAAGTTAATCACGCTATAGGCTAGCTTTAATGTTTCGCAATGCTTCAGTCATAAAAAAATCACACTTTTTCGCTAAAATAAACTTAAAATCAGCATTAGTAGGGAGGGATCGCGTTTCGACGCGCAATTATGGCTAATAAATCATTAATCAAGGTTGCAGTAACCGCACTGGTAGCCGGACTAATCGGTGGTGGTGTCGCTTACGGTGGAATTAACTATTTTCAGGATAATAACATCGCTACGTCATCGACCAGTGTGCCAACCGGTTCTAATAAGTCGGGGTCAACGTCAACGACGAACGTTAAGGTCAATGTCAGTTCACAGGCGACCAAGGTATTTGAAAATAACAAGGCGGCCGTGGTGTCTGTCATTAATCTCCAAAAGAAGAGCTCTTCAAGTAGTTGGAGCGGTATTTTGGGCGGCGATGATTCGTCTGGCAGCGATAGTTCTTCGAGTTCGGATTCGAGTTCAAGCAAGTTAGAAGAATATAGTGAAGGTTCTGGGCTCATCTATAAGAAGAGTGGCGACGCAGCTTATATTGTGACCAATAATCACGTGGTTAGCGGCTCAAACGCGATTCGAGTGATTATGAGTGACGGAACAAAATTATCAGCTAAAATCGTCGGAACCGATTCTGTTACCGACCTAGCCGTTCTGAAGATTAATTCTTCTAAGGTAACGAAGACAGCTAGCTTTGGGAATTCAGATAGTATCAAAGTTGGTGAAACGGCCTTAGCGATTGGGTCACCGATGGGATCTAATTACGCAACGACTTTGACGCAAGGGATTATATCGGCGAAGAAGCGGACGGTTGCAACGACTAATACGTCGGGGCAAACGACGGGTTACGCGACAGTTATCCAAACAGATGCCGCAATTAACTCTGGGAACTCTGGTGGGCCACTATTTAACATTGCTGGCCAAGTGATTGGGATCAATTCCATGAAGTTAGCATCAGATAACTCTGGGACGAGTGTTGAAGGGATGGGCTTTGCAATTCCAAGTAATGAAGTTGTGAAGATCATCAATGAACTGGTTCAAAAGGGTGAGGTGGTCCGGCCAGCCTTAGGGGTGGCAACTTATGACCTAGCCAATATTTCCGCTAGTGATCAGAAGTCCGTGCTGAAGTTACCAACGAGTGTTACGAAGGGTGTCGTCATCATGAAGACGTACTCAGGGTCACCAGCCAAGGCTGCTGGATTGACGAAGTACGATGTCATTACGGAACTGGGTGGCAAGAAAGTAACTAGCCTGGCAACGTTGCGGAGTGCCTTATACGCCCATTCAGTTAATGATACGGTCACCGTTAAGTATTATCATGATGGCAAGCTGAAGACGGCCAACATGAAGTTAACCGAAACTACCAAAACGTTAACTAAGCAAAGCAACTAATAAATGAGAATTTCATAAGCGTCCCTGACTGGATAAAGCAGTCGGGGGCGTTTTTTAGGTTGAGGGTCGAAATCATGAAAAAACGAAGAATCGATTTTCAATAATCGGCGAAATTTGCGAAAATTGACGGTAGTTGTGACAAAAACCGAACAAACTAGATAAAATAACGAAAAGCATTTATTGTGAGATTTGGAGGTGTGTAAAAATGTGGATAACTTTGGTGATAAATTTTAGGCGGATCAGTCGAAATTTATGAACAGCCGGAACCACGGGGCTGAAGATTGTTTAAAAGTTATCCACAGGCACTGGACGAGCCTGTGGATTTAATTTTAAAAAGTTATTTTAATAGGCTTCGGTTCTTGATATAATAGGATTTGTAACCGGAATCCACGAACAAGTGTTGCTGTGTAAAACTGTGGATAAGTCGGAAAGGGCTTGACAAAATAAGGCTAAATAAATATTGTGGCGAACTGGTGTTCAACACAATATATTGATTATTGAGTTATGCACCTGTGGATAACTATGTTAATAACTTGTGTAAAGGCGGTCAATTATGAACATCAAAATTATCTGTGTCGGGAAGTTAAAAGAGAAATACTTCAAACAAGGGATTGCGGAATATGCGAAAAGAATGAGTAAATTCGCAAAATTTCAGATTATCGAGGTGCCGGATGAAAAGGCACCAGAGTCATTAAGTAACGCAGAGATGGAAAATGTGAAACAAAAAGAGGGCCAACGGATCCTGGAAAAAATTAAGGATCGCGATTACGTGTACGCACTAGCAATTTTGGGTAAGGAACGCTCGAGTGAAGAATTTGCCGCGGAAATTGATAAGTTAACGACGTATGGTCATAGCGATATTGATTTCGTGATTGGTGGTTCGCTGGGGTTATCACCGGAAGTGCTGAAGCGCGCGGATACTCAGATTTCGTTTGGGCGTTTTACGTTACCCCACCAGTTGATGCGGCTGGTGCTGTCGGAGCAGGTTTATCGGGCGTTTATGATTAATGTGGGAAGTCCGTATCATAAGTGATGCGGTTTTTTAAAAGTAGAATCCGCCTGGGCGAATACTACAAGAGTGCAGTTCATAAATAAATTACGGTTATTAAAAAATAAAGGAAATATTGGCCATTTTAATGGTCAATGTTTCCTTTTACTTGGTACATATTGATTGTTACTGTGGTGACATTCGGCTAAAGCCCATCTTATCTGTACTTTGAATCTGAACGTCGTGCCCCGCTATTAGACCTGTAAATTGGTGTTAAAATCAGTGCTGGTCGCGGTCAGGATATCATTACAACGTCAACGTTAGCTAGTATGTAAGCGGCCCATTTGACTCCGGCATTAAGCCAGTTAGTTTCCCAACAGTTTGGACCGGTAACTGGGTAAGTGTATTTCAGGATTATAGTTAAAAATCGTTGATGTTTGACGAGTATTGCCGATTTTTTTGCAGTGGTTTGATGGCGGTTGGTCATAAGGAGCAGATGAACGTTCTACGTGAAACATTAGAAAAAGATAAATGCTCGTATTTTTTGTTTAGATGTTGGTAAAGCTTGATATATTGGTGATAGGGCTTACCTATGATCCGGCTGTGGTGCTTGCGCTTGGTTGTCTTATGTTCATTGATTATAGGATGATCCTAGTCATACTTTCTTTTTGTAGAAATTGAAAATAATCAATCTAAATTTGACTTGATAAGTATATGTATATACAATGAATACAATTGAAAACTAATCGGTATGTGCAGGCGTATCCGAAACAAAATTGTGCCGTTGAGAAGGGATTTATTATGCTTTCAACGGTTTATTTATTGTTTATGAGTTTACTTGCGGGTATTCTAACAGGAATTATTGGTATGGCCTCATTAACACTTTATCCAGTTCTATTATCCATTGGAATTGCACCGATTTCTGCTAATGCGACCATTACAGTGGCAACTGTAGGTGCTGGTGTAGGAACAGTAACTTCTTCACTGAAAGAGTTAAAGAACCATTGGAAAATGGCTTTTATTGTGGCCTGTTTAAGTACAGTCGGTAGTATTATTGGAGCTTTTATTTTAATTCATAGTTCTAATTCAGGGTTTAAACGAGTGGTACCTTTTTTTATTCTGTTAGCTGGAGCTATGCTACTTTGGCCAAGCGAAAATTCTAGTCATCATAACGAGTTAAGTCTGTGGCGGAATGTCGTTGGTTGGCTTAGCGTTGTATTAATTGGATTATATAACGGTTATTTTGGGGCTGCTTCGGGACTACTAATGATTGCGGTATTGTCTAAAGTAATTGGTGGTGAATATGCAACCTATAATGCAATTCGTAACTTTGAATCCTTTATTAATAATATTGTGTCAGCCATCATGTTAATTATTATGCTGAAGATTCAGTGGAAAGTTATTATTCCGCTAGTTTTAGGACTTTTAATAGGTGGCTATATTGGGCCAATCATTGTTCGGTTTATCCCATCAAAAATCATAAAAAAAACTGTCGGTATTGTTGCATTAATTTTAGCTAGTATTCTAATGTATCAAGCGTATTTTTAAGGAAAATTGGCTCAAAGGATAAGTAATATTCAACGAAAAAACGTGAAACTTTTTTAAGAAAGTTCCACGTTTTTGTGTCTGATAATAAAGTTATGATTAGTTAAAGAAAAATCTATTTACAAAATGAATACTGTAATTTGGTTAGCTGTCAACATTGAACGGGGAAATGGGTTGGTGCTTCACGAAAAACATTTGAAAGAAGATTGATATATCAGTAATAGTACCTATATATGATACGGATCTCCGTATCACAAGTGAAGCACTGTTAACAGCTAAATAGATGACTAAATAATGGGAATACCTTAATTAGGTACTCCCATTATTTAGTAAGGGTATATATCTTGATATAAAAGTGGTTAAACGGAGTAATGCCCCTTAATTTTAATTTGTGAGTATTCGTTGTGAAATTCCAATTATTTGATCCATTATGTGATAGGAGAATTTACGGGCAGCAATTACCATTAGTTTATCAATGAATTTAACTTGATAACGTGACTTTGGCTTTTTAATAGTGGTGACTTTTAACATTAATTGTCCCAGCTCATCGGCAGTTGACATGCCTTTAATGGTAGTTTTTACCACACGTTCTGCCATTGAGCGGTAAGGGGAAGATTTTGGCGTCGCTCTTAGTAAGTGTTCATTGGTGATTTGTTGCCAATTCGTGTCAGTGCCACCGGGCTCAATAATAATAACATCAATTCCAAAAGATTTTACCTCCAATCGTAATGAATCACTTAAGGCTTCTAACGCATGTTTTGAAGCGTAGTACCAACCGCCAAGTGGGGAGTATAATTGACCGCCTGTTGATGAGTTATTAATGATTTTACCGTAATGTTGTTTGCGCATGGTAGGTAAAACAAGCTGAATTAAATTAAAGGCACCGAATACATTAACTTCAAATTGGCGTTTAGCCTCAGTAGAAGTTACATCTTCTAGCGCACCGAACGATCCGTAACCAGCATTGTTGATCAAGACGTCGATGCGGCCGGTATCGGCTAGAACCCGATCCACAAAAGCTTGGTTAGATTCAGCATTAGTAACATCCAAATGAAGTGTGTGAATTCCCAGTCTTGTTAAATGAGACATTTTTTCAACACGACGTGCACCGGCATAAACTTCATAACCTGCTTGTGAAAAGTGACGTGCGGCAGCTTCACCCATGCCAGCAGAGGCACCGGTAATTAATGCAACGGGTTTAGTAATCATAAATGGAAATCTCCTTTAGAGAATATATATTCTTTTTGAGTTTAAAAAGTAGTCACTCATTATTAATCGATAAAACAATCATAAAAGAATATTCATTCTTTGTCAATAGAAAACAAACCGAATATTTATGGTTTGACACAGAATTAAAATTCTTTTATAGTGCTTATTATGAAAGAAAAAAACGAGCAAAGATGGCAAGATATTCTGGATGCTACGGTTCAAATGATCAATGCAGAGGGATTAGGCGGCATTACCATGACTAAAGTTGCCAAAAAAGCGGCAATTTCACAATCTAATATATATATTTATTTTGAGAATAAGGAGGATTTAGTTAAACAAGCGTTTTTAAGTCGGAAACAAAAAATGTCAGATTACTTGTTTGCACACTTTAATGCTCAAGCTAGTGCTCTTGATAATTTGGCTCTGTTTGCACGTGCGCTCTATCAATTTGCGGCTGATAACCCAGAGGATGCAGATTTGATTCAGCAATTTCAAGCGGCACCAATTATGGCGACATTGGATTTGTCCCAAGATGAAGCTGGCATGCGATTTGATGATATTGTAGCGGCATTGGATAAGGGAATTGAAAGTGGGGAAATACGTTCGATTGATCCAAGGGTCATCTTAGCGATGGGCACCAACACATTGTTGAGTTATGAACGCATGGTCCGGTTACATCAAGTTGATCCGGTAACGACACCGTTAAGTGTGGTTATTGAAATGATTCTTACGGGCTGTGCTAATTAGTAGATTTACGTAATAAAAGATATTTTATATAAGCGATGAGTGATCGTACAGTGTATATATTTAGCTTGCTTATCTATAAAAATTTTTGCTGGGATGATAATGCTTGTCGAACGATGTAAAATATTAATATAAGTATAGATGCCAATTAGGAGTTACCATGGATCTTTATAAAATAAATAAAAGTCAAAATGAGAGCGTAAAATATCTTGTGTAAACGCATAAAAGATTTCTAAATTGTATAGAAATAGGGAATGCCTTCCCTTATGATATTTAGTAACCACAGAAAACATCACAGGAGGCATTCCCCATGAATGAACTTACCACAGAAATTATCGCTGCACTAGCCCAAAAACAAGATTTGGACGAAGTTTTTCGTCACCACCTTGAAATCGCCATCAACCAGCTGCTTCAAACTGAATTGGCAGAGTTTTTGGGTTACGAACGCTACTCATACGCTGGGATTAACACTGGTAATAACCGCAACGGCAGTTATGAGCGCTCGTTTGATACGAAGTACGGCCAACTTAACTTAACCATTCCTCGAGATCGCAATGGCCGGTTTGAAAATCATACCTTGCCAGCCTACGGTCGGCACAGTGATAATTTAGAAACAACGGTTATTCAGTTGTATACCAAGGGAATTACCACTGCTGAAATTGCCGAACTCATTGAGAAAATGTACGGTGCTCACTACTCCAAAGCCACGGTTTCCAACATGACTAAAGCCGTCAATGAACAGGTTCAAGCTTTCCAGCAACGTCGACTGGCTTCACAATATGCGGCTATCTTCTTAGATGCCACTTACTTGCCGTTAAAGCGGGATACCGTTCAAAAAGAAGCGGTTCATATTGCGATTGGCATTCGTCCAGATGGTACGAAAGAAGTGCTGAACTACCAAGTGGCACCGACGGAATCAACTGGGATCTGGACTGAATTACTGGGAACCCTGATTAAGCAAGGTGTCAAAGATGTGCTGTTGTTTGTGGCCGATGGGTTAGTTGGTTTGGATGAAGGCTTAAATCGGCATTTTCCCAAAGCTAAACGACAACGTTGCCTGGTTCATGTTGGGCGTAATTTGATAAACAAAGTTCGGGTGAAAGACCGTAAGGCCGTGATCAATGACTTTAAACAAGTTCATTGGGCTGCCAATCGTGAAGCAGCCGAACTGAAACTGAATGAGTTCGCCAACAACTGGCATCGTACCTATCCCAAGTTAATCAAAGATCTGCTTAAAATGCCGAATCTGCTCACTTTCATGGACTTTCCACCAGCCATTCGGCAATCACTCTACTCCACTAACTTGATTGAGAACTTTAACAAGCATCTCAAGCGCACCACCCACCGCAAAGAACAATTTCCAACGGAAGATTCACTGGATCGATTCCTGGTTTCTCAGTTTAATGCTTATAACGAGAAGTCTCTGAAGCGGATCCACCGAGGCTTTAAAGGACTCCAGGACACCTTGGAAGCATCATTTATTTGAGTTAGTTACATATTATATGTACGAAGGCATTTCATTTACACAAGATTCTTGACGCTACCGTCAAAATAGTCTAAGTAAAGTAAGTGTTTCAAGTTTTAATATTGAACGTGAACTACAAAATTTGATTGAAAATAACCTGGAATTAGTCCTAGGAGTTCAATTTATTGTCAGTGAATTTACAGTGGGGCATTATCGGTTAGATACAGTGGCGTATGATAGCGAAGTCCGAGCTTTCGTAATCATTGAATATAAACGAACGTCTAAGGATAGCGTGGTTGATCAGGGCACTGCCTATTTAAACACACTTTTGCAACATAAAGCTGATTTTACGTTAGCCTACAATGAAAAGCTTGGTGCACGGGCGCGAGTGGCTGACTTTGACTGGACACAAACACGGGTTGTTTTTATCGCTGGTAGTTATACTAATTATCAAAAAGATGCTATCGATAACCCCAACTTGCCAATTGAGTTATATGAGGCTAGGAAAACTGAGAATGGCTATTTGACGCTGCTTCAGATTATAAATAATAGTGAAAATAGTCGTTTTGCAAATAACGTTAATACGTCATTGTCACAGTCCAAAACAATTCCGAAAGCGGCGGATGTTGATCAAGTAAGTGATTTGAAGCCCTATACTGAGGCAATGTTCATGGATAGAGCAGCTGCTAATATTTGTGACTTGTATGATGAGCTTAAAGCCGCCATTTTGCTGTGGGATTCAGAATTTGAAGTTAAACCGACCAAAGTTTACATCGGACTACGTATCAAACATCATAATGTGGTTGACTTGTTACCGCAGAAAAACCAATTAAAAATCTGGATCAATTTATCTAAGGGGGAGTTAAACGATCCCAACGATTTGTTGAGAGATGTTAGCAGTATCGGCCATTGGGGCAATGGAGACTATGAAGTGATTATAAAAGATGATACTCAGATTGAATACATTCTGAGTTTAATCAAACAGGCATGGGAAAAGTATCGCCAATAAAACTACCAACGAATCGCAGGTGCATCCATATCACAACAATCAAAGAGATTACCGAAGCAATCAAAGCTGATCCCGATAACGCTGAATATACAGCAAAAGGTTGGGATCCGCTATTTCACGTATTACCGACAGCTACTATTTTAGTAATCAGCCAGGCACCGGGACGCATTGCTCAAAATACCAAGACGTACTTTAATGATGCGAGCGGCGACCGACTGCGAGACTGGATGGGCGTGACGCGGGAGCAATTCTATCAGAGCGACCGCATTGCGGTTATGCCGCTAGATTTCTATTATCCTGGTAAGGGCAAAAGCGGTGACTTACCACCGCGCAAAGACTTCATGGATAAGTGGCACGAACCGTTATTGGCAATGATGCCTAATGTTCAACTGACGTTACTTGTGGGCCAATATGCAATCAAGGCTTATTTAGGCCGTTCTCGACAAAAGACGTTGACTGCAACGGTTCAAAATTATCAGGATTACTTGCCCGATTATTTCCCATTAGTGCATCCATCGCCCCTAAATTATGGCTGGCAAAAGAAAAATCCATGGTTCCAAACGACCGTGATACCAGATCTCCAACGGCGGGTAAAGATTGCATTAAAATAAAGTCTACAACAGCCTTGTTAAAGCTGGTGTTCATGACTTATTGACTATAACTTTAAGGGCCTGATTTGGTTAAAAACGTGGTAATACTGAGCATGAATGGCTCGGTATTGCCACGTTTTTAGTTTACCAGTTTATGACGATGAGCCTGGCTAACCGAGTTTTATCGCTTGAAAAAGATATCCCTATCTCTTATAATGATGCTTATTCTCTTTGATCATCATTAGTTAAAATATAGGAGCTAAAAATTCATGGAAACAATTAAAGCGATTCACACCCGGCATTCAGTCCGGGCGTTTAAAGATGCCCCTATTGAGCCACAGCTATTAACAACGATTGTTACGGATGCTCAGCAAACCCCATCGTGGGGCAATTCACAACCATGGCAAGTCTATATTGCAACGGGGCACGCACTGACTAATATTAAGCAACACTATGCTACTGCCGCTGAGCAAGGGATTACGGAAGACGCTGATCTCGCCAAAGTACACCGGGGTGATTTTTCGGCGGTTGCTAGCCAAAATATGGGGCACTGGGTCGGAACTTTTCGGCCCGTGATTGACTCAGACCCGACCACTTATTGGGATAGTCGTGGTAATCTTTATCGCGCACCGGCGATTGCTTATCTCGTGCTTGATGCTAACCCTAATAGTTGGTCAATCTATGATCTAGGCGCTTTTTCGCAGACATTAATGTTAGCCGCAACTGCTCGTGGAGTACAGTCAGTACCATCTTATGAACTGGTTAAATATCCGGCCATTGTACGAAACGAACTCGAAATGCCTGCGGATAAAGTAGTGGCGATGGGGATTGCTTTAGGCTATGAGAAGCCTGAAAAATTGTTAAATCAATTTCGAACTGACCGAGTTGCTACGCCGAAAATTTTGCACATTATCAATTAGTACTCACTTTTGCGGCAGAAACCAACTGCTTACCAGCGGACACTATTGCCAACCGACGCCGTTTCATCTAAGATGGAGGGTAACTTAAACCTAATAGAGGAGGCCGGGCAATGACGACTAAACAACGAACGTACAAAATTAAATCCTATGTCAACGCTAGCCATGCGGTGCGGTGGGCAACGGGCTCCGGAAAAAAGCACACGCACACGTGGGAAATTGTCTGTGAACTGCACACGGTTGATGCGATGGTTGCTTTTTACGATATTGAAAAAAACTTGCATCAAGCGTTGGATGAATTGTCAGGTAAATTTTTGAACGGCTTACCTGAATTTAAAACCGTTAATCCGACTGTTGAAAATGTCACGGAGTACCTGTTTACCAAGATTGATAAGACATTGCGAGACAATGGGGCGCAACTCATGCGAATTGAGGTCAGCGACTCGCCAACACGCGCTTATTGTATCAGCGTCACCGAATAAGATTAATGAAAGGGGCCACCAAGAACGGCAGTTGCAACTGTTCTTGGTGGCCCTGATTTTTATTTAATTATCGTTTTGGACGGACAACTGCTAAAAAGTCAGCTAAAGCCTGCGGGTCGGACAATTGTCGATTACACTGATTACTGTCACGACAAATGTAATTGCCGTTACGTGTGTAAGGTCCGAGACCAGATGACTTGGTTGTCGACATAAAGAGTGCGACGTTGCCAATTGTTTGGCAAATGGCACAGACGCCCTTGACGGTTTGTGGTGCTAAATCTCCCTGGATGCCAATGAGGCGATCATGATCCGGGATTACTAAATACTTTTTCTGGTTACCACCATCATTCCAACCCAGATAAGTCAATTCGTGTAATGCCAATTGTGACCATACAGGCTGTTTCAACTTTTTGACCTTGCGAAACAACTTGCTCAGTTGCTTTGTCGTCAAGGATGGAAACGGAATAACTAACGGAATTAGCGTTTCTAGTAGTTGAGGAGCCTTGGCACGGGTTAGCCGGTCCGTTTGCAAATGGGACAAGAAATTATCAGCGATTGGATCGTCACTGGGAAGCAGTGGCGTAATCCGCTCGAAGGCTTGCGCACGCACGACGGTTCTAATTTGAAGGTCGTTTACGGCTAGCTCGGCGCTAATTAATTGATTGACTTGCTGAGTAATATAACTGTATTGATAGGTGGTAATTGTCGGTTGCATAATATAATTCCTTTCAGATTCAAACCAGACACTTCTCTGAAAGGTTCTGTCGAAAAGTGTCGCTAACGAGCAGCACTTTTGCGTACAGATAATGATGCCATCATCATTAATCATCTCCTTATTGCGGCCGATTATAGCCACAGCGATAAACAGTATAACGGATGCTGCTGATTTTGGCAATAGTATGGTGTTTATGAGGGTTATGCCATGATACTTGTCTTACACATACAATTCCTGGCTAATTTGGTATCTTTATTTTTAAAATTCACTTGGCAAAGCTTCGATTAAAAATGTTTCACGTGAAACTTTCGCCACGGGACACTAAAACATCACGCAACTCGTTTGAGTTACGTGATGTTTTTAAATACATATTTGCTTTGAATTGTACTTAATTCGTGACTGAAGCTTTGACTTGTTTCAACGCATCTTGAACCGCTTCTTTAATGGCTCGGCTAGATGCAGAGGCACCTGAGACGGCATCAACGCTAGTGGAGTTGGCTGCCACAATCTCTTGTGGAATTTGATCGATAGCGGTTAAACCAACATCTTCACTTTCATGGTGTTGAATAACATCGACTGCTTGAATTTTATGGTCGTTGTAAGTCACACGCACAATAACTTTGCCACCTAGCCCGGCATTAGAACTGCCGAGATATTGATCAGCGGCCAGTTTAACATTGGATGCTGTTTCGCCATCAACAAGATCATTAATTCCGTTGGCTTCGTTGGCGGTGACAGATTCACTATCTACCTTTGGACGAGCAGCGTTTTCACCAGCTAACTTACCAAAAATCAAACATTCGGCCAAATTACCGCCGCCTTGATAGCAGTTCGCAACGATACCGCCTAATTCACCAGCGCCGAATAAGTGGGGAATCGGTTCGTCGTTGACATTGAGAATTTGGGCGTTTTCATTACGCTGTGGTCCGCCCTGTGTGTTGAGAACGTCATTTGCCGCGGCAATGGCATAGTAAGGGCCACCGTCCAGCTGCCGCATCGTTTGTGGATCACGGCCAAATTCAAAATCACGACCCACTTCTGTATAGTGATTAAAATCGGTGACGGTCTGTTGCAGATTGTTAGCAGGAACGTCTAATTTGTCTGCCAATTGTGCAATCGTTGGCGCGGAAACGAGCTTGGTCATGAATTTCGGATAAGGTAACTGACCAGCCTGACTTTCTTCTTGTTTGAAGGCATCGTACTGGGTTTGATCAAAGATCAAGTAGGGGTGCTGGTTCTTCATTGGAATCAACCAAGAACCGTGCGTATAAACGTGTCCATGCCGGTGCTTAGCATCTTCTTGGAAATAACGTGTCCCGTCGTCAGCGATAACGAAAATACTGCCGTTCTTCAGTAATGGCCAATGCTCAATTTGCCGGCCCCGCTCGTTGGCGTCTTCTTTGAAGGTGATTCCAGGTAAGATACCGTGAGATTCATAATTGGTCATGTGCCACATTTTGGCATCAACTTCTTGGGCCATTTTGACGCCATCACCACGGTTATAAAGGGTGCCCAATGGGGTCAAGTGATTGCTATGAAGGTAAGTTTGTGTTAACTCAGGATTATTTTCAAAGCCCCCCATTGCAAGGACGACGCCATTGTTGGCGTGAATGTTAAGTAAGCGTTCACCGCGTTTGATCTGGACACCTTGAATGATTTTGGTGCTGGGGTCTTGAATCAAGTGTTGTGCTCGTGAGTCTAACCAGACGTCAATATTGTCGGCCCGTTCGAGCACTTTTTGCCGGAGGAGTTTCCATAATGCGGCGTCTTTATCGCGTTTATGAACGAGGGCGAAATCGACAGTCTCGCTCCCAGCTAATTCTGGATATTCCGCCATGGTTTTCTTGATGGCAACAGCATCACCAGGTTTAATGTCATGTTTCCAACTGACTGCTTTAATTCCTAGGTACTTTTCAAAGTATGTTGGAATTTTGTTCATGCCGCTTAAATAAGCGTTGAGCGTCTTAGTAGGAGTACTAAAGGGTGCGCCCAGTGCTTGATAATAAGCGGTTAGTTTATCTAGGCTTTCACCCGTAACGACATGTTGGGCAGAGTAGCGGGTGTTGCCGCCTTCACGGCCAAATGGCGCCGCATCCACTAGTAGAACTTTTGCGCCATTATCAGCGGCAAAGCGAGCTGCCGATGCACCCGCACCACCAAAGCCTAAAACGATAACGTCGTAATTACCGTGCCAGTTCACATTGAGCGCGGGGGTGCCGTTGAGTGCTTTAACGTATTTTTCAAAATTATCGAAGCACCGTTCCAAGAATTTGATAGAAGGGGCATCGACCATTTGACCATTCTGATCAAAGGCTTTAGCAGCGTAGCTTAACATGTATTCATTGCCGGGAAGTACCTGAGCATCAACTCCGGGCGCATTGAGAATATTGCGCAAGTCACCTTGAGCACGGCATGTCCCCTGTACGCCAAGGGAAGTACCAACTAACATGACTGGTTTATTAGCAAACGGATGGAGTTGGTATGAGAGCCATTCGATGACGTTCTTGAGTGCGGCTGGAATGGCATGATCGTATTCGGGTACACCAATAATAACCCCGTCTGCCTGGCTAATTTTATCATTTAAGATTTGAACGGTGGCTGGAATATCATCTTGATCAGGCTCATTGAATAGTGGGATTCCGGTAATCTCATTGACGTCAATCGTAGCCCGCTGACTAAAGTGGTGATTCATAAATTGTAATAGTTCACGATTGTAAGATTGTTGTGCAGTCGTACCAATCAAGGCGACATATTTCATAATCAACATTCCTTTATTATTTTTTAGTTTGATAAGTACATCGATTGTTTACGCTTTCAATATAATTAATCGTATAGAAAAAACAACCTTTAATTTTGACCAGTTTCGCAAAACACTATTGTGACAACGATAACAAGCGAAAGTTGTTTTATTCGATCAACGATTATTAAGTAGGAACTAAGCGAGCAGCAAACTTTATTTTAGTTTTTTATAAATTATATTTATAAAAAGGAAGCCAGTGATTGTCGTTGATTAAAATAAAATCTAATATATGAACAAAAGAGACGTCGTCTTAAGCCCTAGTACAGCTGATTTCATTACATTCACGGGTTAAGTATTGCTAAATTTTGATTGACAGACTTATAAATTAAGTTATGGTGATACTGAAAAAAGGAATACAGCTGTTGATGTCAGCTTATGTGAAAAAATTAACAATCAAGAAATCATTAGGAGGAATTGCAAATGTTGAGTCAAGTAAAATGGAAGGGCTTTCTTTTGCCGTTAGTCTTTGGAATTGGTCTCTGGTTACTTACACCACTACGACCGTTAGCGATTAGTATTATCGCGTGGCATCTCTTTGCTATTTTTGTAGCAACGATTATTGCTTGTATCACCAAGCCGTTGCCGATGATGGCCGTCACGCTGATTGGGATTGTTGTCGCGACGTTAACGGGTGTTTTTACGATGGACGAAGTCGCGACCGGTTTTGGTAATTCGACAGCGTGGATGGTTGCCATGTGCATGTTCATGGCTGCTGGTTTTATCAAATCGGGACTTGGCAAGCGGATTGCTTATTTATTTGTCAGCTTATTTGGTAAACGCACGTTGAGTTTAGCGTACGCCCTATCCTTTGTTGATGCCGTGTTGGCGATTGGTATTCCCAGCAATAATGCGCGGGTCAATGGCATCATGTACCCAATCATTGATAATCTTTCTCGTGAAATGGGCTCTGACCCAAAACAGGGGACCCAACGGAAATTAGGCTCATTTTTAGTTTTTACTGAGTATGAAGTTAATAATATTACATCAGGCCTATTTTTGACTGGCTTGGCTGGTAACATGGTTGCGATCGGCTTAGCCAAAATGCAGGGAATCACAGTGACCTGGATGCAGTGGTTCATGGCTGCCTGTGTTCCGGGAGTTTTATCGCTACTAATTATTCCGTGGGTATTATATAAAGTTTATCCACCCGAAGTTAAGGAAACCCCCGATGCGCATCGCTGGGCAACGACACGGCTGACGGCTCTCGGAAAAATGACCGCTAGTGAAAAAATTATGTCGGTAACATTTGTTTTAGCCATCATTTTATGGTTAGTTGGGACTAAGATTGGCATTGATGCTACCGAGGTTAGTTTTATTGCGGTCGTTATTTTACTAATTACCGGCGTATTAACCACCAAAGATTTGCTTAATGAAAATTTTGCTTGGAATATTTTAGTCTGGCTGTCAATCATTATGATGATGTCCAAGAAGTTAATGACGTTAGGATTTTTCCCTTGGTTTTCAAAAACGTTGGGGCATTTACTGAACGGGATGAACTGGATTAGTGTTCTAATTATTTTGTTTTTAGCCTATTTCTACTTACATTATATGTTTCCAAGTGTTTCAACGCAGATTTCAGCACTATACGCCGGCTTTTTATCCATCGCTATTGGTGCTGGCGTGCCCCACGTCTTGGCGGCTCTATTGTTGGCATTTGCTGGCTCAATCAACTTGTCTACGACGCCATATTCGGCAGGCCCTGCTGCATTACTATCAAGTACGGGTTATGTGACGAGTGCGGAGTGGTGGAAACTAAGCGCAATTGTGGGTGTCATTTTTAATATTATTTGGTTAGGTGGAGGGCTACTCTGGACGAAGTTATTAGGTTTGTGGTAAATACTTAATTATAAGCGGCAATTCGTGATCAGTACTGACTGCGAATTGCCGTTTATTTAGTGTTAAAATTAGTCAGCAAGTAAAACTGAGCGTGGAGGTATTAATGTGAATGAACGTGATTTGAAGTATTTCTGCTCATTAGTTGAGACGGGAAATTATACAGCCACAGCTACCCAGTTTCAGGTTACGCAACCCGCTATTTCGGCTGCTTTGAGACGTTTAGAGTCTGAATACCATGCGATCTTGTTAACACAGGCCAATCATCGAGCACAATTAGTAACGACTGCGGCCGGGCGTACCTTGTATATTAAGGCTAGCCAACTTTTAAAGGCTTTTTCTCAAATGGCGTTAGAAGTTCAGCACGCTAATGAACGGCAGGTCCGATTGGGTTTTTCAAACGTAGCGGGTGGAATCTGGCTCCCACGGGTGATTAAAAAATTTATATCAGTTCACTTATTGGATCAAGTAACGACGACGATAGCTGATTCTGAAAAGTTATTAGTTGATTTGCGGAATGGTAAGTTAGATGCGGCCGTGTTTTCAACACTGCTGCCAGAACACTCGACTGATTTACGGGTGAGCATCTTAGAGGAGCATCAGTTGCAGGTTTTGGTTAATGTCAATAGTCCGCTAAGCCAGCTAGAGACAATTCGCGCAACTGATTTACAAGGCATACCAATTATTGCTCGGCCCAAACACGCCTTGCCCCGGCTAGCGCTGGAACAGTATTGTCAGCGCGGTCGGATTAGCCCTAAGATTATTTATGAGGCGGCGACAAATGCGTTAGTTGAGGGACTGGTTGCCCAAAATATCGGTGTAGGGATGGTTATTGCAGGTTCCATCGTGTTAAGTGATCAGGTTGTGGGGATTCCATTGGCCCCTAAGGAACAATTACATTGCTACATGCAGCTGGCAGTCCGGAAGTCCTTTTTACCCAATACTAACCAGCAACAGTGCATAGATGTTTTGCGCCAAATTAGACAAACATTCGTGTGACTGCCGTGTAAATGTTAAGACAGAAAAATAGCGTTCAGACCGGCAATCGTCAATCTAAACGCTATTAGCTCACTTATTGCGCCAACATCTTCTGTGCAAATTCTTTAACGAGTTCAATCTGTTCAGCTTTGAGTTTACCCCCAGCACTGCCGATGATTTTCATGCCCTTGCCACCCATAACTTGATGAAAATGGCCAATTACGGGGATGCCCTTTTCAGTTGCGATCTTTGTGAGGGCCTTGTCCGAAACCATTTCGGGTCCTCCTGAGGTGGTAAATAATGCGATTTGCTTAACTTTCGTAGCATCTAAGCTTTTCATGAAAGCAGATGCCGATTTGTCGGGTTTTATAAAATAAGTTCCCCCGCCAAAGAAGAGCGTATCAGCTTGTTCAACGGGCGTGTCGATTGATTCTGCGGGGACGCCAGCCACGGTTGCGATTTGTTCGGCAAATGCCTGAGTATTACCATTACGAGTTTGATAACGAATTGCTACTGTCATGGAAAAAACCTCCAATAAATAAATTAATGTAAATTAGGTGCTTATAATTAGTATGACAGTCATAGGCACGGACTGCCTAAGTTGGTATACTATTGGTAACATCAATTCTAGTATAAATCGTTTTGAAATCGATTACAAAAATACTGGTGAAGTCAGTAATGGACTGTGAATCAGTGGCCACATGCCGGGTTACTGTTAATAGCATGATTGGTTAGATAATGGAAATCGCTGATTATCCGAAAGATAATGAGTGGTGGCGAACCAATTACATCATTGATCATCGGGTTGTCGTGCTCAAACGATCGATTTTTATCCGGTAATTGATGGCGAAACACATTGAAGCACCGGCGTCGCGTTGGGTATTCAGCATCTTAATTACTTTGCTGAGGCTAATGGCGATGATTGAGGTTGGGGAGCGTCAGCAAGTTGGGGTCCACCCGGTATTAGTTGGGCCAGAGAAAGGATGAGCGATCATGCCTAAAATTTATTTTTTATGTACGGGCAATGCTTGCCGTAGTCAAATGGCCGAGGGTTTTGCGCGACAATTATTAGGGTCAGCCTGGGAAGTTGCGAGTGCGGGCGTGGAAATTCACGGACTGAATCCGTTAGCTGTCCAGACAATGGCCGAAGTTGGCATTGATATTAGTGACCATACTTCTAAACTAATTGATGTGGCTTACCTTAATCAGTGTCAGGTTGTTGTCACACTCTGTGGTGATGCACGTGATCGCTGTCCGGTGACCCCGCCTACAGTGATTAAGTACCATTGGCCACTGCCTGATCCTGCACGGGCTACTGGCGCGACTAATGAACGATTACAAGTCTTTCGGCAGGTACGTGATCAAATTAAGCTGAACGTGACGACCCTAGCGCAAACGTTAAGTCAGAACTAAGTTTCAAGTGCGGCCTCTGTTTATAAACAGGTGAGTTAGAGACGTTCAGTAATCGTTTGAAATTAAAATTGTGATATTTAAAATTCGAAGCTTCCAAGCTACTCAAGCTTGGAGGCTTTTTTGCTGTCTGGATACGCGCTACTAGTAGTTCAGTGACTGGAGTAGCCAAGTTAGTTATATTTGTGAACGAAGACACATGTATAAAACCTACATTTAATAGTGGTAAAAAGTAGTGTTTTTACCCATTACCTCGAAGAGACTGACGCGTTAATATGAAAGCGTAGTCAAGATGAATGACCGGTCATCAGTTCAATAGGACTGTTCAAGTTAAAAAAATCACAATTTAGTTGGAGGAGGAATCAACGAATCATGAAAGATTTTAAAGATAAGGTCATGTTTATTACGGGTGCTGCACACGGATTTGGGCAAGTGATTGCTGAGGGTGCCGCCGATCGTGGTATGAAATTAGCCATGGTTGATATTGATGAACCGGCTTTGAAAGAGAGTTATCAGCACGTTCTCGACAAAGGTGCCGAGGCGTTGATGATTACAGCCGATGTTACTAAGGAAGCGAGTGTGGATGACGCTGTCGAACAGGCAATGGAAAAATTTGGTCGCATTGACTTGCTGATCAATAATGCGGGAATCGCATTACCCGGCCGGATTTGGGAATTGCCGACTCGTGATTGGGAATGGATCATGCATATCAATCTAATGAGTCAAGTCTATGCGATGAAGCGCATTATTCCCATTATGATTCAACAGAAAACCCACGCGGATATTCTTAACGTGGCTTCAATTGCCGGTTTGGTGGATACACCCGGAATGCCATCGTACCATGCCAGCAAGTTTGCTTCCGTAGGGATGACTGAGGCGACGGCTTATGATTTACAGCGTGCCGATATTGACATTGACATGCACGTGATGTGTCCAGGATTCGTGCAGACGGATCTCTATCACACTGAGAATCACCGACCAGCGCAATACAGTGATCCAACGGACCCATATTATCAAAGTGAAGCGTACTTAAAGGGGCAACAGTTTGCGAAGTATGTTATTACCAATGGGAAACCGATTGATACGATTGCCGATACCGTTTTTAAAGCCTTAGAGGATAACCGGTTTTATATTTTGACTCATCCCGAATATAACCCATTGATTGAAGATCGAGTTAAACGGATCGTCACGGATGGTGCACCAGACGTTCACATTATGGACGGGATTATGTAACAATCGTCACGCAGACAAAGGAGTGTTTTACCATGGCAAGTTTTATTGCAAGTGATCAGGATGTTAAGAACTTTTTGACGGCACCAAGCATGAATGACCAAGAAGGCATTGGGTTTGCTTATGCCACTGACGAAGCGGTGCTTAAGGCTTTAATTCCAGCTCCATTAAAATTAATGGCACCGGTAGTTTGCGGCTATGTCGTTCATATGGGCAAACCAACCTTCAGTGCCCCATACCTTGAAGAAAGTCTATTTGCTCTCGTTAGCTATAAAGATAAGATGATGGGGGCCTATCCAATCAATTTACTGCTCCACGGACCCGGCGCGGAAAGTGGTGTGATTGCAGGGCGTGAAGGTGCTGGAATTCCTAAGAAGCTGGCGGATGCCATCGAATTACGTCGGAATGACAACAGTGCGACGGCCACGGTCGAACGCCATGGCAAGACATTACTGAACGTTTCGTGGACGGCCGGTGAACTGAATGATCCGTCAATTATGAAACAATTTGCGGGGCAGCTCGCGTTAGGTAAGGAAGCCGAAATGAATAGTTTCTTCTACAAATATGACATTGATCAACATGAAGATGGGACGAACCATTTCAGTAATGTCCAATTAGTTGCGACTCAATTACGGTCCTTAGCTGATCAAGTTGAACCTGGGAATCTAAGCATTCAGTTGGAGTCAACCGATGATGATCCGTTTGGCGAACTGAAGGTTTTGAAGCCACTTGGCGCTGCATGGTTCCATTTTGATACGTCAGTGATGTTTAATACTTTGAAATTGGACGAAGTTGATGCCGCGACAACGATGCCTAAGCTTTTAACGGGCCGCTATGACCGGAGTTTCTTCAATCCAAAGGCAGCTACCTATATTATTTAAGCTGATTATGAAAGTGAGGAATAGCTGATGTCAGAAGCAGTAAAAAGTCTAGTGAACAATGATTTAGCAGACGTGATGTTTAACCGCCATTCAGTGCGGCAGTTTGACCCGGATGTCAAAATTGAGCGTGCTGAGTTACAAAAGATGATTGCGGAAGCAGCCACTGCGCCATCGGCATGTAATTTACAGTCATGGCACTTTGTAGTGATTGATACGCCCGAAGCAAAGGCTAAATTCAAACAGGCTGTGATGAAGTTCAATTATCCGCAAGTTGACAGTGCATCAGCCATCGTCTTTATTGCCGGTGATACTCAGTCGCACTATGTTTACCGCGATGTCTGGAACAAGGTTTATCAAGACGGTAATATTACGAAGGAGCGTTTGGATCAAATTCTGGGAACTTTCTTACCACTATATGAAAATGCAACGCCAGATTTCTTGAAATTTGATGCGACGATTGACTGTTCCGTTGTTGGGATGCAGTTGCTACTAGTTGCACGGGCTCATGGGTATGACGCCAATGCCTTCTCCGGTATCGATTTTGAGAAGATGATTCCAACATTGGGTCTTGATCCTAAACGATACGTGCCAGTAATGGGGATTGCGATTGGGAAAGCGGCACAGGAACCGCTGCATACCACCCGGTACGATGCTAAGACCCAGACCGATTTTCTCGGTTGAAATTAACATAATAAGTTTGTGAAAAGAGCGGCTAACCCGCTCTTTTTTTGAACGGCTGATAAGTTAAAGCTTAAATAAGAGCCACTGGTCAGTCCATCAGTAACCAGCTTTACAAAAGCGCTTACATTGCTTATGATGAAGGCGATAAGAGCGACTAAGGAGGCTAATCGATCATGCAATTAAAACCGTTATTGCGGCAGTTAGCTGCAGCATTTGAGGTAAACATTGATACAAAATTTACACATAATCCTGAAGTGACACACGTTCAATTTGTTGATATGACAGAAGCTTTGATGGTGCATCGCCTGTATTTGCAACCCGAATCGAGCCAGATTGTTCGATTATCTTATAGTTGGCACGGCCACCGGCGAACGGTTGGTGTGGTTAATTTGGGTGTGAGATTAACCACGGTGATTGCTGCTCAGAATCAGTTACTAAAATTGTTAATGACACTCGGTAAGTGTTTACATCATGATATTCAAATTCAAGCGGCCATCAATCAGCTAGCCATTAATGCGATTACGGCAGACTTTGATACAACATTGGCGCAAGCGGTCCGGCTGCTGAAAAATCCGCTGGCGATTATTGATTTAAATGGTGAGATTCTGACTCGTTCACATACAACGCAACTGAATGGAACGAGTATCCATGCGGCAGTTGAAACGAACCGGGTTGGCCAGTGGTTGTTGGATCATGGGTTTGCGCCGGACACGCCTGATTTTTTGACGCAGGTCTATGTGGCGGAGGATCGTTTGTCAGCAGGGCCGATGTTAATTACGCCATTAGCGAATGGAACCGAGCCCATTGGTTATTTAGTCATGCCGGCACTCAATCAACCGTTAAATGACCAGCAGGCACTCCTCATTAATGCGATTGGCCAGGTTATTGCTGGATCGTTAGTTAAAAATCAAATTATGCCGACTGCTGAGTCACAACGAGACCGATTATTGAATTTATTGTTAACTGAGCGGCAGGGAGGAACATTTGCTGATCAGTTTGCTGAACAACATGTGCAACTACCAACTGCGATGGTTCTGATTCGCTGTGAGCCATTAGCTGATCAGGCGCCGATGATTTTACAACAACGGCTCCAATATTTAATGTTACCACGGTTTAAGCAAGTGTTAGTTTCCACCTATCATCAGCAATGTATGGCGTTGATTTCAATTGGTTTGGCCGCATACAATCAGAATCAATTCAAAATAGCGCTCCAACAAATTACCAAGCAAGCAGATTGTCGCCTAATCGTTTCCCAACACTATGTTAATCCAGAAGATACGTTTGCGGCGTATACGGTTTGTGAACGAACGGCGCAATTGAAGACTGGCCGGGGTCGGGTGATTTTTTGTGAAGACCAGTTTTATAATTTAGCATTAGCTCGGGTCAATCATCTCGAAATTTTACCTTTCTTTATTAACCCGGCATTACGCTTGTTGCTGGCTTATGACCAGCAAAATCATGCTGAACTATTGCCGACGTTAGATGCATACTTACATGCGACTTGTAATTTGACCCGAACGGCTAAGCAATTATATGTTCATCCAAATACTCTGCGTAATCGACTACAACATATTAGTGAGTTAACGGGATGTGACTTACGGGATGCTGAAACGTGTTTTAAATTAGCCGCTAGTTTTAAATTACAGCAATTTTTAGTACAACATCAGTACCAGTATCGACCGGATATTCCAATCCCAACCCAAGACTAAGCGAAGCTAAAAGTGTGCAACCGGTTGTGAAAAGACGGCCGTGTCAGTAAAATTTAATAAATCGGTGAGTTGATAACTGTCAATAATAAACGCGTATTTATTGAGCTAAGAGGCACTGGCTGAACTATTCAGCATGAGCTGTATCATTAAAATAGTTATGCAACCGGTTGCATTGAGGCTGAAAGCGTTTTATAATGTAAGTGAGTTATAACAATGTCTTTCAAGGGCGAATAGGCTAAATCAAGTTTTGCAGTGTCTATAGATAATGGCATAGTTGTTTAATCAGTATAAATTAATTGTGTGGGTAATTCACAAGGAGGAAACATTAATGAGTAAATTTACGGATATTAAAGGGTTTGTATTTGATTTGGATGGCGTGATTGCGGATACGTCCGTCTACCACTCACAAGCTTGGCATCAATTAGCTGATGAGTTGGGCGTGGCCTGGAGTGAAGAGCTCGCCGATAACTTGAAGGGTGTTAGCCGAATGGATTCGTTGAATCTGATCCTGAAAACAGGTGGTAAGGAAAACGATTATACAGAAGCTGAAAAAGAGGCTTACGCGACTAAGAAAAATACGAATTACTTGAACCTATTGAAAGGTATGGATAAAACGGCAATTTTACCTGGTATTGAGGCCTTTTTAGCTGACTTAGCTAAGCATGGTTATCGCTTATCATTAGCCTCAGCTTCTAAGAATTCACCACTTGTTCTAGAACAATTAGGATTGGCACATTACTTTGAAGCACGGGTTGATCCAGCGACCTTAAAACACGGCAAGCCCGATCCAGAAATTTTTGCGCGTGGTGCAGAAGTACTGGGGCTTAAACCGGAAGAATGTGCGGGTGTTGAAGACGCTAAGGTTGGAATTCAGTCGATTAATGGTGCTGGTGAGACGTCGATTGGTATTGGGGATCCTGCCATTTTGACGGGGGCAGACGTTAACTTTAAGTCAACGAGTGAATTAACCTTAGCTAATTTGGAAGCAGCCTTAGCATAAAATCTATATGATCTTAATATTTAGGAACTATCTTGCAATCTCTAGTACTATTGAGATTAGCAAGGTAGTTTTTTTGCAAGGTGACGATCAATAAGCAATGTTTCACGTGAAACATTGCTTATTTAAATCTGTGAACAGCTATTCAAAATAGCAGAACTAGCCTAAAATAAAGAGGAGCTTGTTAATGATTGTTACCAATTAATATGGAGGAAACTATGAATAATGATCGTAAGTCTATGATGCCATTATCGCAACGACATCATATGACAATTCCGTGGAAGGACTTTATCCGTAATGAAGATGTGCCGGCTAAGCACGCAAGTTTGCAGGAGCGGACTTCAATTGTCGGTCGAGTTGGTATTCTGATGTTGTCGTGTGGTACGGGGGCGTGGCGAGTTCGTGACGCGATGAATAAGATTGCCCGCAGTCTTAACTTGACGTGTTCGGCGGACATTGGCTTGATTTCGATTCAATACACGTGTTTTCATCACGAACGTAGCTATACACAAGTATTATCTTTACCGAACACCGGCGTCAATACGGATAAGCTAAATATTTTAGAACAATTTGTCAAGGATTTCGATAAGCAGTATGCTCGATTAACGGTGGCGCAAGTACATGCGGCCATTGATGAGGTGCAAGTGCGCCCTAAACAGTATTCACCAGTGGTTTTAGGATTAGCAGCCGGATTAGCATGTAGCGGATTCATCTTTTTACTCGGCGGCGGTATTCCAGAGATGATTTGCTCCTTTCTAGGGGCAGGACTCGGTAACTATGTTCGTGCATTGATGGGTAAACGATCAATGACGACGATTGCAGGCATCGCGGTCAGCGTTGCCGTAGCTTGTCTGGCTTATATGGTGAGCTTTAAAATTTTTGAATATAATTTTCAAATTCTAGCGCAACATGAAGCTGGTTATATCGGGGCAATGTTATTCGTGATTCCGGGGTTCCCATTTATTACGAGCATGTTGGATATATCCAAGCTAGATATGCGTTCGGGTTTGGAACGGTTAGCTTATGCAATTATGATTACTTTGATTGCTACGCTGGTCGGATGGTTGGTCGCAACCTTAGTGAACTTTAAACCCGCTGATTTTTTGCCATTAGGGTTGTCACCATTAGCGATTCTTTTATTACGTTTACCGGCTAGTTTCTGTGGGGTTTATGGTTTCTCAATTATGTTTAATAGTTCGCAAAAAATGGCCATTACAGCGGGTTTTATTGGCGCGATTGCCAACACATTACGGCTTGAACTAGTAGAATTAACAGCCATGCCACCGGCCGCTGCGGCTTTTTGCGGGGCGCTCGTTGCGGGCTTGATTGCTTCGATTGTTAATCGCTATAATGGTTATCCACGAATCTCATTGACTGTCCCATCGATTGTAATTATGGTACCAGGATTATATATTTACCGAGCGATTTATAGTATTGGTAATAATCAAATAAGTGTTGGTTCGTTGTGGTTGACCAAAGCGGTATTAATTATCATGTTTCTACCATTAGGGTTGTTTGTTGCGCGCGCACTGTTGGACCATGAATGGCGTCATTTTGATTAATTAGACAGTATGGTATTGAAGATTGTTGAATGAATATAGTTTAAAAAGTCGTTTAACCACTGGACAGGAGTGTCTAGCAGTTAAACGACTTTTTGAATGGCCTTTGACTGAAAATTATTCGACGGAAGTTTACAATTAGAATAGCAACTTATTAAGGAGGCTGGTGATGGTAGCGATTACTAATTTAAGGTCATTAGGCGGTTATCGGAATGTGCATCAACAGGTCGTTAAAGATGGATTGATTTATCGGTCAGGACAACTTAATCAGTTAACGCCGGCGCAAAAGCAATATTTGGCGACAACGTTAGGAATTACGCGGATCATTGATATGCGGAGTGCTGACGAGCGCCATCAATTTCCCGATGTCACGTGGCCACAAGTACAGTATCAAGTGTTAGATGTATTGGCCCAGGTCATGAACAATGATGCGAGTTTGCAATCGATGGTCAGTAGCACAGGGGCAGTTCATGAGCGAATGATTCAGTTATATGAACAATTGGCATTAGACCCAACTGCTCGTCAAAGTTATCGCCGATTTATTCAATTATTACTAGTTCCAAACCAACCGCTAGTGTTTCATTGCTTTGCCGGCAAGGATCGGACTGGGGTCGGTGCGGCCCTGTTTTTGAAGATCATGGCTGTTAGCGATGAGCAGATTATGGCTGATTACTTGTTAACGAATCAGGCACGTGAGCACGCTAATCAGCAAATTCTGGCGACGATGGCGTCTCAATTAACGCCGGAACAGCAGCGGGCTGTTAGTCAGGCATTATTAGTAGATGCAGATTACTTGAGTCATTATTTTGAAGTTATCAGAGCCCATTACGGCACATTCTCAAATTATTTACAGGCTGGCTTAGAATTGACTACCAAGGAGTGTCAACAGCTGCGTCAATTATATTTGACTAGGTAGTCAAGAATCGTAAAACTGTAAAAATCACGTCAATGCTCAGTTGGAACTAGCCTGAGTACTGGCGTGATTTATCATTATTAGTGGTCAACGCTATCAGTTGACAATAGTTGGTCAAGCATGTGATTACCAGCTTGCAAATCAGCGTGTTGATAATGTTGAGCGCGAATGCGCATTGGATCGCCACCATGGTAATATTCGTACATTAATTGACGTTGGCCGAACCCGGCGCTGGTCAAATCGAAGGCTAAGTTCAACAGGCGAGACCGTTCTTGGGCCGTTGCCCGATCGGTGGTCAGAGCCTGGTTTAAGATAGCGGCGTTATCACCATTAAATTCTGCAAAGCTAGGTACGCCAACCATGGAACCGGCTGCTAAGTGTTGGGTTACCCTGAGCGCCTCATCATAGAATTCGGGAAGGTTTGAACGGACGGCCTGTAATGCTTGTAGACTTGGTGTATAGATGCCAAATTTATCCAAATGACCATCGTCTTCTGAGCGAGTGATGGTGCCTTTGATGAGCTCAAGATTAGCCGTCAAACGACCAAGTTTTTCTTGGACCCCTAGGAACCCATCTAAACCTAGGATATGTGCGATACGAATTGCCAAACTAGTTGCTAATTCGAGTTTGGTAATGCCACGAACCTCGTCTTGATGGGACGTATGAATGAACATGCCAGAATCAATGAAGAAACGATTACTCATTTCGACGTTATTTTCGACAAAAACCTTTGACCATGGAATAAAAGCGTGATCGAAAACAATGTAAGCATCGATTTCGTCAAGGGCGTTACTTAGAGGGTAGTCGTCGATTGAAGCAGCCGGATGGTCCAATAATTTACGACAAATAATTTTGACGCCGGGGTTATTGAGTGGTGTGGCAAAGGCGACGGCGTAACTACTATCACCATTTGCTAGCAATAACTCTGGTGGATTGAAGATCAGTAAGTCATCGGCAATGGGGGCCATTGTATTGACCATTTTGGCACCCGAAACAAAGATGCCGTCTTGGTTACGTTCAACGGTATGAACACCTGCGTACCCGGATGGAATATTATTAATGGCTTTTTGACGGTTGAGTTGTGGGTTTTGAAGGGCATGGCTAATGAAGATGTCGTTAGTTTTGATCTCCTTAGCGTAATTACGAGCATTCGCTGCAAAATTGGTATATTGGTTGTGTCCGAGGAAGGCAGCGCGTTCTGCTAAGACGGCCATACCAGTATTAAGAAAATCTGGTGTGCGCCCTAACATACCACTGTTACTTTGTGCAATTTCCTGATAAGCCCGGTGTTTTTGCCGCAAATCCTCAACGGTACGTGGCACTTTAAAATCAATATCATAGCGCTGACCGTTTTCTTGATAAGTGTGTACTTCAGCATGAGTATGTTGAAGTGCGTAATATTGGTTATTCAGGGCTAAAGTTTTACGAAAGATTGGGACGTCGGCGACATTGACGCGGTGTCCATTCAAATAGACCGCACGCCCATCATTGAGCTGTTCGATAGTATGCATGTGTATTTTCCCCCTAATGAAAGTTCTATTCCAATATACCACGAATGGAAGCGAATTCACTAGGTGCCCAATGTTTTAATTTAGTGCGCAGGATAAACGACATGAAAGCGTTCTAGGACCATTTGTGCGGTTTGGGGGTCAAAGAGCTGGTGTGCACTTTGGTACTCCTGTTCAAAAAAGACGTCATGAACGTGGCGCCAATAGGCATAGGTGCGGTCGCCTTCACCTTCTAAATAAGCGTGTGTCGCAGTGATGTCAAGGTAGGGGGTAATCATGACTTGGTCAGTACGAGTCACACAGACCGGTTGATCGTGGGCGTCTAAGATGACATCGTAAGCCCCAACTTTTGGAAGTGGTTCATCAGCTTCGTATAGATCATAAGCGCTGGTGGTAGCCGTCTTTGTGCCAGTTAGTACGAGTTGTGCGAGTTCATCGGCTTCGCTACCAAACTGATAGGCGCTCTGTAACGGGGTTGTTTTTGGCAGATTCAGTGTAGATTTAGCTTGTTCAAAAAAGGATTGGACATCCATTGTGGGGCCTCCGATTGGTTTTAGTTTTAAGTTTAGCATAAACTGACCATTGGCATTTTATTTAGCGTGGTATAATGACCCTATCTTGGGTAATTGCAGGCGATACCCAGACCAAACATTGCCGTTGTGGAAAGGACGAACCATGCGAATTAATGTGTTGCAACATACCCCAAATGAGGGGCCTGGCATGATTGCCGATTGGGCGCATGCCCATGGCCATACCATGTATGTCTATCATCCGTATCAATTCGGTGTTCTCCCAACGGCGGATGAGACGGAGATGCTTGTTATCCTCGGGGGACCGATGAGTCCCAATGATGATTTACCGTGGATCAAACAAGAGCGTCGCTTGATTCAACAACTATTAGACCGCAATGTGCCATTGTTTGGGGCGTGTTACGGCGCGCAACAGATTGTGAAGACCTTAGGCTATCCAGTCACTAAAGCTCCAGCTAAGGAGGTTGGTTGGGCGCCCGTTTATCGGCAGAGTACGGTGATCCCAGGAATTCCAGCCAGCTTGTCGGTACTACATTGGCATGAAGAAATGTTTGCCGTGCCAGACGAGGCGACTTTATTGTTTTCCAGTGACCGCGTGGCTAATCAAGGATTTGTATTCAATCATCGGGTCGTAGGCCTGCAATTTCACTTAGAACCAGCCGCGGATAATGTACGGGAAATGGTGGTTAATGATGGTCGTTATATTGCTGGTTCGGCTTTGAAACAAACGACAGCAGAAATCTTACAAACGCCGGTGCCAAGCCAGAATCAACAAGTTTTGAATACGATTTTGGATTATATCACGACTGAATAAAACTGTTAAAAATAGTGCGAAGGTGTTATCAAAAATACCGTTAGACCTTGATAGGGTTAACGGTATTTTTGTTCAGCAAACTGAACATCAATAAAAAGCCTGAATTTGTTGTAATTCTTTGAGATAACCAGTTTTTAATGCTTCGGGGTAAATAATTTTAACGTTGCGGCCTAATCCTAGTAAATAGTCGATCATATAAGCTAGTTCATCTTGATTATAGCCACCAACGAGGTAGTCTTGACCGTCCTGATGCTCTAAGCGCATATTAGGATAATTATTTTTCTGGACGTGTTCACGGCCCAGCGGTGTTAGCACGCATTTGTATCGTATGTTGTGATGGTCACGATCATAAGCGTGTTGCCGTTCGGCGAGTTGTTCCCAAGTGTATTGCGCTGGTTGCTCGCTGACTTGAAAAGACTTAATGGTATCACAGCGGTAAATTCCCCAAACATTACTGTCGAGATCGTAGCCACTGAAGAACCAAATTCCATGTCGATATAATAAATCAAAAATTTGAAATTTAGCGGTCACAAGCGAGGTTGTCAACTGGACAACCGTTTCATCAAGTATCGCTGTTAATAAATCACTTAAATGTGTCGGCGCATCTAGGTTAGGAATTGAGTAGTAGTTAACGACGCGCTGTAACTTAGCGACTTGGCGCTGATTACTTAAGGACAGCGTCGCCATGAGCTTTTTGTAAATTGTTTGGTAGGATTTTTCAAAAGGCGTCGCTGACAGTAAGCTGAGCGCTTTGAGTGCAAAAAAGAGCGCGTTGATTTCCTGACTATTCAATAGTATCGGGACCCATAGTTGTTGCTGCATGAGCTGGTAACCGCCATAACGACCGGGCTCAACGTAAAAAGATAAGCCAAGCTGTTCTAATGAGCTAATATCGCGCAGGGCCGTACGTTTGGAGATGTTAAATTCTTGCATTAGTTCTTTAACGTGAAATGTTTGTCGGTAGCTTAGAAAAATCAACTCTTGATTAAGGCGTTCAGAACGATTCATATAATTTCTCCTAAAAAACTATTTTAATGGTGACATAGACTGGCACCTTTTGACTGTAGTATATAACTGTTGTCAATTACGACCAACGATTAATTTAATCATAAGGAGATTTTTAAATATGCAAACTTTGATCATTAATGCTCATCCAGACTTTCGGAACACGGCGCACTACTCTATTCAGTTAGAACAGGCCTTTTTGCAACATTTTCAGAGTCGTTTCTCTGAGGATACTGTTGATATCATCAATCTCTACGATATGGCTATGCCACAAGCAACGGTACCTGAATTATTAGGAATTTGGGAAAAACAGGCTCAGCATGTGACCTTATCGGCTCGGGAGCAACAACTATTTGCAATCAATCAACAACTCTTACAGCAGTTTAAAGCTCATCATCGGATTGTGATCGCGATGCCGTTGCATAACTTCAACGTGCCAGCACGGTTAAAAGACTATATTGATAATATTTTAGTAGCTCGAGAGACTTTCCGTTACACTGAAAATGGGTCGGTGGGCTTGATGACTGATGACTATCGTGTCATGTTACTGCAGGCCAGTGGGTCAATTTATACTCGCAATGACCGTTACACACCAATGGAATTTTCACGGCTATATCTTGATAAGATGTTCACGGAAATCATGGGTTTTGATCAGTTTGAGATAGTACGGGCACAAGGGTTACAAACGCAAGGTGTCGATGTACCACAAGCATTGAAGCAGGCCAAAGTAGATTTGGCGGCCGCTTTTGAACGGTTTTATCATTAACGACAGTCGTTGTAATGATTAAAATAATTGAAAGGGTATTAGTGGTCTGATATTGATGGCCACTAATACCTTTTTCGACGTGCTGTGCAAAGTGACTGCGTAGTGCATGATTGGCCCAAAAGGATGTCTTGTTGTTAAAGCGGTTGGTTTTGAATTGAATGCCAGACTTACATGGGCGGGATTTGTCCCAATCTACGGTAGTGGCAGATCTTTACTAACCGTTTGGCGTTCAGAACCGGTATACTGGAAGCAGTAATTTAATAAGCGTGAAGGGAGCCCCAAATGAAACAAATTGTAGCGGGAATTATTGCGCATGTCGATGCGGGTAAAACAACGCTGTCCGAGGTGTTACTTTATCGGTCAGGTACATTGCGGCAATTAGGGCGTGTGGATAATGGCGATGCCTTTTTGGACACAGATACGCTTGAAAAACAGCGCGGCATTACGATTTTTTCACACCAAGCAAACTTACAATATAATGATATCAATTTAACGCTTTTGGACACTCCGGGTCACGTGGATTTTGCAACGCAGACGGAGCAAGTGCTATCCGTCTTAGACTATGCGATTTTAGTTGTTTCAGCGACTGATGGTGTTCAGGGATATACACGGACGCTATGGCGATTATTAGACCGGTATCACGTACCAACTATGTTATTTGTAAATAAGATGGATGCGCCGGGCACGGATGGCGAACAATTGCTCAAGCAAATCCAACAAACTTTATCGCCAGGTTGTGTGGCGTTTAATACGTTGGGGGCCACCACAGCTTGCGACAGCCAACCGATCCTCTCTGCAGCGACAGTTGAAGAGATTGCGATGCAAAATGACGAGGTGTTGGCAGATTATTTAGAGACGGGAGCGCTGAGTGATGAGACGGTCCGGCAAATGATTCAACGCCGGGAAGTCTTTCCGTGTTATTTTGGTGCGGCGCTCAAGTTAGATGGGGTTGATGCCCTGATGGCCGGCCTTGACTATTGGACAAAACCGCAGTCGACGAGTACCGATTTTGGTGCGCGAGTGTTTAAGATTACGCACGATGATCAGGGTGAACGGCTGACCTGGGTTCGAATGACCGGCGGAGAATTACATCCTAAAGATATTGTACTAGATGATCAGAAAGTCAATCAGCTGCGGATTTATAATGGCACTAAATATGCGACAACGCCTGTGCTGACGGCTGGAGCAGTTGGCACCATTACCGGTCTGACGGGAACACGACCGGGACAGGGGCTGGGTAGCGCGGCATCTGGTTTATCGCCGGCCATGCAGCCGGTACTGACTTATGCGCTTGATTCTCAAGCCGAAGAACTACATGCATGTTTGACAGCCTTGCGTCAACTTGAAGATGAGGATCCGCAATTACACGTGACTTGGTCAGAACCACTCCAGGAATTGCGAGTACAGGTCATGGGAACGATTCAGCTAGAAGTACTGCAACAAATCTTAAAAGATCGTTTTCAACTGTCCGTACAGTTCGGAACTGGGAGTATCTTGTATCAAGAAACGATTACCAAGGCGGTTGAAGGTGTCGGTCATTTTGAACCGTTGCGGCACTATGCGGAAGTACATTTGTTGCTGACGCCCGCACCGCGGGGAAGTGGGCTGCAATTTACGACCGATTGTTCATTGGAAGTACTTGGCCGCAATTGGCAACACCAAGTGGTATCAACGCTACAAGCCAAAACACAATTGGGTGTCCTGATTGGCGCACCTCTAACAGATGTTAAAGTAACACTGGTTAGTGGTCGGGCTAGCAATGTTCATTCAGTTGGTGGGGACTTTCGTGAAGCGACGTGGCGGGCGTTGCGCCAAGGCTTGATGATGCTAAAACAACGTGGTGATTGTCAGCTGTTGGAGCCGTGGTATCGGTTTCGTCTCGAAGTTGGTCAGGAACAAGTTGGCCGGGCGATGACTGATATTCAGCGGATGAATGGCCAATTCGATGCACCGGTCGCGAATACGAGCGTGGCCACGGATGGGACTGACTTAACGACAATTACGGGAACGGCGCCAGTAGCAGCGATGCAGGACTATTCACAGACGGTTCGAGCTTATACGCATGGGCAGGGGCAATTGGAATGTATCGTGGATGGTTATCGGCCGTGTCATAACGAGATGGCTGTTGTCGCTAAGGCCGAATATGTCCCCACAGCAGATTTAGAAAATACACCGGACTCGGTCTTTTGTGCACATGGTGCCGGTTATCCGGTAGCTTGGGATCAAGTGCCAGAGATGGCGCACGTCCCGTATGTTTATTCGGATACGGAATTAGCACATTTTAAGGCGCCATCAAAATAGAAATTGAGGAAATGCAGATGATGGATGTGACGTTTAATTCGACGTTTGCGGTAACCTTGCAACATGAGTTGCACCAGCCAGTATTGAGTTTGCCATTGTCGCTACAAATTGGTGATTTAACTCGGCTAACAACTGATGGTCCAGCACAGCTCGCCAACAGTGCCGATGACCCAATTGTTAAGCAAGCATTGGCAACATTAAAATCTCAAGTTAAGCCGGGGGCGGTACTACGAGTGTGGTGGTCCACCATGCCGGATGATTGGTTAGGGTTTGACTGGCTATGTCAGCAGTTAGCAGACACAGACGCACAATTGAGACAAGTGGTGGTGCCGCTAAGTCAAGTGATAACTCAGCCAGGTCTAGCTTTGCAGACCTTGGCTGATTTATCAGAAATACTGCCAGAAGATATTGCGCATTACTTACAGTTGGCACAAGTCGTTTCTAAGAACGAACAGCGTGCTCATAGTTATGAATGGCAAGCGCTTGTGGCAGAAAATGCGCCGTTACGGGTCAATCTTAACGGGCACTTAGTTAGTGTCGCCGCTGACTTTTATGACAGCTTGTTAGAACGCCAAATACAACCGGGACGCCCAGTTGTGCAAATTATTGGTGAGATGCTGATGCGCTACTCACTGGGCTTGCCAGACTGGTGGTATCGTGCACGCATCCAACATATCTTGTCGACGAGAGGATGATTAATGTGAAGAAAATTGCGCCCCTGTTTGTTGGTTTGGGGGCCGTTAGTTTTGGAATTCCTGCATCACTATTTAAGATTGCACGCCAGCAAGGAGTCGTCAATGGCCCACTGCTATTTTGGTCCTTTCTGAGTGCGGTTGTGATTTTAGGTGTGATTCAAATTTTCCGCCGAGCGCGTTTGCGTAATCAACAAACGAATTGGAAGCAAATCGGACTGGTAATTGCGGCTGGAACGGCTTCGGGATTTACTAACACCTTTTACATACAGGCGTTAAAGCTTATCCCGGTTGCTGTGGCCGCGGTAATGTTGATGCAGGCGGTCTGGTTATCAACATTACTAGGAGCAGTGATTCATCATCGGCGTCCTTCCCGACTGCAAGTGGTTAGCATTGTTTTGGTATTGATAGGCACGATTTTAGCTGCTGGTCTGTTTCCAATTACGCAGGCGCTCTCGCCGTGGGGCTTGATATTAAGTTTTTTAGCGGCATGCTCGTATGCTTGCACGATGCAGTTTACGGCTAGCTTAGGCAATAACTTAGACCCGTTATCGAAAACATGGTTACTGTGTTTGGGCGCTTTCATACTCATTGCTATCGTGTGGTCACCGCAATTAGTTACGGCACCCACCACGCCAGCAACAGTCGGCTGGGGAGTACTGATTGCACTATTCTCAATGGTTTTCCCACTGGTTATGTATTCATTGTTTATGCCGTACTTGGAGCTTGGCATTGGCCCAATCCTTTCTTCTTTAGAATTACCAGCCTCGATTGTTGTTGCATTTGTATTGCTTGATGAAACTATTGATTGGGTGCAGATGGTTGGCGTGGTCGTTATTATCACGGCCGTAATTCTGCCAAACGTGTTAAATATGCGACGAGTTCGGCTATAGTTCAGGTCAATACCAAACTCAAAATGAACATGTTGTACTGGATTCATTTTTAATTTTTGAGTGTACTGTGTTTTTTGTTTCACGTGAAACATTCATCTAATTGATGCTCTTTATGAATAGTTGGTGAATACCTTATTTATATCAATGATTAAATGCGCTTCACTTAAGGATAACTTGAATTGAAAGGTGGTCAGGCTGATGGCGCTAACTTATCGGATCGTCCGCGCTGAAGTAGACAGTGATTTTGGAAAAATTCGACAGTTATATTATGAGACCTGGCAATCAGCCTATCGTGATTTGATGCCCGCAAGTTATTTACAGCAATTAACGCCGGCAACTTGGCACCCGGAACGACGATGGCAAAATATGTTGTTGGCCATGACGGCTACCGGTGAAGTGGTGGGGGTTTGCACATTTGGTCCGGCCAGACATGCGAACTATGAGGGGTGGGGCGAACTGTATTCGCTATATGTTCACCCGCACTATCATCAGCATGGCATTGGTCAGCAGTTAATGATGCAAGCCCATCGCCGCTTGAAGGCAGACTATCCACGGAATTACCTACTTGTTCTGGCAAATAATGCCGTGGCCCAGCGTTTTTATCAACGTAATGGATTTCACGACACTGGTCAGATTTATGTCGATCATGCGCCGTTTGGTGTTTTGCATGAGCGGATTTTTGAAGATTAACGCAAAAAAACGAGCCTTGTGCCCGTTTTTTTATAGTTTAGCAATCAATTGGCGTGCGACCGCGCGTGCTGAGAACGGGTTTTGACCAGTGATCAATTGGCCGTCAGTAATGGCATATTCGCGATAAAATCGATGCTGACTAAAGATAGCACCGTGAGCAGTGGCTCGTTCACGGTTAAGGAATGGGACAATCCGCTGCTTGCCGGCAATCAACTCTTCAGTTGCGGTAAAGCCCGTAATAGTTTTGCCAGCAATCAAGTATTGGCCCGTTTGGTCTTTGATATTTAGGAGGCCAGCAATTCCGTGACAAACGGAAGTCACATACCCACCATGTTGATAAATGGCCAGTGCGATGGCTTGTAACTCAGGGTTGTCCGGAAAGTCCCACATCACACCGTGGCCCCCGGTATAGTAAATAGCAGTGTAATCATCGGGATCGACTTGACTAGGTTTGAGCGTGTTCTTGAGGGCCCGATTAATGAAATCAGGATCTTCATACACGGCCATCGTGGCGGCATCGGTGTATTTCATACTACGCGGGTCAAGGGGTACGAAGCCACCATTAGGACTAACGTAGTCAACAGCAATTTGAGCTTGCTGCATTTCATCGACGAACTCAGCGGCTTCGCCTAACCAAAGACCAGTCGGATCGTTAGTTCCTTGGTAACGGGTGACGTTGGTTTCAACAATTAAAACTTTTTTCATTAAGCATGTCTCCTTAAAAAGACTGATCTGAAGGCCAGTGGTTGGCTAATTAGGTTGAAGACTGATAATGATTTTACCGGTGGCGTGACCAGAATGCGAATATTCTAACGCCTTGTTGATGTCGGCGAGGGGGATAACCCGATCAATAACTGGGTTAATCACGCCCTGTTCAATTAGTTGTCGCAGGCGCACAAGTTGCTGGCTACTAGGTTGCATGAACAGAAACGAGTAGGTAGCCTGAGCTTGTTTTTCTAGTCGACTCAGTTTACGTGTTGCTAGTCCCAATAACCATTGCTTCCATAATGGTAGTCCGTAATCCTTCCCAAAACGCGCGTTGGGAAGGCCGGCAATGCTGACGATTTGACCGCCTGGCTTGATAATTTGAAAAGCGGCTTCGAGGGATCGCCCACCGCGAGTGTCTAACACGGCATCGTAATTGGATAATACATCGGCAAAGTCTTGTTGATGATAGTCAATGATTTTATCAGCACCTAGTGATTGAACGAGGTCAAAATGTTTTGCACTAGTGGTTGTTGCAACGTAAGCACCAAAATATTTGGCCAGTTGAATGGCAATAATCCCAATGCCACCCGAACCGCCGGGAATGAAAACTTTTTGTCCCGGTTGGATGTGCATTATATCGTGCAGTGCTTGGTAACTAGTTAAACCTACTAATGGAATTGCGGCAGCTTCTTCAAAATTAAGGTTGGCTGGTTTCAGTGCGATGGCTTGATGATCAATGGCGATAAATTCGGCAAAGGTTCCAATTCGATCTTTGGGTGCGCGACCGTAAACAGCATCTCCGACTTTAAAATCCGTCACTTGGGCGCCAACAGCAGTAATCGTGCCAGCAAAGTCACTGCCCATAATTAGTGGCATGGGGTATTGCAGTAACAATCTTAGGTCGCCATCTTTGGTTTTTAAATCAATTGGGTTGACGCTGGCAGCAATAATCTTGACGAGAACATCAGTGGGGGCTACTGTCGGAATAGGAACTTCCGTAACCGTGGGGGTTGTTTGTTTATATTTAGTAATAATAGCAGCTTGCATAGTGGACTCCTAACGTATTGGTTTAAAGGTTTAACATCTTGAACAAAGCATGCTGTTGATTTTAGTCGCTCACTTACAAAAAGTCAACGATTAATGCTTGACTTTCAAAATGGGCAAGCGTTAAATGGTTTAATAATACGAACGATATTTAGAGAGGTGTGTTTTCTTGGCAGAACGAACGATGGCAATCTTTAAGAAGGGCGTACCGATTTTTACGATTCTTCAAGACGAAAATCGGCAACGAATTTTGGTGATGCTGTGCCGAACTGACCAGATGACGGTTAACCAAATTACAGCGCAAATCGCCTTATCACGACCGGCTGTATCGCACCATTTAAAATTAATGCTGGATGCGGGTATTCTAGCAGTCAGCAAAACTGGGACGGAGCGTTATTATCGAGCTAATATGACGGCGACCTTAAAATTATTGAAGGACTTGACGGCATCATTAGAGACGGATTTGGCCCGGCCCAAGTCAATAGACAAATGAGCTGTGGCAAAAATAAATAAGGTTGAAAAAACAGGTATTACCAGAATAGAATTTATTCTGGTAATACCTGTTTTTAGTTCACTTAATAGTGAGACTGAGGCGTGTCTGAATAACGCCTTCAAACTAATGGTTAGCCGCACCGCGACGTACTATTAATTTGAGGATGGTACTTGAATATCTTTGAAAGTGTGCCGATAAAGTAGCCAGCCAAGTAGACATGTCAGGACATCGGCAACCGCTTGGGCCCAAATAATGCCAGTTAGTCCAAAGAACTGTGCCAGAATAACAATGGCGATACCTAGTAAGATTGCTTGCCGCGAAAGCGCCATGGCTAGAGCACTCAAACCCGCACCGACTGATTGAAAGACGGTTGTGAACACGAGAATGAAGCCTACTAATGGTGTCGTAATCAGCATTGCTCGCAACATGTGTGTGCCCATAGTGACAATGGCGGGTTGATTCATAAATAATTTAATGAGTTGAGGCGCAAAAATCATTAGGATAATCGCACAAATGGTTGCATAGCCACCTTCGACTTTTAAATCGAAGCGCAACGTTGCCCGCAGTCGTGACCAATTTTTAGCACCGTATGTGTAACCAATTAAGGGCTGGGCTCCAAAAGCAAAGCCGACCATGACCATCATAACGACCATGTAAACTTTTTGAACGATTCCCATAGCAGCCACGGCTTGGGCGCCGTATGCAGCTAAGTAACTATTCAAAATCATCATGCCAAAACTCTGGGTTAGGTTAGTCAGTGAGGCAGGAATCCCAACAGCGACGACGGCTTTCAGGGTTGGCCGTGAGATATGGGCTAACTTTGGTGCTAACGAGAGCGTTTTGGTTCGGCGCATAAAAAGGACTAACAGACTGGTGTTGACCGCGTACCCCAAAACGTTGGCAAAAGCGACGCCCGCAGCGCCCCAGTGAAAACCAAATAAGAATAGGGGATCGAGAATAATGGTCAGTACCGTTCCACTGATGGTCGCAATCATAGAGAGCTGGGCCAGTCCTTCGGTTCGAATAATATTACCAGGAACCAATGAAACGACAATGAAGGTTGATCCTAATACCAGAATACGATAAAAGTCGGCAATGTAGGGGCGGGTAGCTGCCGTGGCACCCAGTAATCCTAAAATCGGTTGCTCGAATAGTAATAATAAGGCTGTTAGTACTAAGCTAAGCGCAATCGCAATATAAAAACAGAAGCTACTGATCCGTGCACTCTGGTGATAATCATGACGACCAAGAACCCGTGAGATAACGGCGCTCCCACCAAGACCAAAAATATCACCAACTGCTAACATAAACGAAAATAGCGGACTACCGAGGGCAATACCGGCAACTAAATCAGCATTACCAGTCTGAGCTACAAAAAAAGTATCTGCTAGGTTGTAAATCATGCTGGCAACCATGCCAAGAACAACGGGAAAGGCTAAGTGAAAATAAGCTTTGGGAATCGGGGCCTTCTCAAATAAATCATTCATAAAAATAAGTCACTCCTTCTCTGAACGGTCGGTCGAAGCGTGACTAGACGAACAGAAAGATAATATAAGTTAATGATACGCTTGACTGTCAAGCTGCTCAAGGTGACAACCTGGGAAGGTCAGTTAGCTGGAGGAACGACAAAAAAGCATTGCCTAGTGTTATTAACAGCAATGCGAAAAATTAACGTGAATTTTTAAGAGATTAACGTAAGTCGATTTGGTGTAGGTTAGCCGGCATCTGACCAATATGATGGCCGACCGTTCCTGCGTGCATCGCTTGAGCACCACTGATAAAATGTGCGCCAGTGGCTGCAATTAATCCCATTCCTAACACTGTAATAATACTTAATACCATCATTATTCACCCGCTTCTGATTATTTCTGCACTTCTATTGTAGCGCTTACATTGTCGTTGTCATTTGAGTTGTATTAGAATGGAATTAAGGTTTTCACTTTTTCGGGTGGACATCAATATTGGCATAGAGTTAAGTCTGCACGGTGCTAGTTAATCTGCCATGAATCATGATTAAGACGTGCCATTTTTGTAAGTTCAAAAGCAGCCAGCTTAGGTCCGCTGGAAACAGTGCGAGTTAGCGTAAACTTGCTTAGTTAATGTGTCTTACGCCGACCTCCAGGCATTTCTGCCAATTGCCGGAACGTGGTGGGCACAGATTTGAGCCGAAAACCCACGTCTCAAATACTGGCCTTTCACTAACCAAGCACAGGACGCTTGCTAAGTGAAATTTCACCACTGGGCATTGTCAGAAACGCCTTCCAGTCGGGATAGCGTTCGAATGGCTGACAAGGATATACCCAACTTTTGCTGAATTTGTCGTTGTTTTTCATAAACGTTAATTTTATCAATCAACTGTCAGATTGAAAAGGTCTTGTGATAACTCACTATTTCTGAATTACCGTAGTAATAATTGAATATTTCGAAAAAGTGGAGAAGGCACTCTGATATTTAACTTAAAGGGTTCAGTATCAAAATAGCCAACGACAAATTGTACTGAGTTCAGTGGCCGTTCATCAGCCATTCGAGCGGCTTCCCGACTGGAGGGGCTGGTGACAATGCTCAGTAGCCAAATTATTCTTAGCTGGAAGTGGGTTGCTTCCGGCTTAGAATAAGACTCGTATTTGAGACTGGGCGGGTTGTGCACGGGCTCAAATCGACGTCGGCTTACGTTCCAGCAATTGTCACCCAGCCCCGGAGGTCGGAATCGGACGCGCATTGCTGACGAACAGGAATCCATCTGTTTGGCACGTTTTAATCAAGGTTAATGCTAAATAGCGGCTAGCATAACGCGTCAAAAGTATAAAATTTAGAAATGAAAGTGAGTGGTATTTTGGACGTGCAAGAAGGTTACATGCCATTCCATGGCTATCAAACGTATTACCGAATCGTGGGTGACCACTCTTCAACTAAAACACCACTAGTCTTATTACATGGTGGTCCAGGATCAACGCATAATTACTTTGAAGGTTTTGATGACCTGGCCGCTCAAACGAGACGACCGGTTGTGATGTATGATCAATTAGGTTGTGGACGCTCATCAATACCTGATGATGCGCAATTATGGCAAGCAACAACTTGGGTGGCAGAGTTACAGGCGTTACGTACGTATTTAGGTTTAGCCGAGATTCATTTGTTAGGGCAATCCTGGGGCGGCATGCTAGCTATTATTTATGCTTGTGACTATCACCCCGAAGGTATTAAAAGCCTGATTTTAGCCAGTACCTTGTCCTCGGCCCAACTGTGGGCCCAAGAACAGCACCGAATGATTCGGCTAATGTCCCCGGTAGACCAGGTCGCTATTGCGGATGCGGAACGGCAGCAAAATTTTACGAGTGCCGCCTATCTGACTGCTAATCAACATTTCATGGAACAACATGCTTCGGGACCAGTCACTGATGCGGACCCCGAGTTTCTACGGCGATCGAAACATGCAGGAACTACAGCCTACCGTGTGGCATGGGGACCTAATGAATATAATCCAACGGGGACGTTAGCGGATTATGAATATACTGAGAAGTTACGCCAATTGCAGGTACCAACTTTAGTGACCAGTGGGACTGACGATTTGTGTACACCATTAGTTGCTAAGACGATGGTGGATCACTTACCCAATGCGACCTGGACATTATTTCCGCATAGCCGACACATGGCATTTATTGATGAGACGCCGGTCTATATGGCGCGCTTACAACGATGGCTGGTGGCGCATGACTAGAAAAATGGTGCAAATCATTTCCCGGGAAATAAAAGTAAAAATTAGAGTTACTAAAACAAACACGATCACCAATCAGTCGATGATCGTGTTTGCTTTAGTGTTGGTAAATAAAGACCAATTGATTGGCTGATGAGCGGGTGGCATCAAATTGATAATCAGGATGGTCAAATGTGCGAATGGTGGCTACATCGGTGATTTGATGTTCAGCCATAAAGCGCACCATCGCACCGCGTGCCATTTTAGCTAGGGTTGCTTTAGTTTTTAGCTTGCCGTCAACGAGACTTGCAAAGACAATATCAATCATCATTTGGTGCGGAGCCAGATAAGGTGTAATGGTCTTGGCATACTCTTGAGAAGCGAGATTGATAATTGGTTCTGGCTCGGGGGTCAAGGCCTGATAGAGTTGATTGCCCCAAAATTCATAGAGGTTCTTCGCCTGACCGATGGCTAACCGTGCTTGCATCTCTAGCCGATAGGGGACGATACCATCGAACGGCCGGAGAATACCATAAAATCCTGATAGTATTCGCAAATTTGCTTGAAGGTAATCAAGAGCTGATTGGGTAAAGACGTCTGGGGCCATGTAGCGGTACTGAATACCACTATAACTGAGAATAGCGGGAGTCCGATTGCGGGTTAAGTCAACTTTTTGAAGCCAATCATAGTTTGGCTGTGCCAGCTTATCGCTGCAATGCCATAAAGTCTTGGCCTCAGAATAGCTGAGGTGTTGTAATTGGGTTAACAATTGTTGCGTCTGATCAAGATAGATTGGTTCAGTTAAGGTTGGAAAGGCATCTTGATCAATAATCATTTTTTTTGCAGGTGCAATGATAATTTTCATAAGGCCACTACTTTCGAAGAGTTGCTTTCATGATGATGAAGAGATTAAATCAAAAATTAATCTATAGAAATATGATAGCACATCAAACAAACATACGTTCCTTAAATTGTAAATTGCGGTATAATAGAACTAATAATCTGATTATCGAAGGAGTCTATTAATATGGATATTTCACTACTAAAACAAGTGGTTCAATCGACCAATAAGATTGCGCTTAGTACGGCGGTCAATAATGAAGCCGATGTTAAAATTGTCAACTTTGTCTGGTACGAAGATCAACCAGATACGTTATATTTCTCATCAGTCAAGACGAGTCCCGCTTTGAAAGTCTATGAACAGAATCCTGATATTGCGTTTATTACGATTCCTAACGATGGAACGGCCGGTAATCCATATTTGCGGGCACAACACGTTAAGTTACAGCGGTCAACGAAGACAATGACGGACTTGCTACCCCAATATTTAAAAACGGTTCCGAATTATCAACAGGTTTGGGATGCTATCGGGTCAACGTTAGTCGTTTTTGAGTTAAAACTGACTGATCTTTTTGTTGACGCGGGTGTTGGTGGCGAGAAGCAAACATTGACTTTTAATTAAAACTAGATTTCTATATTAAAAAGCGTTTCAAGACCGGCTTGGGTTAAGCTATGGTCTTGAAACGCTTTTTGGGTTGACAAAGTTAAAACTAGTTACGATGGCATTACTTCACGTAAGCGGTTCGATAATTGGCGGCACCGCTGAAATCATTGTAGCTGACGCCCCGTAAATGTGACTTAACGAGCAGGTGTGAACGGCCCTCATAGAGAGGGGTAACGGCCTGATCGGTTAGCGCTGTTTTAGCGGCTTGGACTAAGTCCTGATAGCGCTTGGTCGCGTTCAAAGCATCTGGACCATCGGCGGCTTGCATCGCCTGATCATAAGCCTTGCTTTGGTAGTGGCCCATGTTGGAGTTGCTGTCAGCAGTCAAAATCGATAATGATTGTGATGGGTCGGCAAAATCCATACTCCAGCTAGTTAGGTTAAGCTGGAAGGCCCCCTTAGAAACTTTTCCCAGCATTGCAGTAAATGGCATCGCCTTGATTGTTACCTTCAGTCCGGGGAGATGACTGGTCAATTGTCCCTGGATGAATTCAGCGACCTGATGTGAGTTGTCATCATCACCGCAAGTAATCGTCAGGGTTAACTGCTTTTGGCCTAGTTGTTGTTGCGCTTTACGATAGGCCGTCCTTGCCTGCTTTAGATTATAACTGACAGTACCGGCAACGGTCGCGTCATTGACAAAGTCGGCACCAGTTTTGGGATTCTTAGCCATATTGTGCACGCCAAAACTTTTGGCTGGAAGCGAACCATTTTCGAGAACTTTGTTGGTCAGTTGCGACCGGTTGATGGCTAAGGATAAAGCGGTGCGGAGTTCACGGTTGGCAGCCACGTGGTCATGGTGATTGTACTGAATAAAGCTGATTTGACCACCCGCAAGTGTTTTGAGTTCTTGATTGTTTTTATTTTGGACACTCTGTTCACCGTTAAGTGTCACACTATCTAAATGATTAGACTGATATAAGTTATAGGCAGTCGTATTGGACTTGATAACCTGATAATTAATTTGGTGCAGCTTTACCAGCTGGTGGTCGTAATAAGTTGGATTCTTTTTTAGCGTCCAAGTGTTATTAGTCCCGGTCCAGCCAGTAAGCGTAAACGGCCCGTTATATACGGTTGTCGCGGCGGAAGTCCCATACTTCTTCCCATATTTGTTAACCGCATTTTGATTGACTGGATAAAAGGTCGAAACGGCTAAAATCTTTTTAAAGTAGGCGACGGGTTTACTTAACGTAATCGTTAATTGATAGTCACCATTAGCTTTGACACCGAGGGTTGATGGCTTTTTCTTGCCAGCTGCAATAGCGTCGGCATTTTTGATGTTCGTGAAGACATAGGTGAATTCAGATTTACTTTTAGGATCAAGGGTTCGTCTCCATGAATAGACAAAGTCGTGAGCGGTCACCTTGTTACCGTTACTCCAGCGCGCATCGTGGCGTAATTGAATGGTGTAGGTATGCCCATTATTGGTGACAGTCGTCTTAGTAGCCAAGGCGTTGACCGGTTGGCTCTGACTATTCAGCCGATAGAGCCCTTCGTCAACTTGGGTGACTTGGCTATTAGAAACGCTGTCCGTCATTTTAGCAGGATCTAAGCTCATAATTTCTGAGCTAGCTGATAGATTGATAACTTGTGATTGTTTAGTCGTAGCTGAGTGCGAGTGGGCGTTGACGGTAAACCCGATGCCGCCAATAATGGCCACGCTGCTGATTGTTAAAATTAATTTGTGTGTTCCGGATAAACTCATGATTAGATCCTCCAAAAGAATAATTGTATTTGGTTAGTTTGATCCATGAGTTTTGCCATCGTTTTGTGACCATTGATTTCACCCCGTTTTTATCGTCAAAAAAACCGTCCTTATTCAGCCAATGCTGCGTTAAGGACGGTTTGATAACCGCGGTGCCACCTTAATTGAGTGTTCGCCAATTTAGCGATTAAATCACGCGTACACTCCTACTCCATAGGAAACTAACATTTCCCTGACAACTGACGTATGTCGCACGTCTTTCCGTACTCTTAACTGGCGTTAATTTCGGCAAAGCCCTCGGTGGTCCATTTAATTACCTGCGTTCGGCCATACTCTCAGCAACGATGACTCTCTGTGCGGGCACGATAATCTTGATCTCCACCTCATTGGTTTATAAGGACGATATTTTGTTGAAATGAGTATACCGCTTTAGAAAATCAGTTGTCAAGAGCCGGAAAAATATTGTTAAGCTAAATTCAGCTAGATAGAAAAATAGGCATTAGTCAGGACGATCGGCTTGATAGAGTTGCCAAGATGATATTGAGTAGCAAGTTTAAATTTTCTTCGTACGCATTAATTGCTTTCATTGTGTGGTAATAAAAATTATAATGACATCAAAGATGAAAACGGATTCAAAAATGTTTAATAAAGTTTAGGAGGGCTAATCATGAGTTTTAGAGTGGTTGCTGGTTATTTCGGTGAGTTTAGTGATGAGGCCAAACAGGCTAATCAAGACTTAGGCGTGATTGGGATGTCGTTTCAGTATCAATGTAATCTCGTTTATTCAGAAGGGGCGGGACCGAACTTTGGTTTTCGGACGGACACCCAGGCGATTGATGTGTTCGATGCGCTAAAAGTTGGCTACGATGGCTTTAAAGTGCAGGCCGGCCTAGTTAAAGCGATGGGATTAGTTGATTATCAATTGGTTGGTGGCCGTTACGAATTAGTTGGTCATGACTTTCGGGAATTGTCGTTGGCCGAAATCAATACGAACTTGGAGGCAATGCCCGGACTTTTGGCTCAGGGACCAATGCCGGTTCGTTATGTAACTTATCGTCGGACGGATGACCCCATCGATGTTGTTGGTTTTAGTGGTAACTGGGCGCTGGGGGACAGCGTTGGTTTTCGACAGTTAAGTGAGACATTAGCAGAACCACTGCAAGCACCATTGGCAGAACTGATTACAGCAATTGATCAGCTTGGCTTAACATTACAACAAATTGATCTGCCTACACCGCTAAATTCAACGTCACTTCCGCCGCATTTGAGTGCTGATGCTCATCAGGCAAACGTTGACGTGTGGGTGGCACTAACACAGCCACAGGGGGACGAGCAGCAGGCTTTGCAGGCTATTCGTGTCGCTCAGGAATGCAATCAAAAGTTGCGTGAAGCACTGACCCGTGTTTATTTGAAGTAGGATGTTTCACGTGAAACAATTGGTGATGTGCAATCCGTTATTTTCTTTAGTGTGTTGTATGATATGATACGCACGAACCGTAGCACATCTTCACGGGAGAAAATATGTTATTAGAGACTTATCAGCATCGCTCATTTATTAAACAATCTGGCAATATTTTAACGACGTCGCGATCGCGCGAAACACCTTTTGAGATTGGCTGGAACACTGAAATTCGAGCATATGAATGGTTGCGTCAGCAGTATCAGCAACACCGGGTGAGATTAAACAGGCAACATGCGTTGATTTGGGCGTGGCCGCAATCAACGATTAGTTATCCAATTGTTCCGCATACCGATCGCCGGGTAGCCATTGTGCATCTCTGGCTCGACGTCCCTGATGAATTGGTATTATTAATGAACTTTGAGGCCTGGACGATACCGCTCATAGGTGCGCGATTTATGGAAGATGATAATATTCCCATCGAACGTGATTGGGAAAAACTTTTCGATGAAGCGTGGCTGATTCAGCATGAATATGCAGCCAGCGATGATTGGCTGGATCATCAAGCGGTTTTTCCTTACGTGGATCGTGCTTGGATCAAGCGCATTAAGTATCTTCGCGGTTACCGCTAAGTTTAAGTCATAGGGAGGCGTGGTCTTGCGATGCTATCAACACCACATTTATTACAAGCAATTCAACAAACGACCACCGCAATTTTAAAAACAAACCTAGTTGGTATTTACCTGCACGGGTCCTACGCCTTAGGCTCATATAACGAGCAAGTCAGTGATTTAGACTATCTGATCGTTGTTCGGCGACCGTTAACGTTAGCTGAAAAACAGCAGTTAATGACAGCTACCATAACGCAATTGTGGCCATTAGCGCCACACAAAGGTTTGGAGTTTCACGTGCTGTTACTTAGCGTGACTCAGCATTTTGTGCATCCTTGCCCGTTTGATTTCCACTTCTCAAAATATCATTATGAACGTTATCAACAGGCACCACAGGCCTACCTAAAGGCAATGCACGGTACTGACCCTGATCTTGCCGCTCATTTAACGGTTGTGCGAGCAGCTGGACAAGTCTTGCTTGGGCCAGCCATTACTACTGTCTTTGGTCCAGTTCCTGCGGCGGACTACTGGGACAGTATCAAATCTGATATTGCGAATGCAGAAACGGCGATCGTTCAGTTACCGATGTATACGGTATTGAACCTGTGTCGAGTTCGGGCTTACCAACAAGACCAGTTAATTGTTTCTAAGCAGGCCGGGGGTGAATGGGGGTTACAACAGCTGCCAACACAGTGGCATCCATTGATCAGGCAGGCGTTAGCAGCCTATGCTGGTCAACAGGACGAACAGGTTATACGATGGTCACGACCAAACTTAGTGGCGTTTGCACGAATCATGTTGGCCGAGTTGGGTTTAAAATCAGAATAGTTTGTAAGTTTAACAAAAATGCTTACTAGTGATTAATCACCAGTAAGCATTTTTGTGTTCACCAACTTAAAGTCGGCTGTTATAAATCAAGAAACTAATGTAGCAAGTATCGCCATCTGGTAAATCATAGCCGGTATTTGTATTGCTACCGTCGTTTTCGTGTAAAACCACGAATTCACCTGAACCGTAATCTTGATCGTTTAAATATTTCACTAAACGTTCATCACATTCAGCTAAAGTCTTGCCGGTAACAACGCGCCGGTTCCAACCACGATGGATTTCAGTATTTGGATTAAGCATTTTCTCAACTCCTCTTAGCTATAAAGTCATCAATTGCGCTTGCCGAGCGGGCTGCCGATCAAGATCGGTACGCGTTAGGTCAGCGTCGATTTGGTGGGTACTGTTAAAAATAATGAAACGTTCACCAACGGCTTGGACTTGCTGGTAGTTATGGCTTGCCATGATGATAGTTTTGCCGGCAGCTTGTAGCCGTTGCAGTAGGGTTAGCATTTGCTGCTGAGCGGCAATCGTCAGGCCGTTCAGCGGCTCATCTAACAATAAAATTTCGGGGTTCAAAGCGAGGACGCTAGCTAGTGCCACGCGCTTTTTTTCACCACCCGAAAGTTGGTAGGGAACCCGGTCTGCCAAGTTAGCACAGTCTGTTAATTGTAAACAATCAGTGACGCGTTGTGCAACCATGGCTGCTGACAAACCTAATTGTCGGGGGCCAAAAGCAACTTCTTCAGTAACCGACGTGTTAAATAATTGAACGTCAGTATTTTGAAAGACCATGCCAATCTGCTGGTGGAGTTGTTGCCGTTGCTGGGCATCAGCTAAATAAGTAGCGGTAATGGCCTGGTCATGGAGCTGATAAGTGCCACTAGTTGGACTAGCTAAGCCACTCAAAAGGCGTAAGAGTGTTGACTTTCCAGATCCATTAGGTCCCATTAAGCAGACGAAATCACCTGCATGGACCGTTAAGTTGAGATTTTTCAAGCCACACGTATCAGGATAATCATAGCAAATATTTACCAATTTAATCAATACCACGTTAATGCCCCCAAAAAATAAATAGTACCCAAACGATAATTGCTGGACTTAGCGCTAAATAATCGCGCCAATGAGTATGGCTAACAGCCGGATGCGCGTAGTGACCATTGAAACCGCGTGCTTCCATGGCGGCGTACAGTTCTAGGGCGTAAGTGTAGCTTTTGAGATATAAGTTGCCAAATAATGCCCCAATCAAACGGTATGGGTGAGCAGCTGGTGCAACTGTCCGCAATTCTAGTGCTTCCATCGTCAGCAATAGATGTTGGCCGAGCATTCGTAAGTACGTGATCGCAATGGCCAAAGTCATAATTAATAAATCAGGGCAATGGAGTGCCTTCAAGCCAGTCAATAAGTCTTGAAATGGTGTGGTTAGGCGGTAATACTGAGCGTTTGCCAGCATTAGACTAGTTTTAAGACCAAAGAATAATAGCGTGGTGGGACCGGCCAGCCAGTAACTCGGTAGCACGAATAGCAGGGCTGCACCGACACTGATCAACCAACTACCCATAAAATGGCGTAGCTGATGCGGTGGTAACCATAGTAACTGGCACCCAACTAAGAGTGCTAGGCCCCACAACAGAAGGGGATTATTAATCAGTGCAATTAAAATAACCAGTAGCAGTAATCGAATTAATTTGAATTGCGGTGCCACGTGCCAGCGGGAAGCCACTGCTACTGGCGCGGGTTGGGCGAGGCGGTGGAGTAATTGCCGCAAATGTTGTTGATTGCGGTGCCAGAACTTCGCTTTGGTTGGCGGAGTTGGGGTTGTCGTCGTTGTTTGCAACCAAGCTGGAATATCAGTGTTGGGACGTATCGGTTTCATGTTGAAGGCCTCGAATCAAAAGTAGAAAAATCAAAACAGCGGTAATAGCCGATAAAATATAGCCGACACTGACTGGTAAGCCCGCAATGGCGTAATCACTGAACAGCGCCTGAAAATGGAACCCGTGGACCATTCCTTGAGGCGCGTGAGTACTCATATGCTGTTGTGCCAGTCGTTGTTGCAATTCTTGGGGACTCCATTCGCCCCAGGCCGTATTGCTAGCCAACAAGCCTAATGGTGATAGCACGGCTAATCCTAGCAACAGGGCGATCCATGGGCGTTGGTTGCGGCGAGTGGGCGTCTGATAGAGGTTAGTTGGTGCGACCCGTTTTACAAATTGAAAGACGAGTAGCGTGAAAACAACTTCAACCCAACCGGCCACTAATAAGTGGGCAGTCAGCATTGCAGGCACGGTAATATTGAGGCCGTACGGGCAGTATAAAGGTGCGCCACTTGCCGTATGAGCAAGTAGCGGTTGCAATCCTAGTTCAATACCAGCCACCAACGCAGCCATATTGATACCTAAATAAGCGCCAATTGCGAGCCCTAGTTTTTCGTGATGCCATTTTTGACCTAAGCGATAGCAGGCGTAGCCGACAAACGGCATGATGACCGCCATATTCAACGCATTGGCACCGAATGCTAAAATCCCGCCGTCACCGAATAATAGGGCTTGTAGTAGTAATGTCACGGTCAGCGCAAGACACGCCGCCCATGGGCCAATTAAGACAGCTAGCAGGGTTCCCCCGACCGCATGAGCCGTGGTCCCACCTGGAATCGGCAAGTTGAACATCATAATTAAAAAAGCCAATGAAGCGGCGATGCCGAGCATTGGCAGGGTTTCATGATGTTTTTTGATTTGAACTTTAACTTTTAAAACGGCGACGGTCCAGACGGGAGCCATCGCGGTGACCAACGTTCCGCAAGTTGCGGGACTTAAATAATTATCCGGAATATGCACGGATGAGCACCTCACTAATTTGCAATTTGATCTAAGAGGTAACTAACATCTTGAATAATAAATTTGTGATTTTTGACCGTAATGACGCCGTCTGTTCGTAATTCCTTGAGCATCCGGTTGACACTGCTCCGGGAGCTAATACCACAGAAACCGGCAATGTCGTCATTGGTGACCACAAAGTCAATCAGAATCCCTTCGTTAACTTTTCGTCCGAACAAATCAACAAGACTATAGATAAAGGCACAAATGGCTCCTTTTTTACCGTTCATGACCATCCGTTGCAGTCGAAGAATGTTTTCGGACAACTTTTTACGGTAATAATTTTTAACGTAGTTTTGCAGTTCGGGCGTGCTGTTGACGTACTTCCAAAAAGCGACCCGGTTGACTTGATAGAAAGTGGCGTATTCGGACTCAATACGGACGTTAAACGGTTGGTCCGTAGAACGAGAAACTTCATCACGCAGCAGGGAGATCACGTCGGGCTTGGCAATATAAGATAAATTATATTCGCGACCGTCTTGTAAAATAATGCTGTTTTTGATGATGCCGTCCTTTAAGACGTACGTATAGTGTTCGGCTAAACCATGATAAGTCAGGTAAGTATGCCGCTTTTTCTTGATTGTCGGCACGTGATGGGCTTCCAAATAACTTAGTAAATATTCAATATCGGTTAATACCATCTTAGTTTTTCAGTTCTTTCGTGAATAATTTTTAAGGTTGAGGTCAGTAAAAATAGCGATTCTCAACAGTAATCACGACGGTAACGCTACTTAAGCATAGCGGTTTTCATGATTGTGACAATCGCATTTAAAGTATACATTTGTTAACTATTTTTGAAAACTTAAAATGTAACGGACAAGTTATCCGTCTTCTAGTATAACAAAACGTGCATGTAAAAATTAGTTTTTAGAGAAAGAGGATGGCTAAAAGTCATGGTTGCAATTGATTTACCATATGACAAGCGCACAATTACGGCTCAGATTGATGATGAAAATTACGCCGGTAAGTTAGTGTCGCAAGCTGCAACATATCATAACAAATTATCAGAACAGGAAACGGTCGAGAAGTCGCTGGATAATCCAATCGGCTCCGATAAGCTGGAGGAACTTGCTCGTGGGAAGCACAATATTGTGATTATTAGTTCCGATCACACGCGCCCAGTTCCTTCACATATTATCACCCCGATCCTATTGCGGCGGTTACGGTCAGTGGCGCCCGATGCACGGATTCGGATCCTCGTAGCTACTGGTTTTCATCGGCCATCAACCCACGAAGAATTAGTGAATAAGTATGGTGAAGACATCGTCAATAACGAAGAAATCGTGATGCATGTCTCAACCGATGACAGTAGTATGGTCAAGATTGGCCAATTACCATCTGGCGGCGATTGCATTATTAACAAAGTCGCTGCTGAAGCCGATTTGTTAATCTCCGAAGGCTTTATCGAATCACATTTCTTTGCTGGCTTTTCAGGTGGTCGGAAGTCCGTTTTACCTGGGATTGCTTCATACAAGACGATTATGGCGAACCATTCCGGCGAATTTATTAACTCACCGAAAGCCCGGACCGGTAATTTAATGCATAATCCGATTCATAAGGATATGGTGTACGCTGCTCGGACCGCTAAACTCGCCTTTATTATCAATGTTGTTTTAGATGAAGACAAAAAAATCATTGGGTCATTTGCCGGTGACATGGAAGCTGCTCATAAAGTGGGCTGTGACTTTGTCAAAGAACTTTCTAGTGTGCCAGCCATTGATTGTGACATTGCGATTTCGACGAATGGTGGTTATCCGCTTGATCAAAATATTTATCAGGCCGTTAAAGGAATGACCGCTGCTGAAGCAACGAACAAAGAAGGCGGCACGATTATTATGGTCGCGGGTGCTCGTGATGGTCACGGTGGCGAAGGGTTTTATCACAACTTAGCTGATGTTGATGATCCTAAGGAATTTTTGGACCAAGCAATCAATACGCCACGGCTTAAAACCATTCCTGACCAATGGACGGCCCAAATCTTTGCTCGAATCTTAGTTCATCATCACGTGATTTTTGTGTCAGACCTCGTTGATCCTGATTTGATTACGAATATGCACATGGAACTGGCCAAGACGTTAGATGAAGCCATGGAAAAGGCCTATGCGCGCGAGGGTCAAGCCGCTAAAGTGACGGTTATTCCTGATGGTTTAGGCGTTATTGTGAAGTAGTATGGCAACCACAGCAGAAATATTGCAACAAGTGGCGGCAGGGCAATTAAGTCCGACGGCGGCTGCCCAACAGTTAGAAGCGGGCAAAACCGCGGCATTAGGTTTTGCCAATGTCGATTTAGATCGTCAACGCCGCAATGGCTTTCCTGAGGTCATCTACGGTGCTGGTAAGACGGCAACCCAAATTGTGGGTATCGTGCAAGCTTTGTCCCAACAGACGTTGCCGATTTTAACGACCCGGTTATCCGCGGAAAAATTCGCGGCACTCCAACCAGCGTTACCAACGGCTGTCTATCATGCCACTGCGCAGTGTATGACGGTCGGAGAACAACCCGCACCGAAAACACCAGGGTACATTGCCGTGGTGACGGCGGGGACCTCCGATCAACCGGTTGCTGAAGAAGCAGCGGTAACCGCGGAAACTTTTGGCAATCGTGTTGAACGGGTCTATGACGTGGGTGTTGCGGGAATCCACCGACTGTTTGCCAAGTTGGATGTGATTCGTGGTGCCCGGGTGGTCATTGTGATTGCGGGCATGGAAGGTGCACTGGCCAGTGTCGTTGGTGGACTAGTTGATAAGCCCGTGATTGCAGTGCCGACCAGCGTTGGTTATGGCACTAGTTTTCAAGGTATGACCGCGCTATTGACCATGCTCAATAGCTGTGCGTCGGGGATTACCGTTGTCAACATTGATAATGGCTTTGGTGCTGCCTACTCAGCTAGTATGATCAATCAAATGTAAGATTCAGTTAACTGAACAAGGAGAAGATAAATGCAAACACTTTATTTAGACGCTTTTTCGGGGATTAGCGGTGATATGTTTCTAGGTGCATTACTCGACTTAGGACTTGATTTTGAGCAATTAAAAACCGAATTGGCTAAGTTGCACGTGCACGGTTATGAATTAACGCAGCAACGAGAAGCTCAGAGTAGCATCTATGGCACGAGCTTTGATGTTCAGGTTGCAGGTGGTAAGGACCATGGCTTTGTGGAACGTCACCATCATCAGCATGAAGCTGGGCATCATCATGATCATGAAGCGCGTCATTTAGCTGATATTGAGGCGTTAATTGACGGCAGTGACTTATCAGATACCGTGAAACACCACGCGAAAGCGATCTTTATGGAAATTGCGCAAGCGGAAGCAACGGTTCATCACATGCCACTAGCTGAAGTTCATTTCCATGAAGTGGGTGCGTTGGATTCGATTGTTGATATTGTGGGTTGCTGTATTGGGTTGGAATTGATGCAGATTGATACCATCATGGCTTCACCGTTAAGTGATGGCAGTGGCTTTATTAACGTTGCCCATGGTCAGATGCCAGTTCCCGTACCAGCCGTGATGCAGATGCGAGTTGGTAGTGCCATTCCGATTCAACAACGGTTGGATGTGCATACTGAATTGATTACCCCCACTGGGATGGGCTTGGTCAAGACGCTCGTACGTGAATTCGGACCGCTACCGGAAAATGCCGTGCCAACTAAAGTTGGTTATGGGTTTGGTAAACGGGACACGGGTGGTTTCAATGCACTGCGAGCCGTATTATTCGAAAAAAAAAACTAAGTCAGCAAATCGTTAACCGGACGACCGATGCTGTTTTAATGATTGAGGCTAATCTGGATGATCAGACGGGTGAAGGACTGGGGTACGTGATGAACCAGTTATTAACGGCGGGCGCATACGATGTGTTCTTCACGCCCATTCAGATGAAGAAAGATCGGCCGGCGACAAAGTTAACGGTTTTGGGAAACGTTAACGATAAGGACTTACTGACTAAGTTGATTTTACAAGAAACGACGACGATTGGTGTGCGTTACCAGACATGGCAACGTACTATTATGCAACGGCACTTCCTGACGGTCGCAACGCCGTACGGTGACGTTCAAGTTAAAGTGGCGACATATCAAGATATTGAGAAGAAGATGCCGGAATATGCGGATTGTGCCCAGCTGGCACAGCAATTTCATATTCCGTTTAGAACGGTCTACCAGGCAGCCTTAGTGGCGGTAGACCAATTAGATGAGGAGGCGTAATTTTTTGGTACATCAGTTGATTGCTGAATTTATGGGCACGGCCCTAATGATTATTTTTGGGGTGGGTGTTCATTGTAGTTCCGTATTAAAGGGAACCAAGTATCGCGGTTCCGGTCATATTTTTGCCATTACGACTTGGGGTTTTGGGATTAGCGTTGCCTTATTCATTTTTGGCAATGTTTGCATTAACCCGGCCATGGTTTTGGCGCAGTGCCTATTAGGAAATATCGCATGGTCTTTATTTATTCCGTATTCCGTTGCGGAAGTGCTTGGTGGGGTCGTGGGCTCAGTGATTGTTTGGATCATGTATGCTGATCATTTTAAAGCCTCAACAGATGAGATTTCACCCATTACAATTCGGAACTTATTCTGTACGGCACCAGCCGTTCGTAACTTACCGCGGAATTTCTTTGTGGAATTATTTGATACATTTATTTTTATTTCGGGTATTTTAGCGATTTCTGAGATTAAAACGCCGGGGATCGTGCCGATTGGTGTTGGCCTACTTGTATGGGCCATTGGGATGGGACTTGGGGGTCCCACTGGATTCGCAATGAACTTAGCTCGAGATATGGGGCCCCGAATTGCGCACGCCATTTTACCAATTGCCAATAAGGCCGATAGTGATTGGCAATACGGTATCATTGTGCCAGGAATTGCGCCCTTTGTCGGGGCGGCAATTGCCGCTTGGTTTATGCATGGCTTTTTTGGAATTAACTAAATTAAATAGAAGAAGGGTTTTATTATGGCAACATTAGCAACAAAAAAAGCAACGTTAGTAGCAGCATTAAAGGATTTACAACGGGTCACCGTGGCCTTTTCTGGTGGGATCGACAGTACCTTAGTTTTGAAGATGGCGCTTGACGTCTTAGGTCGTGACAATGTGACCGCCGTGGTTGCGAATTCCGAATTATTTACGGATGAAGAATTCGATAAAGCGATGAGTTTAGCTGAAGAGTTAGGTGCTAACGTTCAAGGAACTACGCTAGACTACTTGAGTGATGACCATATCAAGAACAACACCCCTGACAGCTGGTACTATGCCAAGAAGATGTTCTACAGCCGGTTGAATGACATTGCGGCTAATAATGGTAGTGCCGCTGTCTTAGACGGTATGATCAAGAATGATGAAAATGATTATCGTCCTGGTTTGAAGGCCCGTAGTGAAGCGGGGGCCCGGAGCTTGTTACAAGAAGCTGATTTCTTCAAGACTGACGTTCGGGCCTTGGCACAAGAGCTCGGTTTGACGAACTGGAACAAGGTCGCATCATGTTCAGTATCATCACGATTCCCATACGGGACGACGTTGACGCATGACAATATTGCTCAAGTGATGGCCGCCGAAAAGTATTTGCGTCGTTTAGGTTTTCCAACGGTCCGGGTTCGTTTCCACGACGATATTGCGCGGATCGAATTACCAGAAGCACGGATCGGTGATTTCTTAGTCTTCAACGACCGCGTTAACCGTCAATTACAATCACTTGGATTCCGCTACGTTACCCTTGATTTAGGTGGCTTCCGTAGTGGTCGGATGAATGATACGTTGACGAAGGAACAATTGGCCACTTTCGCTTAGACTTACTAGAATTTACGATATTGGTGTCATGATTAATCAAAGATGGACGTCCGAGCGGCGGCGATTTTGACTCGCCCGTCCATCCGTTGATAACCGTAGCCCCAGCTGATACACACGTTACGGTTATCGTAAAACACCCCAAAAAACGCAGTCCAAGGCCGCCCTTGAACTGCGTTTTTCGTGTCTTCGGTTTTAGATCAACAGGCGTCAAAGGTCACGACGAGCTTACCAACGACTTGATCAGCTTGCAATTGTTGTAGGCCAGTCACAAGTTGATCACGGTGCAAGACCTGAGTAATTAGTGGGTCGACCTTGCCAGCTTGGACCAAAGCTAATAAGGCGGCGGTCATTTGCCCCAAATCGGCAACTTGCGCTGGGTTACCGCTACGGTGGGCGCCACCGAGGTCCAATTTACTGATAGTTACAACTTGATTACTTGGAAAGTGTTCCGGAGTTGCTAATACACAGACAAGCTGGCCATTGTAAGCTAAGCGCGGTAAGTCCGCATCAGCATGACCAATGGTATTAATGATCAGATCAACACCGTGCTGCTGCGTTAGGGCTTGAATGCGTGTGGTCACATCTTCATGATGGTAATCGATTTGGACATCGGGATGCAGCGGCGCCACGAAGGCTTGTTTGTGTTGTGAAACAGTTGTAAAGACCGTTTTACCAGCAGCTTTGGCGAGCTGGATGGCCATACTACCGACACCACCAGCACCCGCATGGATCAAAACTGTTTGCGCAGCAGTCAGGTTCGCTTTGCGTAAGAGGGCTTGATAAGCGGTCAATCCGGCGCACAAGCTAGCGGCGGCCGTTTCAAAACTTACAGTCGTTGGAATTTTAGCTAACGCGGCCGCTGGCAAACTCACGTATTCGGCAAACGTCCCATTATTGGCGAGATTAGCGTGCCCACAAACTCGTTCGCCAGGCCGAAAATTAGTGACTTCAGCGCCAACGGCTTCCACGATTCCGGCAGTGTCTAGCCCCAGCGTATGAGGAAATTGCCAGGCGGCGTTTCCACCCGTGACTAATTTAAAATCAACGGGGTTAAGCCCAACTGCTTGAGTCTTGATTAATACGTCGTCTAGCTCGAGGTCGGGCATGGGGCGTTCTTGCCATTGTAACTGTTCCATAGTTTGAGCGGATGGATCTGGCACAACCAGTGCTTGCATCTTCAATCACTCTTTTCTTAAAGACATATTTGCTTTTAATTATAACCGGTTAAGGCGCCAAAATTAAAATTTAATGCCTAATTGTTCAAAGGAAAATAGCGTTGATTCACTTAACAGAAAGGTTGACGTTAGCGGTTACAATCGTTAGACTGAGGTTAGCAATTGAATATTTTTAAACACTAGGGGTGTCCAAAAATGGGCTGAGATGGTGCTGTAAGTACCGATCCCTTTGAACCTGTAAGCTCAAACTTGCGTAGGAAAGTGTCACAGCTAATGTTAGCGGCCACTGGATCAATGCATGTTGATTGGTGGCCGTTTTTAATTGGTGTGACGGTCAATGAGGAGGAGAATTGCTATGGAATTACAATTATTGAATACTTTACGGGATCACAATCCGATTGTTTTTAACATTGCCAATTTTGTTACGGTTCAAGACGTTGCCAATGGGCTAAACGCGTTAGGGGCCTCGCCAATTATGTCAGCTGAAGTCCAAGAAGCGGAGACGATGGTCCAAATTGCCGGGGCTGTTTGCATTAATTTAGGAACACTGACCACCACCCAGATTGATCAAATACGAGTGGTTGGTAAGCTGGCTAATCAGTATCATAAGCCGGTCGTTCTTGATCCAGTGGCCGTTGGGGCGGTCCCTTACCGAAAAAAAGTCGCGCTAGAGTTACTAGCTGATTTTCAAGTCGATGTTATTCGGGGCAATGCTGGTGAAATTGCGGCATTGGCTGGCATGGATTGGCAAGCGAAGGGCATTGATGCGGGGAGCGGTCAGGGCGATCTGGTTGAAATTGCTCAAGCTTGTGCACAGCAATTCCAATGCTGTGTCATATTGTCGGGACCTACTGATGTTATTACGGATGGTCAGCGCGTGGTTAAAGTCGCTAATGGCACCCCGCTCTTCCAACGTCATGTGGGCTCGGGCGATTTACTTTCTAGTATCGTCGCGGCTTTTGCAGCCGTTAGTCCAACCGATGTTTACCAGGCGGCGCAAGTGGCTTGCTTAGTCTTAGCGGGAGCGGGGGAACTTGTCGCCAGTCAGCTGACGGCCGATCGTCCTGCCACATTTGCCATTGATTTGATTGACCGGCTGAGCTTAGTGACAGTGCCAGAAATTCAAACAATTGCTCAAATTAATTAAAATAATGAAGGGTCGCGAAGTTAATGAATGAATTTCCACAAGTGGCAACGATTGCTGGTACGGACAGTGGCGGCGGAGCCGGTGTCATGGCCGATTTAAAAACGATGCAGGCGCGTCACGTTTTTGGTACCGCGGTAGTCGTTGCCGTGACAGCTCAAAATACATTGGGGGTCCAAGATTTTATGGCAATGCCAACGAAGCTCATTGACGAACAATTTGCTTCGTTAGCAGCTGACTTAGACATTCGCGCTTGTAAAACGGGGATGCTTGCGGATGCTGAACACGTCCATGCCGTTGTTGAGAACTTGAAACGAGTTGATTTTGGGCCGCTGACAGTTGACCCAGTCATGATTGCGAAAGGCGGGGCGGCGTTATTAGCCGCGGATGCGATTAAAACGGTTCGCGACGAACTGATTCCGTTAGCGACCGTTGTGACACCGAATTTACCGGAAGCGGAACAATTGACCGGACAGTCTATCACTAGCAATCAAGCGATGGTTACAGCTGGACATGCGCTACAGGGGTTAGGTGCTGACAATGTCATTATTAAAGGTGGGCATGGTGATAATCCTGATTTAGCTAATGACTTCGTACTGTTGGCTGACGGGACCGCCTTTTGGCTTTCGGCCCCACGGATTGATACGGTGCGGACCCACGGCACGGGAGATACCCTATCGGCATGTATTACCGCCGAATTAGCAAAAGGACGGTCAATGGCTGCGGCCATTAAAACGGCTAAGGCGTACGTTGCTGGGACGATTCAGGATGGTATTCAGGTCGGGCATGGTCATGGCCCGTTGAATCATTGGGCAACCCCAAGTGAGCAGGTGATCGTTCATGACGCTTAAATTTGAACCCACACAATTACGTGCTTATTTTGTGTGCGGGACACAAGACGTGCCGGGACAGGATCTGAATGTGGTCGTCCAAACGGCCTTGGATGCAGGCATCACGGCATTCCAATACCGAGATAAAGGCAATAGCCAGTTGACTACGACTGAGCGTTTTGCATTGGGGCAGCAGCTGCGGGAACGCTGTGCGCAAGCGCACGTTCCCTTTATCGTCGATGATGATGTCGAGCTGGCACTCGCACTGCAAGCAGATGGAGTCCACGTTGGTCAAAAGGACGACCGGGTGACACAAGTTATTCAACGGGTCGCTAATCAAATGTTTGTCGGTTTATCTTGTTCAACCTTAGCTGAAGTGCAGATTGCTAACCAATTAGAAGGCATTGCCTATCTTGGTAGTGGTCCCATCTTTCCAACGACATCTAAGGTCGATGCGGATCCAGTCGTCGGGTTAGCCGGATTACAACAATTGGTTGTTGCTGCCAAGTATCCCGTTGTCGCCATTGGCGGAATTACTGTCGCGCAACTGCCAGCTATTGCGGCTACTGGTGCGGCTGGCGCTGCGGTGATCTCAATGTTAACGCGTAGTCCCGATATGGCTGCCACGGTCAAGGCGATGCTAACGGCTACGGAGGTGCACTGATGAAACATGGCGGGATTTTTCGGAGCCAATTTTTACTGTGGCTCGGTGCGGCTATCTCAATTGCCGAAATCTTAACAGGTACGCTGATGGCACCACTGGGGCTGACACGCGGATTGGCTGCGATTGTATTGGGGCACTTGATCGGCTGTGGTCTGTTCTTGGTTCCAGCCGGCTATTTGGGGGCTAAACTGCACCAGTCTGCGTTAGCGTCAGCCCAACTGGCTTTTGGTCGCGGCGGAGTGTTACTAGCGTCAGGGCTCAACGCCTTGCAACTCGTTGGCTGGACGGCGGTGATGATCGTCAATGCTCAGTTAGCCATGAATAGTATTAGTGGAAAGCTATTTGGCTTTCGAAGTCCGCTACTAATGGCAACGATCGTGGCGATTTTGATTATTGCGTGGTTGCTTATGGGCAGTCAGTTACTGTTCAAAATCAACAATGCCGTTGTAGGCTTGTTGGTGCTCGGGACGGTGTTAATGCTCGTAATGGTATTTATGGCACCGACAACTAGTCAGTCGATATCAACGGCTAGTATGACGTTTGGGCAAGCAGTTGAATTGAACGTTACGATGGCACTCTCATGGTTGCCACTAATTGGTGATTATACCCAGCGTGTTGATCGTCCTTTACCGGTCGCACTAGTCAGCGCGGGTGGCTATATGCTAGGCAGCTTAGTGATGTTTGTGACGGGACTACTAGTTGTGTTACGGACAGGTCAGACTGATATCACGGCATTGCTGACACGGTCCGGTTTAGGATTGGTTGCATTGCTGATTATCGTTTTTTCAACGGTGACGACGACATTTTTAGATACTTATTCGGCCGCCACGAGTTTGGCTAATCTGACCGGTAGTCGCCATGTTAATCGATTAGCCGTTGGTGTGACGGTAGTTGGGCTATTGATTGCGCTGACGGTTGCCATGACTTATTATCAGAACTTCCTGTATTTGATTGGTTCGGTCTTCACGCCGCTATATGCTATTATTTTCGTCACGTACTTTGTGCGGCACGCCACGTTACCATACTGGTTGAACTTTTGCTGGTGGGTTGTGGGAATTGTCGCCTATTATCAGTTACAAACCATTGATTTCATTGGTGGCACGACGCTATTAGTATTGGTTGGGCTGAGCATCGCCGTCTGGTTGACGGGAATTATCGTCAAACCAACTGCACTCAGATATCGCGAGCTTAGTCATTGACAATTAGATGTAAAAAGTAAATGATAATCCCATTGGTAATGCGCATGTTACCGTGGGATTTTTTTGAGAGAGGGCGACAGAATGGTTAAACCGATAATTGGAATCGCACCAGGCGTTGTGACAGTGAACAGCCAGATGTTCCCAGGGCGGGTCCGTGATTATGTGAATCGTGATTATTTGAAATCAGTAACGGATAATGGCGGTGTGCCATTGGTATTACCGGTAACGACCGACGCAACGACGATTGAACGATACGTTGGAATGATCGATGGTCTATTACTTTGTGGTGGTGCAGATGTGGCCTCATTGACGTATGGGGAGGAACCCCAGCCTAAATTGGGTGGGGTAAATCCGGAACGGGATCAGTATGAAATTGCGCTGATTCGTGCCACCCACGCCGTTGGTAAACCGGTGTTCGGTATCTGTCGGGGCTTACAAATCTTAAACGTGTGTTATGGTGGCAATCTTTATCAGGATATGAGTGAATTACCAGCTGGTCAGGGTACCTTAAAACATATGCAAGGACAATTGGCCGCTTACGGCATGCATCACGTGAAGGTCGTACCAGGTACGACCTTAGCTGAATATTTAGGCACCACTAGTGACGCAATCGCAGTCAATTCATTTCATCATCAGGCCGTGAAACAGGTGGCAACGGGCTTTCAAGTGGTGGCCCAAAGTGCGGATCAGGTTGTTGAAGCAATTGAGGCGACAGCTGGTGGTCTACAGTTGGGGGTTCAGTGGCATCCAGAAATGATGCAACAGGTAAACTCCGTGCAGGCGCGGTTGTTTGCGGCGTTTGTGCGAGCTTGTGTGGCGTAGATAGCATTGACTAGCAAATTGATAAAATAGGGCGTGGTTATTCTGAATTGTAGGATAACCACGTTTTTAATGTGCAACCGCAAAACCAATGAATGTTTCACGTGAAACATCTGAAATGGTGATGGCAACTAGATAACTAATTCAAGATATTGTAAGCTGACGTGTAAAACAATTCGTAAAGCTGTTAATACTGTCAGCGCTTTCGTATAATGGAATAAAGTTATTGCTAAGGGGGTGACCGCTATGGAACGAATTGAAGCTGGCATGAGCGTAATGACGTTGAAGAAGCAGACCTATCGGGTTATCGCTGTGATTAATCAGGGGCAAGAACTGTTAGTTCGCGCCCACGAGCCAGAAACAGCTGACATTGAAATAATTCCAGCGACTACAGTTGTTCAAGTAACTGAACAAAATTCAACAGACGATGCAGCCGTCGCATTGGATACAGTCACGGTCGTTGGCGAACGGTATGTCGATGATATTGTGGCAACGTTAACGACGCTCAGAGTGGGTATGGCGGTGTTGCTCCAGCGAGAAAGTGGCAATCAATACGATGATAATGCCATCTCAGTGTGGACGTTGCAACATGCTAAGTTAGGCTACATTGCCCGGTATCAGAACCAGCCGTACGCGGCACTGATAGATCAGGGGCAACGATTGTATGGCGTTGTGACGGTATTGGATCAGCAAAAACAGCATCTTGAATTGATGCTATGGCGGACTACTGCAGTCCCAAGTCCGATTGAGGCCTTGCAAATCCGCCAACGATTGGCTAAGCCGAGGACAAATTTAGGGGCAGTGCCAACGCATTCGTTACAGACACCGTTAGGAACAATTGTCATGATGTGTAATGGTCACCCGATTAAGTATCAGCAGGTTCCGTTATCGCCATGGTTGACGCCCGCTGATGAATTACACGTTACCAAACGTTATCTATTAACGCCCGATTGGTCACAAGTACCGCCGGACAGCCTCATTACTTGTCAAGTGACGGCGAAGGCCGACGTGGTTCAGCGGTGGCAAAATGAACACATTTCAGCAGCGGTCTTAACGAACGCCAGTAGCTTTTATGTGGTCGGTATCAGTGCTCAAACCAAGACGGGATTGAATGATAACTTGGTCGCTGATGCTGCGCAACCCACGGTTATTTACCGGGTTGGCCAGGTTAGTGCTCATATGCAGGCCGGCTTTATGGTCAGCTGGGCGCCGTTTGGTGATCCGCGCGTGCAACCAGCACTGAAATTAGCATTGCACTTCTCCTCGCAACCGCTAGTTCCTTACCATCCAGTAACACCTAGTCGCACCAACGCGACGTTTACGCAGCAAGAGTTGGCAGCCTTGTTAGTCTCCGCATTACCAAATTATCAGGGTGGTCAACGCTTAGAACCAAGCGTGACAGCGATAACGGTAGAAAAATTGCGTCAGACGTTAGGTGATCAGACGTATCATGCGCTGGCGAATTATCAGCGTCATGTTCAGCTAGTTGCGGGTAGTACGGAAGGTGTCAACGAGACCTTGTTACAGGCGTTGATTCATGCAGTCACGTATCATGAGTTGACGACCATGCACTATTACCAGCCGACTGTAGGGATGGTCGACCAGGTTATTTATCCGATTCAATTATTTAGCACCACGACTAAGGATGAGGATGATGCACAATTAGTGGGCTGCTTAGCGCTTTACAATTACGAAACGTTTGAAATCCAACAGGTGCCGCTGACGGCAATTGCTCGTATCGCGATTATTGCCGATCCGGAGCATCCCCAGACAACACCGGAGACGGAAAGTCCGGATTGGTTACGCATATTCTTACATGGGTGGAATGACGATTTTTGAACGAATAGTCAAAATTAATTTGCGTACGATTTTTGGTTAGGTTATTTGGTTGCCGAATGGGTCTGTAAATATTCCTGGGCGGCGTGAATCATATCTGCATTTTGTTGATTTAACAATGGCGGCAAGTTGTCGAAGTCAAAGTAGTCGAGTTTGAGTGTTTCGTCGGTGGCTTGGGTTAGAACATGGCCGCCAATGGGGTTTACAAGAAAGAGCGCACTGATTGTTTGGGCCACATCGCCGTTGGGATAAGCTGTCTCGCCTTTGTCAAAGATGGCAATCCGATCAACAACTTCGACATCAATGCCACTATCTTCCTTATACTCTCGTACGCAGGCCGTGGCATATGTTTCACCATATTCCAGATAGCCACCAGGTAAGCTCCAGTTGTGCGTATCGGTACGAAGATTCAGTAAGACTTGTTGCTGATCGTTGACTAAAATACCAGCGGCCGTATTCAAAATGATTGGTTTGTGACCAACCAAAGCCCGAATTTCTTTAATGTAATTTGCCATGACGAAACCTCGTTTCTAGTTTAATTACCCTTATTATACCGATAATTTCAGTCAAGTGTTGTTAGTTGATAAATTTATACCGAGTTAGCTTGAACCGCATTACAGCAAGTGTGTACTGACTATATGTCACTAAATGTGTTTGCGTCGATGCACTTTTTTAGCTAAGATAAAGGCTATATACTGTCAGCCGTGATAGTGTGAGTTCTTTGATTTTATGAAAAGAGAGTAATTTATGCAGAGAAAATTAAGTACGGGCCAGATGCAAATGATTGCACTGGGCGGCACGATCGGAGTGGGTCTGTTTATGGGATCCAGCTCAACGATCAAGTGGACCGGGCCGTCAGTGCTAATTGCGTACATCGTATCAGGGGCCTTTCTATACCTGATTATGCGGGCACTAGGTGAGATGTTGTATGTCGATCCGAATACCGGTTCGTTTGCCAAGTTTGCTTCTGAATATATTCACCCCGTTTTTGGATACTTGACGGCCTGGAGCAACATTTTTCAGTTCGTCGTCGTTGGGATGAGTGAAATGATTGCACTAGGCGGTTACTGCCGGTATTGGTGGCCGAACTTACCAGATTGGATTCCGGGTCTAATTGCCATTGTGTTCTTATGTGCGGCCAACCTGATCTCGGTTAAAATGTTTGGAACGCTGGAAACCTGGTTCTCACTTATTAAAGTGGTGACGATTATTCTGATGATTATTGCCGGTTTAGGTCTGATTATTTTCGGATTTGGTAATGGTGGTCATCCAATTGGCATCAGTAATCTATGGACCCATGGTGGTTTCTTCACTGGTGGGGTGAAGGGCTTTGTCTTCGCGCTAGCAATCGTGTTGGCGTCGTATCAAGGGATTGAACTGATCGGGGTCACAGCTGGTGAAGCTGAAAATCCACAAAGCACGATCGTTAAAGCGATTCGTTCAACGGTTGCCCGGATTTTAATCTTTTACGTCGGCGCCATCTTCGTAATTGTCAGCATTTACCCCTGGGATAAGTTAAGCCAGATCGGTTCACCATTTGTACAGACGTTTGCCAAGATTGGGATAACCGCCGCGGCTTCGATTATCAACTTCGTGGTTATTACGGCCTCCTTATCGGGAACAAATTCTGGAATTTATAGTGCGAGCCGAATGACTTACACGTTGGCGGAAAGTCATCAGTTACCAAAGAAGATGACGCTGTTAAACCGACACGGTGTTCCGTTTTATGCTGTGATTGCGATTGCGACCGGGATTCTAATTGGGGTCGTCTTGAACGTTGTGTTACCAATGTTTTTCAAGGACGCTGGTGAGATATTCGTGATGGTTTACAGTTCGAGTGTCTTGCCCGGTATGGTACCGTGGTTTGTTATTCTAGTGAGTCAAATTGCGTTTCGTAAGCAAAACGCAGCCAAGATGGCGAACCATCCTTTTAAAATGCCATTATCACCCTATTCAAATTATTTAACGTTGGCCTTCCTCGCGTTAACACTGGTCTTCATGTTTATTAATCCAGAAACGCGCTACTCAATTTTAGTCGGTGTTGTATTTCTGGTCATCATGACATTGATTTATTTCCATAAATACGCCGGTAACAAGGAAGAAACGTTGTAATCAAGAGTACTTGCCAGTAAATGGTGAGTGCTTTTATTTTGGGCTTTTATTGCGTTAAAATTAGGTATCAATATCAATATCAATATCAATATAATTATCAGGAAAAGTGGTGGCACGATGGTCAAGCAAGGACATTATGCAAAAGTCAGCAAACAGAAACGGTTACGACAATTAAAGCAACGACGTCAGGCCCAGGAGAAGCGGGCGATTATGCCAGAAATGGTTAGCGAATTTTTGCAAGTGCGTTACCACCTGACGCAAGCGGCAAAACAGCGGCCGGCGATGCGACAGATGATGCAACGTTTTATGGCACAGTGGTTAGCCGCCGGGCAAGCAGAATTGAGCGACAATGGTCAGACAACGTGGTCAGTAGTGGCATTGACGAAGCAAACGTTACAGACCTTTAATCGGCAGTTACCGTGGCAGGGGTATGCCTTAGTTGACCAGGAAATGGCGCGCTGGACGGCCTTTCTGAACAAGGAAGTGCCGGCTGTGCCGTTAAGTGAGCGGATTACGTTAACTGAGGCACTAACCCCAGCGACATGGCAGGCCTGCCTATCAGAGCAATTAGCTGTCAACGCTTTATTAGCATTAACGGGTGATTCACGACAATTGGGCCAAATAACGACTGAGCAAGTACGACAGCTACAAACCAGTATTCAAACAGCGACGGGGATTGATTGGGAAAAGGTTGCTCAGTTGCTTGATTCGACAGTAATTGCCCAGAATACACTTTCCGAAGCTGAGCTGGATGACAAAACGCGCCAATGGCTAGAAAAATTACAGAAGCTAACGCCACGAGATTTCAACAACCATGTTGAATGAATAGTCAAAAAAGGAGAATGATAAAATGCATTTTATCACGTCAGATCACGTTCAGTTAGATTATACGGATGAAGGCCAGGGGCAGCCAATCGTTATTTTGACGGGATTTGGTGGCGCTAAGGATATTTGGCGCGCTCAAATCCCGGTACTGATTCAGGCGGGCTACCGGGTCATTAATTTAGATGGGCGGTGCCAAGGTTTATCTGAGCACACGGCGAAAGGCTTACGTATGAGTCGTCGCGCGGTGGATGCGCATGAATTGATTGAAAAATTACAACTCGAACAACCAATTTTACTCGGTAATTCGATGGGGGCCGCGACTTGGTTTGCGTACGTGTCATTGTATGGTGATATGGGAATTAAGGCCCTGATCGACGTGGATCAGACGCCGAAGATGATCAATACACCCCACTGGCAATATGGGTTCAAGCAGGTTCAATGGCAGGATATTCCGGACTACTTTAGAATGCCGCTGGGACACTCGACATTCAAGCACATTGATGATGCGACGTATACGCGCGTCAAGGCAGTGGAAGCGCAGGCACCGTTCGATGCGAAATTAATGTTTCCGTTGTTGGTCAACCATGCGGTTCAGGATTGGCGGGATGTGATTCGCCAATTGACCGTACCGTTCTTGATCATTGCGGGTGCCAAGTCACCGTTCTTCAATCCCGACTTTGCGGCAGTGACTGCTCAAATGGCACTACGAGGACAGAGTGTGGTCATTCCGGAAGCTGGTCATATCGTGATGGCGGAACAGTCGGCAGCATTTAATAAGGCGTTGTTGGAATTTTTGGCGACGTTCTAAACGAAAAGCACTTTTAACACCTGTATTAAAGGTGATATTATGGTCTTGAATAGTAGTCCCATCAAACAGGTTTAGAATTGCATAATGTATTATGTAACATATTATGTTGTCTTGAATAGCAGCCCCATCAAAAACAGTTTCACGATACTAAAAAAATGGCTCACCAACTAAAACAGGTTGGTGAGCCATTTCAATTTGTTAACTAATTACTAATCAATCACGCCATCTTTGCCCATCCATCGGAACCGAATAAACTTTCCAATCTCGGTCACAATCAAGACGACGATCCCGCAAACAATCGGGATGCCCCAACCATACCAGAAGTTGATGCTAGTCGTATGGAAGACGGATTGCATGAATGGTAGGTAAATGATTCCCAATTGTAAGAGAATCAGAATACCAATGATGTAGAACGCCATCTTATTTTGGAAGAAGTACTTGGAAATGACAGGGTGGTCATTCCGCAAGTTGAAGAGGTAGAAAATCTTACCAAAGATGATGATGTTCAGTGACATGGTACTGCCGACGACGTTTGGTAGCCCAAGTGCAGTCAAGTAGTTGTAGGCGAAGATCCCCAATCCAGAAATTAAGAAGGAGACATAGCCGATTTCAAAGTAATCCAGTTTTGACAACAACCCAGACTTAACATTTCGGGGACCCCGGGCCATGATGCCGGCCTCGGGTGGCTCAAAGATGAACGCGAACTGAATGGTTAACGCGGACACCATGTTGATCCACAGTAATTGCGTCGGGTACAGTGGGAGCTCGTGGCCCATTAGAATGCTAATGATGACAACGAGACCTTCCGCGAAACTAGTTGGGAGTAAGAAGCGAATCGTCTTACGAATGTTATCGAAGACGTGGCGCCCTTCACGAACGGCGGCGACGATATCAGCAAAGTCATCGTCGGCCAGAACCATATCGGCGGATTCCTTAGCAACTTCGGTCCCCTTGATTCCCATGGCAACCCCAATATCGGCTTGCTTGAGGGCCGGGGCGTCGTTGACCCCATCACCAGTCATCGAAACGACGTGATTATTGGCCTGTTGGGCACGAACAATCCGTAATTTGTTATTCGGTGTTGCCCGCGCGAAGACATTATAATCATCGATGCGTGCTTGCAACTGCTGATCATCCATTGCGTCAATTTCAGGACCAGTAATCGCGTTGACGTTGGCGGCCAAGTTTAACTTGTTGGCAATTGCCATCGCCGTATCAGGGTGGTCCCCCGTGATCATTTTAACTTGCACGCCTGCTTGCCGTAATTCGGCGATCGCGGTCGCCGCTTCTTCACGAGGTGGGTCAATGATTCCAACTAAGCCGGCTAAATGCAGCCCACCAATGGCTTGTGCATCAATGGTGGTCACGTCATCGTCCACAACTTGGTAAGCTAACGCCACCACGCGTAAGCCATCAGCGGTTAAGTCGTCCATAGCGTTATCCCAGTATGCCGTTTGGTTAGCTTGGTCAGTTAAACGCAGGACGGTCGCGGGTGAGCCCTTGACCATCAGTAAGCGTTGACCATCTAAGTCGGCTAGGCGAGCAGAAAAACGGAAGGCGGAGTCGAATGGTAATGATTCGATTTCTTCAACCTCAGGATCATGACCAGTCATTTTACGATACAGCGTTGTCAAGGCACCATCAGTTGGTTCACCGGTCAGTTCCCAGCGATTGTTTTCAAAATGCAACTCAGCGTCGGTCGTTTGCCCGGCAATCTTCACGAGCCATTCCATCGCGCTATCTTGGTGCCAGTCGACCTGCTTACCGTTGAGCTTAAGATGACCATCGAAGTTAACACCACCGTTGTCATCATAGCCGACCCCGGTCACGTCAAACGTGTGCTCGGGTGTCACGACCTTAGTGACTGTCATTTCATTCTTGGTCAACGTCCCAGTCTTATCGGTGTTAACGATATCTACGGCACCTAAAGTTTCCACGGCGGGCAGTGACTTGACGATAACGTTTTTCTTTGTCATCTGTCGGGTCCCCATGGCTAAGACCACCGAAGTACTAGCCGGCAATCCTTCTGGCATCGAGCCAACCACCATCGTAATGACTGCGATTAGTAAAGTTGGCAAACTATAGGTGTCCATGACCATTCCTAACAGGAATAACAAGACAGCTGCTACCACAATGGCGATGGATAAGCCCACCCCTAATGAATTCAAGTTACGCATCAGCGGGGTAGTTGTTTGTTTAACGTCACTAACAGATTGCTGGATGTGGCCAATTTCGGTATCTTCGGCGGTAGCCGTGACAATTCCGAACGCTGAACCACTAGTAACTGCAGTTGATGCGTAGACCATGTTTTTGCGGTCAGCTAAAGCTAGGGCATCTTCTGACATGGGCTCTTCCTGTTTTTCAACGGGATTAGTTTCCCCAGTTAGAACGGATTCCTGCACGTTAAAGTTATCCGCAGAAATAAGACGCATATCTGCAGGCACGGCATCGCCAGCTTCCAAATTAACTAAATCACCAACGACTAGCTCACGAGCGTCAATTTCTAACTTTTTACCATCACGGATGACGAAGTTTTTAGAAATCAACATTTCTCGAATTCGTTCTAGCGCATTACCAGCTTGACGTTCTTGAACATAGCCAATAATCGCGTTAGCAATAATGACGAGCCCGATAACGATGGAATCAGAATAGTGGTGCATGAAGAACGTTAAGACCGCCGCTGCGGCCAAAATGTAGATAATACTATTATTAAACTGCTTGATGAATTGGACGAACCGGGATGTACGCTTAGTTTCCAGTTCGTTGCGACCGTCATGTTGTAAACGGTCGGCAGCTTCAGCAGTGCTCAATCCATTTTCAGGATCAGTCGCGTACTTAGTGGCTAAGGCTGATTCATCAAGCTGCCATAAGTTATCTGCATCGGGAGGGTTCTGGGTGTCGTTTTGCTCCTCGTTAGGATTCAACGACTGGTTGTTATCATTTATCATTCAATTCGCTCCTTGAAAATTAAATTATTACCGGTGAGGTTCTGTAAAATCACGACGTTTATTACGTGTTAAGTAGGCCAATTTCGCCACATCCTTTCTTAATTAGCGTTATTATAAATAATATTATATACGAACAATCCGGGTAATTACCATTAAAATATTTGACAAATTCATGACTAATTATTACGTTGGTTGCAATAATATATCAGATTTTTACTAGTTTGTCGCTGAAAAAGACTGGTTTTGCTCGGATTATCTTGAAAAGCGAATAGGGGGATTCAGGATGACTACTAAGTTAGCACTATTACAATATGATCCAGAGCCGGCAGCGGTGGTTGCACCAGACATGGATGGCCGCTTTACTGTTCCAGACAAACTACTCTACATATTTACTGGTGACGATTATTTTCAAAAATTTGTCACTCAGTATCACGGGTGCCGGTTAGGGCACTTCGATACGGTCACTAAAATCAGCTGGGTTTATCAAATCATTTACCATGGTCAAAAGTTAGCGGTAGCGCAAGCTCCCTTGGGTGCCCCGGCCGCAACGATGTACTTAGAAATGTTGATTGATTTTGGTGCTCAAACTGTTATTGCGGTTGGTAGTTGTGGTGCATTGACTGCATTACCGGAGTGTCAATTATTAGTGCCAACGGTGGCTTTACGGGATGAGGGCACCTCTTTTCACTATCTGCCAGCAGCTAATTGGGTGCCGCTTGATCCAAGAGCCATGCGAGCAATTGGGGTAACTTTGACTAAAGCCCAAGTCTCGTGGCAAATGGTCAAAACGTGGACGACGGATGCTTTCTTTCGTGAGACCGTGACTAAAGTCCAAGCCGTCCGCCAGCAAGGTTGCCAAGTTGTTGAAATGGAATGTTCGGCCCTAGCCGCTTGTACCGCGTTTCGGCAAGTTGCCTTTGGACAGTTATTATATACGGCGGACACCTTAGCACAATTAGATCACTATGATCCGCGAGATTGGGGTAAGGGGGGCGTCTTTACCGCTATTGAATTGGCAGCACAGAGTTTATTGAATTATTGAGCGGATAAAAAAGCGAGCAGTCTGGGACTGTTCGCTGATAGTAGTTAGTCTTCAGTAGGGTCCTTCATCAATAACCAGAGAACCAGGTAGGCAATAATGCCGGGAAACATTGGGGTGATGGCTAAAATGACAAACAGTAAACGTGTCACGTTAGTATTCCAATTAAAATGTTCGGCAATCCCACCGATCACTCCAGCAATCACTCGATTGTTTGCTGAACGATGAATATTGATTTTCATAAGTTAAATCCCCCTCGTATTAATCTAACTATAATGTAGCAGGTTTGGTTCGATAACGCTACTAATTTAATTGGTTGGAAACGGCGTAGTGGTAAGAACCGTGGTATAGTAGGTGATTTCAGTCAAAGCTTGGTGAAGTGCATGATCGTAGCGTTTGCTCAGGGGCGCGTTATCGATAAAATGACCGTTACTTTGTAGGGTTTGCGGTACGTTACCGATCGGTGTTGGCTTAGGTAATACGACCATTCCTAATCGTTGTAAAACTGGAACTAGTGCGGCTGCCCCAAATTGACCGCCCCGCATATTGTCAGAATATGAGATAATCTTAGCTGGTTTACGGGCGCCTTCGAATGCCAAAAAATCGAAGGCGTTTTTCAATCCAGCTGGCATCGCGTGATTGTATTCGGGTGTCAGGATAATGTAACCGTCCGCACTAGCCATATCGGTTAGCCATTGCTGCTGGTTAGCAGGTAGCTCGCGGTGCGGGTTCGCCATCGGTGGCTCGGGTTCATCGAAAAAGGGAAGCTGATAGTTGGCCAAATCTAAAAATTGGTAGTGAATCGTAGAATGAGTCGGTAATTGGTCAATGATTAATTTTAGATGGTTAAATAAAGCGCGGCCGTTAGCTTGTGACCGAGTACTCCCTAAGATGATTGCAATTTTAAACATAGTGGGACCTCCAGATGTTTTTATTGATTCTAATGAATACAAAATGATAGTATAGACTTAATAATATTAGTATGCAAGTATTTATTCATATGAATTAAAAGGAGCTATTTAAATGACAACACCATTAGTTAGTCAGTTGATGACGGAACTAAATCAATTTTTGACGCAGGATAGCGTTGATGATCAAGAAAAACGCTGGGCCATGCAACAAACGACTGATCCGCAATTACAAGCGGCATTAAAACAACTATCGACGACGGATATTAAAATTATGGCGTATCTGGGACAGCACGGGCCAAGTCGAGCTAAGTCGCTACCAGCACCAACGGGTCTTTCACAAGCAACGATTTCTCGTGGCTTGACCAAATTAGCTCGGTTAGAATTGGCCACTAAGTATCGTGATTTGACCAATAATAAAGAAATTCTCGTACGATTGACGGCGCTGGGTGAAGCGGGTGCCGAGCTGCATACTCAGTTGGATGCGGCGATTGCAGCCAAGGCACAAGCGATTGCTGATGACTACTCTGACGCGGAATTGACACGTTTTGTTAGCCTGATGCGCCGGATTCGCGAAATCAAAATTTAGCACTTGATGTTACCGAGTGCTAAATTGTTGCATTCCCACAAAATGGTGTTAGTATATATATCGAAGGTCAGGAAAGGTCAAACAAAGATTTGAATTACTGACCAGTATTAATAGCCAAGTGAAATTTTGAAAGGGGATTGTTAGTATGGCTAATACTTTAATGAATCGGAACGATTTCGGTATGTTGGATCCGTTCGAACGGATGGCACGCTCTTTCTGGGCACCATTAGAGAACATGGATCAAGTATTGAAGACCGACATTAACGAAACTGATGATCAGTATCAAGTGAAGGTTGATGTCCCTGGTATTGATAAGCAAGATGTGAAGTTGGATTATCGTGACAATGTGTTGTCTATCAAGGTTCAAAAAGATAGCTTTGTGGATCATGAAGATCAAGATCAAAACATTGTGATGAATGAGCGTCATACTGGCACCTTGCAACGGCAGTATATGTTACCAAACGTTGCGGCGGATAAAATTACGGCAACCCAAGCTGACGGTGTCTTAACGATTACGTTACCTAAGACCCAGCCGAGCGCGAATGACGGTCAAATTGAAATTCAATAATTAAAGCACCAGTAACAAGTAAGCGGCCCACCGATAATCAAATCGGTGGGCCGCTTTTTGACATCAACAATCGGTATGAACGATGACCGGTGGTTAGGTTGACTTGAAAGCTACCCCATTTGGTTAAGGTAAAATTTTTAACACAGACGATTCGCACAATTTCACTACTAGAAATACGTAGAAATTGGTGGGGTGGCAGTTGGTCCATTAAAGTGTGTAAGTGGCTATGAATAAGATAAGTACTAGTAGTTGTTTCACAATAAAGTCGTTTGTTGGCAGTGTAAAAACGTGACACCGATTGAAGTGGCAGCTTAATGAGTAAGCAATCTTGAAAAGTGTTAATGAATTGCTGATTGGTCAAGGCTTCAATATTTTGTTGCAGTTTTTTGATTGCCGAAGTTAACTGCGGGCCGTGAATAGTCACGAAGACCTGACGAATCGTTGCAGAGATGGCTAACTGGACTTGCATCGTTGATTTTCCCTTAAATGACGATTTTGATAAGCTCATTGTAGTGGAGACCACAGATTGACACTAGTGTTTATCGTTACTTGGTCAACTAAGCGGGCTAACTGGTCAGGAAATATGACAAAAAATTTCCCGGGAAATAATTGTCACTGGTGGTCGCTAAGTATGATAAGCTAATTAACGGTATAATACTTACTGAAAATTAGTGTCAGTTAGATATGGAGATGACGAGCATGGATGACGCAGAACGTGAACGCGGACCATGGCATCGTAATTTGATTGTTTTATGGTTTTGTACGTTCGTTGCGGGAATGGCATTTAGCGAAATTATGCCATTTCTTTCATTATTTGTTAGTCAGTTGGGTGATTTCACGAAGGCCCAGATTACATTTTATAGCGGGTTAGCTTTTGCAGCTGATTACGCGATTTCAGCAATTTCGGCACCACTGTGGGGCATCATTGCTGATAAAAAAGGTCGTAAGATCATGCTATTGCGCGCGTCCCTAGGGATGGCAGTTGCGATGGGGTTAATGGGTTTTGTCACGAATGTCTGGCAACTAGTTGTCTTGCGCGCGTTACAAGGTGTGTTTGCGGGCTTTATTTCTAATGCCCAAGCCTTAGTCGCGTCCCAAACGCCACGTAAATATAGTGGACGGGCGTTGAGCACTTTGATCACTGGTGCCGTTAGTGGTCAATTGTTTGGCCCAGTAATTGGGGGCTTGCTAGCCCAATTGTTTTCGATTCGAAACACGTTTTTTATCACGGCCGGATTATTAATGGTGGCGTTCTTATTGAGTCTGTTCTTTGTACAGGAACACTTCAAACCAGTCGCACATCATCGTGAACCAGGTGACAGTCGCAATCCTTTAGCAGCGTTTCAAAATCCGCGCTTGATTATTGTGATGTTATGTTCGACGGCCATCGTCCAATTTGGAAACGCCTCGATTGCACCAATCATTAGTTTATACGTGCGTGAATTGATGCATTACCGTGGCCCGATTACGGTTGTGGCCGGAATTATCGCAGCTTTACCGGGTATTTCAAACATCTTTTCAGCACCGCGCCTTGGACGTTATGGTGATCAGCACGGTTCTGGTAAGGTATTGTTATTTGGCTATATTTTTGCGGTGATTATGTATTTCCCACAAGGCATTGTTACGAGCGTCGTGGCCCTCGGAATTTTGCGGTTTGCCATTGGGATTTCAGATGGTGCGCTGTATCCAGAGATTCAAACGGTTTTGACTAAGAACACGCCAGTACACCTTACTTCAACGATTTTTAGCTATAATCAATCTTTTCAAGCTATTGGTAATATGTTCGGTGCCTTGCTCGGCGGCTTAGTGGCTGGTTGGTTCAATTACAACGCGGTATTCATTATGACGGCGTTGCTTTTGTTAATTAACCTCGGTTTAATTTTGTGGTTAGTTCCTGATATTTGGAAGAACGGCAAACGGACAGTTTCCTAGGTGTTTGGCAGTTAGTCTATTAAATCGGCTAGCTGCCTTTTTTGTGACTTGTCCTTGCACATGATATTAATTCGGTGTATCGTTAGTTTTATGAATATCGAAATAAGCAAACAAGAGCAAGCTGACCAGCAACGAGTCGCAATTTTTAAAGCACTGGCCGACGCTAACCGATTACGGATTATCCGGGTGCTCTATCAAGCACAACGGGAAATGACTTGCAGCGAAGTGGGGGCGCAATTAAATATTAGCAAGTCAACCGTCTCTTATCACTTTAAGGCCTTACGGTTAGTGGGTCTCACCAATACGCGACGAGAAGCACAGACGAAGTATCTATCCTTACAATTAGCGACCTTTAACCGGTTTTTACCGGGATTTTTAGCAACACTTTAGTTTTTTGCTTTTTAGTTCGACGATTATCGAACTAAAATTTTAGAAAGAAGATGTTAACTACTTATGACCACAACCCATCAACATAGCCGCTACTTAACACTTGGAATGATGTTAGCGGCAACGAATATGCGCTTACCAATTACAATGATGCCGGGATTAATCAGTTCTTTGAAGCGGACACTGGGTTTGCCGAGCTCGATGGCGGGCTTGCTGACCACGATTCCGTTATTGACGTTTGCCATTATGTCCCCATTGATTGCACATTGGGGGCGGCGCTTTGGCAACGAACTGACAATTTATATCATGTTGATCTTTTTGGCCGTTGGGAGTTATCTGCGGGTCATCCCAACGATTGCGGCCCTTTTCATTGGGACGTTATTAGTTGGGATTGGCGCGGACGGTGGCAACGTCTTGATCCCGGCGATTATTAAAGATAATTTTCCGACGAAGATTCCAATCGCAACTAGTCAATACACGCTGTCAATGCTATTAGTCGGTTCACTGGGGACGGGACTTTCGGGAGTGTTGGCGGCGCACTGGTCGTTACCACTAACGATGGCGGTGCTATCCGTGATTGGACTAATTAATTTGGTCGTCTGGTTGCCAAACTTGAAATATAATCATCGTGCACCAGCAGTTGCGATGACCGCAAGTGATGGGCAGTCAACGGTGACTCACGGGAGTGTTTGGCGACGGCCGCTAGCGTGGGTCGTTACTGCCTTTTTCGGCTTGCAAGCCCTGGTTTACTATTCATTACTGACTTGGTTACCAACGGTATTTGTTGCCCACGGTTTCTCCTTGATTGTGGCTGGTAATTTAGTTACGATCATGCAATTGAGCGGTCTACCGATGTCGTATTTAGTGCCAGCGACTTCTGGTCATCGGCGAGGCGTTTTAGCAATGATTATGGTGGTAGGTGTCGGTTTTATTGCCGGTATCGGTGGTATTTTATTTTGCGGAACGAGCTTTTGGGTGGCAGCACTGTCCTGCGTCTTGCTAGGATTAGGATCTGGGGCAGCCTTCAGCTTGGCGGTCGTCTTCTTTACGCAGAAAACGACTAATGGGTTTGAAACGGCTGACCTATCTGGTATGGCCCAATCCGCGGGTTATTTGTTAGCTGCCGTGGGGCCCGTCCTATTCGGCTGGTTAGGTGGTCAATTAGGTTGGGGGCCAGTACTCTGGTTGGCTATCATTTTTTCCGCGTTATTAGCATTATCTGGCAGCGTCATTTTCCAGCATGCGACGATTTATGAGTAATTGATATCACAATAATGCAGAACGAGATTGGCCAAAGTCAATTTCGTTCTTTTTTTTGGAACTTTATCTTTGCCTTAGAGCTACTCTAAGGGACTACACTAAGCATTATTCAATTAAGGAGGCCACAGTAATATGGCGATTATTCAAATTTTAACGGTCGTCGGTGTGGCGATCATTGGGGCAACCCTTGTAGGTGACCCAACCAAACAACGACAATCAAAATCAGTAAAGGGGCAAAAATAAAATGACAGTTTTAACGACAACGTACCAATTAACTAATGGCGTCACAATTCCGAAAGTTGCATTTGGCACATGGCAGATACCTGGTGGCGATGCAACGTATCAAGCCGTTCGTGCGGCCTTAACAGCGGGATACCGGCATATTGATACCGCGTTGGCCTATCACAATGAAGCTAGTGTTGGTCAGGCGATTCGTGATTCCGGTATTCCACGTGAGCAAATCTTCGTAACGACTAAATTACCGGCTGAAACGAAGTCGTATCAAGGGACATTGGGTGATTTTAATCGCTCACTGAAAAACTTGGGCTTAGACTACGTTGATCTTTACCTGGTGCATGCACCGTGGCCATGGGGACAGGTTGGTCGGGCTTACGATGAAGCTAACCTTGATGTTTGGCAAGCGATGGAAGCTATTTATCAAAGCGGTCGGGCGAAAGCGATTGGCGTCTCTAACTTTGCTGTCCGGGATTTGAAAAACATTCTCAATCAGGCGACGATACCGCCAATGGTCAACCAAATTCAATATTACCTTGGGTTCACAGAACCTAAAATTACCCGTTTTTCTGAAGAACATAAGATGCTTGTCGAAGCATACTCGCCATTAGCAACGGGCGGTGTCCTTGATAATCCCCAAGTGCAAGCTTATGCCGATAAATATGGCGTCAGTGTGGCGCAGTTAGCGTTGCGCTTCGTTTTGCAAAATGGGGTCTTGCCATTGCCTAAGGCGGTTAATCCGGCTCATATTGAAGCGAATACGCAATTGGACTTTACGATTAGTGCGGCCGATATGCAAGCTTTAAACGATTTGCCAGATGCGGCTGGTTCTTACATGCACAACCCAACGCAAGGTTAACGAACAAAATGTTTGACCGCACTTGGGTCGATAGGAGTAAACTGAACATAATTAATGAACGATAAGGAGCGATTTGATGACAACGATTAATGCAGCTAACGCGGGTACTTACGCGTTTGATGATCAATTTAAAGTTAACCGAATGGGTTATGGTGTTATGCAATTAACAGGTCCTGGGACGTGGGGCCCATACGCTGATTCTGAAAATGGGATCAAGGTGGTTAAGCAAGCACTGGAATATGGCGTTAACTTCTTTGATACCGCCGATTCATACGGTCCATGGTTTGCTGACCGGTACTTAGCGGCGGGCTTGAAGGATGCCGCTAATCGTGATCAGATCTTTATTTCTGATAAGGTCGGTCAAACGCGGCAGGGACCGAATGTGTGGACGCCACTTGGTGAGCCACGGTATCTGCGCCAGCAAGTAGAAGTTTCAATGATGACACTGGGGATTGACCATGAAGACCTAGTCTTCTTACATCGAATTGACCCTCATTACTCGATTGCGGATCAAGTCGGTGAACTCAAAAAGCTTCAGGATGAAGGCAAAATCAAGCATATTGGTTTGAGCCAAGTAACTGTTGATCAAATCAAAGAAGCCCAAAAGGTAGCCAAAATTGATGCTATCGAAAACCTTTATAATGTTGCCAATCACGGTGATGATGACGTTGTTGACTACGCGGCTTCACAAAAAATGGCTTTCCTCCCATGGTTCCCATTAGCAACGGGTGAACTGGCTCAGACTGGGAGTGTCCTCAGTACGATGGCTCAAAAGTATCAGGTGAGCCCAGCGCAAATTGCCCTAGCTTGGCTATTGAAGCGGTCCGATAATATCATCCCAATTCCAGGAACGAGTTCCATTGAACATTTACGGGACAATGTGGCAGCGGCCAACGTTGATTTATCAACGGCCGATTTTAATGGTTTGAGCCAATTAAGTGTTAAATAAGTATTTAGGTCGGGAGTTCCCGGCCTTTTTGTTTACCCAGCGCGAGTTAAACGGGCTTGAAATTCGTGGAATTGACAGTTAGAATGAATAAACATTGAATGAGAAAGAGGATTGAGCAGATGAGTACGCGTTTGATTAGTGATGAGCCAACAATTTATTTAGCAGGACCTTGGTTTACTGAGGGCCAACCAGAACGATTAGCTAAAATCGAAAAAATAATGGACGAATTAGGATTGGCTTATTATAGCCCACGGCTAGATGGCATCGATTTGACTCCGGATGCGACCGAAGCTGATCGAAACGCAGTATTTGCGGACAATGTTGACCATTTAAAGCGGGCCAAGTTAGTTGTGGCCGTGGTTGATGGCTTTGATACCGGGACCATCTGGGAAACCGGGACGGCATATGGCTTAAACATTCCCGTTGCCTATTATGGGGAAACGTTAGCTGACGGCACATTTAACGTCATGCTGGCTAAGTCCGGTAAAGCAGTTATTGAAAACATGACTGATTTAAAGGCTTTTCTACAAGATCCGACTACTGATAATTTTCAATATACGGGAACCATTCGCTAATTTGAACGATTAGTCAAAAATAAAAAGACGGACCACTTGAATTTAATGAGTGGCCCGTTTTTTTGTGCGACGAAAAGAAGAATAACTGTTACCCAGTGGCCAGCTATTTTAAAAATTGTAATATTTCTTAAAAACAATGTATTTAATTGGAGAAAAGTCAGCAAAAGGTGTTACGCTATGGGCAGAAATTGGTTGACTAGCACAAATATTAAGAAAGCACCAAACCGTAAAAAAAGTTTGGTTCAAACTGGACAATCACTATCCAAGTTGTATAATGTACCTGTAAGCGTTATCAGAATCTAATTCCTATTTTGGGGGCGTTATTTATGGTTAAAAGTAAAGCAATTATGATTGGTGCCGGGCTATCGAACATGGCTGCGGCGGTCTATTTGATTCAAGATGGTCATTGGGACGGTAAGGACATCACGTTCTACGGTGTGGATATGCACGGCGCGAACGATGGTGGTGCCACGACTGATTTTACCAATGAGTATTGGAATAAGAATCATCCGATGGCCAACACGACTGGGTATGTTGCCCGGGGTGGTCGGATGCTGAATTACCGGACGTACGTTGACTTAATGGATTTATTGGACCGGATTCCATCGGTAACTGAACCGGGGATGACGGCGGCCGAAGATACGCGTGATTTTGATGCGAAACATCGGACGTATGATATTGCCCGCTTGATGCAGGGTGGTAAAGGCATCATTAATGCTGGTAAGTTAGGATTCAACAATAAGGATCGGACCTTACTGACTAAGTTGATTATGATGCCAGATAAAGAAGAAACGAAGCTCGACAACGTTTCGATTGCAGAATACTTCAAAGATGATCCACATATGTTCCAGACGAATTTCTGGTATATGTGGGAAACGACCTTTGCTTTTAGAACCCAAAGTTCGGCGCAAGAACTACGGCGTTACATGCATCAAATGATTTATGAATTTACACAAATTGAACACTTAGTTGGTGTCAACCGGACGCGTTACAACCAATTCGAAAGCATGATTTTGCCATTGATCAAGTACTTGCAAGGGCAAGGTGTGACCTTCATTGATAATAAGATCGTTAAGGATTGGCAATTTAAAGACACGCCAATGCAAGACGAAATTACGGTGACGGGCTTAGTCATTGAGGATGCGCAGACTGGCGAAACGGAAGAAGTCGAAGTTGATGAGGACACTGCGGTGATCTTCACTAACGGTTCGATTACCGATTCTGCAACGATGGGTGATTACAACACACCTGCTCCCGAAAATATGGGTTATGGTGTCAGTGCTAGCCTGTGGAAGAAAGCGACTGAACGGTTCTATAACTTAGGGACGCCAGACAAGTTCTTCAACGATCGGAATGCTAGTGAATGGGTTAGCTTCACGTTGACGACTAAGAACCACTTATTCTTAAATGAAATCGTTCGGATTACCACTCAGGAACCCGGAAATGCGTTGAACTCCTTCTTATCAACCACGCCAATTACGCCGTTGAATCAAAAGGATGTGAACATGTCGATCGTGGTGCACCACCAACCACACTTTACGACACAGCAACCAAACGAAACCGTTCTGTGGGGCTACTTCTTGTATCCACGGCGCCAAGGTGAGTTCGTTAACAAGCCGTATATTAAGATGACGGGTAAGGAAATGGCTCAAGAATTAATTGGTCAACTTTCCAAAGTTGATCCGGGTCCGGGTAATATTAAGGATAAAGAAAAGGAAATCTTGGACAGTATCGTGAACAATATTCCGGTATACATGCCATATGCTTCGGCGCTCTTCAATAACCGGGCGAAGTCTGACCGGCCAGAAGTCTTACCAAAGCACTCAACGAACTTAGCCTTTACGGGTGAATTTGCGGAACAACCATACCAGATGATCTTCACGGAACAGAGTGCGGTTCGTTCTGGTGAGATTGCTGCTTATCACTTTGCGGGCGTTCCAATGGATAACTTGGTTAAGACACCACGGTACGATAAGGATCCAAAGACCTTGCTCAAGGCAACTAAAAAGATGTTTGATTAATTAAATGCTAGCTTGTCAGTGGTTAATGCTGATGGTGGCATGACTTAAAAACGCTCCCCATGAAAGGTGACTTTCATAGGGAGCGTTTTAGTGTGCATCACAATCATAACGGTTCGTCGAGACGCCGTGGCTAATCGGATCAGGCTGCTAAGCGGTCTAGTAATATTTGTCCACGCAGCTGATCAAATTTTAAGCTACTTTAGCTGCTATTTTAGATGGCGCATGTTTAGTAGTGGCTTTGACCGTGCGATGCTTTTTAGCCGCAATTTTGGCCGTTTTTTTAGCAGCTTGCTTGGCGGCTTTTTTGATTAATTTTGGCGCCACTTTTGTAGTTTTCGTTGGTTGGGCTAACGTTTTTTTAGTGGCGGGAGTCGTTACCTTTTTAGTTGGTTTGATACTTGCCTTAGGATGCTTGATCGTTAGCTTCGTTGCTTTTGCCTTGGTGGTCGTCTGCTTTGTCAATTTGATTGTCTTTTTAGGGGCTTTGATCTTAGGCGTTGTTTTCTTAGTGCTGGTGGCTTTAGGTCCAGCCTGCTTGGTGGTCTTCTTAGCAATTGTCAACTTAGTCTTCGGGGTTTTCTTGGTCGCTTTTAATTTAGCGGCCGGGGTGCTCCCTTTAATTATCGTGGTGGCTTTGGCCCAGCCGAGGGCCTTACCGTGTTCGCTGATGAGGTAATAAGTGGTCGACGCATGTTTGCCGGTTACTAAAGCAATCGCCTTAGTTGCCGTGTAAGTCTTTTTAGTACTGAGTTTCGCTTTGACCGGACTAACAAAGGCGATTGCCCGATCGGCGGCAAAGTGAATTGTATTCAAAGTCGTGGTGGTCTTCGCATGCAACGTGATGGCGGGGAAGTGAGTCGCTTTAGTGAGTGCATGGGTAGTGGCTTTTGGGGTTACCGTGGCGGCATTAGCCGTGGTGGTCATGGCAAATGGGCTGGCAGCCAATGGTAATGCCAAAGCAAGTGTTGCAACGACTGATGTTAATTTTTTCATTTCAAAATCCCCCTTAAAGTGAATCTTTTTTGATTCGCAGATAGTTTAGCACCTGGGCTGTTTGACAACAATCGTAATATCAATAAAATTATCAAAAAGTGCCGAGATTTAATCGTAATAATTAAAGGCCTGATAACAAACGAACTGTGATGCAAGATAACTGTAAGACTACTAAAAATTGTCGTTAATTAAAGAACTAACGTTCGCATCTGGTGGGGAAGTTATGGTATGCTAGAACGGTATTTTTACTGAAAGGGGTGGACGGCATTGCCAGCAGCAACAACTTTAATAACCCCCGCTGAAAATCGTTTCTTTCTGTTAAGTGAACGAGCTCGCCGGCGGACCACGCTCCAACAAATTAGTGCGTTATTACGCGCACACGTAACGGTAAAGGCTGACAGTGATTTCTTGAAACCGACTGTGCGTAATTTGATCTTACAAGATCATGGCCAATGGCTGACTGACTGTAGTCATGAGTGGCAACTTTTGGCAAGCCTGCCGTACGTTGTCAATCCGAGTGAAAGTCGACAAGCCTGGCATCATTGTGAGTTGTGTCATAAACCGGTTCGTTATGAGTACCATGTCCAAAATAAGCAGAATCATCGTGAGTTGATTGTCGGTTCTGAATGTGTGAAAAAGTTCATGAACGCCGAAACGCGTTACTTGATGGTGATTACGACAGAAGATAACTTTTATGCGGTGGCCCAGTATCAGACGCTGACTACCGCTGTACCAACAGTGCCAACAATCATGTTTGCCCAGCCATGGCTACCGCAATTACCAGCTGAGCGAGTCCCCCCAAGCGCGCAAGTTGCGACAGACAACGACCCAAACCGTCACGACGTACCTAAAACGTCGCACCAAGCAACTACCATTGCAGGAACTAAAGCCCGCTGAACAAACCTATCAGCGGTTAGTCCATGATGAACAAGCTGTGATCGAAGCAGCTGAGCAGGCGGCACGTCAAGCAATTGTGACCAATCAACAACAACGCCAGGCACAAGCACAGCAAAGTGCTGTGAAGGCCGAGCAAACCTTGCGCCAGAGTCACGCCTATCAACGTTATTTACAGCAGCTGGCGGCCATTATCGTGATGCGTCCGGAGCGACCAATGGCGAAGCAACAGTTTGAAAAAGTTACGCCACCAGCGACCGAACGCCCTTTGGTGAACTCTTATCAATTCGGGCAAATGGTGACTGAATATCGACAGACTGGAAAGATTCAAGTTCGGCGCCTAGCCATGCTTGATCATCAGTTCGTTGCCGCACTTAATCAGGTGACTCAACAGTTAGATGAACAACAAACGACGCGTTTTTATGACGATGTCTTCAATAGTTGTTGGGGCTGGCAGTATCATCAGCAGGCGACCCAACGTGCGGATTGGGAGCACTTATTGACGACCCGGTGGGGCCAATCATTGTCGCTGGCTTGGTTTGAACAATTAGCCACGCAAACGACGAGGTTACAAACTCAACAGTGGCTTGCGGACAATGCTGATGCCGGTATGCAAACAGCACTACAGCAACGTTTAGCTGCGCATGAAGACCGCCAACCGATTGCCCGTGATCGGATGACTAGACCGGAACTGCGTCAGTTTTGTTTGCGTGAACAACCCGCTGCGCCGACATTAGAAGCATTTGAACAGGTCTTTGACCAACAGTATCAATTGCCCGTCGACCGGCAAGCAACAGCCCACGAAACGTTGGCCTATTACTATATTGCGCGTCAATATCAAGGTGACCATCAGCGTGCATTACAACAACTGAATTGGTTATTGAAAGCCTAAATGTTTCACGTGAAACAAAAACGGCCACTGATTTTAATTTTCAGTGGGCGTTTTGAATTCAGTCGATGATGTTATTAACTATTAATGACGCTGTGGTAGCGAGCGGCTGCAAATTCATACAGCGGCCGGTTGAGTGGTGTGACCTCAACGGCTTCTTCAAATGGTGCCGTAACCATGGTGTCGTCAGCGTTCTTAGCGAGTTTGACGGCCCAAGTTGGATCATAAAGTAATTGTTGGCCCACTGCGACAAGTTCGGCAGTTTGTAACACAGTTTTGACATCGTCGCGGGTCCGGACGCCGCCAACACCAACTAGCGGCAATTTACCTTGTAACGCTTCGTGCACATAGGTCATGATGGATTTATCTTGATACTGCGAGTCTCGTGAAACACGATCATAGTTGTTGAGTGAGACATGAACGTAATCTAACCGACTTTCCCGTAGTTGTGAGAGTAGCCAAAGGGTATCTTCAAACCGGATACCTGGTTCTTCGAATTCTTCTGGTGAGAAGCGATAGCCAACGATGAAGGGCCGGTCAGCATATTGATCTACGGCTGCAAAGACGGCTTTTAATAATTCGTCAATAAAACGGAACCGTGCTTGTGGTGTGTGACCACCGTATTCATCGGTGCGGCGATTACTATGTGGTGAGAAGAACTGTTGGATCAAATAGGTATTGGCACCGTGTAATTCAATCCCATCAAAGCCGGCTTGAATCGCACGACGAGTTGCTTCGCCGAACGCTGCAATCGTTGCGTGAATCTCGTCAATCGACATTGCGCGTGGCGTTTCCGCATCGTCACGCAGGGCCGCAACGGCACTAGCAGAGACAATCTGTTCGCCATTTAGGACGTCTCGGTGCGTCATCCGACCGGCGTGAAAAATCTGAACGATGGCCTTGGCGCCTTGACTTTGAATACCATGAGCAAGTCCACTTAGACCGGGTAGCATACTGTCATGGGCGATGCTAAGTTCGCCATGCCACCCCTTACCAAGGTCTTCAACGTTGGCCGCCCCCGTAATCACGGCACCTAAGCCAGCGGCCCTTTGTGTGTAGTAGTCGATTTCGTCATGGGTGATACTACCGTTGTAAAAGCTTTGAGTGGTCGTCATCGGCGACATCATTAGGCGGTTGCGTAAAGTGACACCAGATTTGAATTTGAGTGGTTCGTTAAAACTAGTCACAATAAAACATCCTTTCGAGTCAGTTATACTTACTTTTTGTAAGGCTTGACTTCAGTTTAGCCGTTGAGATTGGGTTTATCAATTTTAAAGTCGCCGTTTTAAGTCGGTTTTGGCATAATGGTGTGAGCCGAATAGAATAATGGTCTCGTGACCATGAAAGATAAGGTTAGAGACAAATAAAATACCTTTGTCGACGTTAAACTGGTCGGCAAAGGTATTTCGAAATGTTATTCAAGGGTAGTACGAAAGACTAGTCATAACTTATCGTGGCAACATTTAAGCTTTAAACGGATTCCAGAAACGCCCACCGTTGACCTTAAAGAGGGTGATGCCGAGGATGATCAGCAGAGCAACTAATGTTAACGCGAGATAGTCATTACGTTTGAAACGTTGGGCCATGTACCAGCTGCGCCGTTTACCCTTGCCAAAACGCCGCAATTCCATTGCCTGACTGATGGTCTCGATTCGATCTAAACTTGAAAAAATCAGGGGAAGTAGAATCTGAATACCACCGCGAATGCGGGTCATAAAATGCGCCTTTTTCGACATTTCAAAGCCCCGAGCCTGCTGTGCCAGGCTGATAGTGCGGTAATCAGCTTGAACGTCTGGAATGTAACGCAACGCGATCGCTACCGAATAGCTGATGCGATAAGAAATGCCAATCTTATTGAGACTCGCAGCAAATTCGCTAGGATTAGTCGTCATGAGAAAAATCAAGGCGAGTGGCACGGCAAACTTGTACTTTAATAACAAATTAAATTCGTAAAAAAGTTGTTCGGCTGTCAAGTTAAAATAGTGATCAGCAGATCCCAGTAGTAAGTGTTCGGTGCCATAAATCGAGACGCCATAATGAGGCGCAAAGACGTACACCATCACTAAGTTTAAAACGGAAAAACCAATAATGACGTTAAGCACGAACGCAATGTCGCGATAGTGAATTTTTGAAAAGCGGAACAGAATCAGTGAAAAAAGCATCACACCGATTAAGTAACGCGTATCGTAAGTCATCATCCCGATAACTGATAAGCCAACAAAGCAGAGCAGTTTCGTACTGCCACTGAGTCGGTTTAAAAAGGTATGGCGGTCGTTGTACCCAATCAATAATTCATGTTGCATCTAACGCGCCTCCCGTTCAGCTTGGACGAATTTGGCGACGAATTCCGTCGGGTCCAATTGGTGTTCTTCCGCCAGGGTGTATAAACTTGTCTTGGCTAAGGAAGCTTGCTGAATAATGGATGCGTTGGTCAACACATCGGCTGGGCGAGCATCCATCAAAATGTTGCCGTGGCCCAACACAATCGTGCGATCCGTGTATTCTAACATTAGGTGCATATCATGCGTGATCAACATAATCGTCATGTTTTGTTCCTGATTGATCTTAGTTAAGAAGGTCATCATTTCAGTATAGTGCTGCAGGTCTTGGCCCGCGGTTGGTTCATCCAGAATCAGCATGGCCGGTTCTAAGACGAGAATAGCCGCAATCGTGACCCGCTTCTTCTGACCAAAGCTCAGTGCAGAAATGGGCCAATGCCGAAACTCATAGAGACCACAGACCTTCAGAACGGCTAGTACCCGTTGTTTCACTTCATCGTCAGTGACACCGCGGAGTATTAAGCCCGCCGCTACTTCGTCATAAATCATCGTTTTCGAAATCATCTGATTGGGATCTTGAAGAATGTAGCCAATCTGGTCAGCCCGTTCTTTGACTGATTGGTCAGCTAGAGAACGGCCGTTAAACCGCATTTCTCCGGATTGTGGCGTCAAAAAGCCAGTGATCAGGTTACTCAATGTTGACTTACCAGTTCCGTTTTGACCAACGAGGCTGATCATCTCACCTTGATAGAGTGTAAGGGTAACATCGTTAATAATCGGGCTAGTAGGCTCATAACCAAATGTCAGGTTTTTAATTGCAAGTAACGGTTGATCATGAACGACGGGTGTTTGTAATTGAACCCCTGCCGTCCAGTTTTGCAACGTCGCAGTGAGGTCGGGCACTTGTAAGGCTTGGAGGTTATCCAAGTGTTGGCAAGTCGCTAGATCAACACCGGCTAGTTTGAGTGCGGAAAGATATAGCGGTTCCCGTAGTCCTAATTGCGTCATGAGTGATTGCCGTAAAATCGTTTCTGGGCGGTCATTCGCCACAATCGTGCCATCTTGCATGACAATCAGACGGTCAATTGGTTGTTGTAAGACATCCTCGATACGGTGCTCAATAATGACGACGGTCAGTTCCTGCGAGTGCGTAAGCTGATCAATGAGTGCCATTGAAGCTTTGCCCGATGCGGGATCAAGGCTCGCTAACGGTTCATCAAATAGTAGAATTTTACTGTTGTCAATCAGGACACCGGCCATGGCGACCCGCTGCTTTTGACCACCCGATAATTCTTGCGGCCGATGGGTCAACAAATTTTGGAGATCGAGGGTTTGAGCCCACCGTTCAGTTGCTTGTCGCATGGCCGATTGCGATTGCTGATCATTTTCCAGTGAGAAAGCCATATCTTCAACTACGGTTAGCCCCACGAATTGGCTATCGGGATCTTGAAGCACGGTACCAACGTCTTGGGATAACGCAAAAATTGAACTTTCAGTAACCTTTTGCCCAGCTACGGTTGCCTGGCCCGTCACTGTTCCCGGATAGGATTGTGGAATTAGGCCATTCAGACAGCGCCCTAATGTAGATTTGCCGGAGCCAGAAGGTCCAGCAATCAATACTTTTTCGCCAGGATAAATCTCTAGATTAATATCGTGTAAAGTTGGTTCCGTTTGGCTGTTGTATTGAAATGAAAAATCTTTAAAGCTAATAATGGGTGCGCTCATGTTATTAACGTTCCTTTTTTAAGCTCCCACGTTGGGTCCGCGTCCGGGCATACAGGACTAGCAGAATGGTCCCAATGATGGCAACTGAGATGGAATCGGCGATCCAAGTAATGACGCCTTGAAGATAGACTTTGTTAGCCGGTTCATGGTAAATAATAATATCACCAGTTGGCGCTAAAAGCACCCAACCAATAAAGTTGACGATGATTTGGTAAATATTAAACCAGACTAATTTGGCCGTTCCTAATACACCATTTTCAATTTTGAGCCGATTCTTGGCTAGTCCGAAGGCAACCCCGATTAGACCGTCAACGATGACCCAAGTCCACCAAGGTGAGCCGTAAGTCACAAAGTCGTTCAAAGCATGACCGATAAAGACGGCCAAACCGGCTGCGACGGGTCCGAAAATAGCGCCTAATAAAGCCAAGAAGCCCATGGCAACGTTAACTTGGGTATTCGGGACACCTGTTGGGATAGCAACGAACTTCATGAGAACGAAGATTACGGCGGCACCGATCCCGGTAGCCACGACAGTACGGATTGAATTAGATTGCTTATTTTGCATGGTGTAACACTCCTTAAATATTGAGAATGAATAAGTTCTAATAACTGTTGATAAAAAAGCAAATTTGTTAATTCAGATTAATAAGGAACCAAAAAACGCGCCTAAAAGCGAATGCTTTCTAGGACGCGTTTGCGTGTTACCACCGAGATTTTCCCACAGGGACTTATCATGATCGTAACGGATCGCTCCGACTGAGATGGCCCCAGTAGCTTCTTCAAGACCATCTTCAACTAACCACGTCATCGTTTTGCACCAAGGAACACGACTCTCTAAGCACGTTAGCTAGACTACTCATCTTGTCACAGCTTTTTCTAATCTGAATTTAACTATTAAAGCATACGCCAAAGTTGATAGTGGTGCAAGTAAAACCGAACAGTTGAAGCCGGTTACATCTTAAACAAACGGAAAATCACGATAATAATAGTAAAATTCTGGTCGTGGCACCTTGGTTATTCGGGTCTTTAAGCTAAAATAAGCACGAATCATCGGTCAGAATGGTTGTTAATTAAACAAAGCCAATAAAAGTATATACAAATGATTTCATTTAGCTACTAAAAGGGGTAAACTAGTTGACAAGACCAAATGATAAAAGGGATGTGAGAAATTTGGCTTACAAATATGAAACGATTGCAGATAGTCTGCGTCAAGATATTAAGTCTGGTAAATATACGCCGGGCGAACTGATGCCTGATCAGAATAAATTGGCTGAAACTTTTGATACGACAAGAATTACGATCCATAAAGCCATTCAATTACTAATTATCGAAGGGATGGTTTACTCTAAGCGTGGTGCTGGGACCTTTGTTCGTAAAGACTTTGGTTTAACTGAACGGCGCCAAGAAACGTTAGTAGATCGGCCACTTGGGACGACACAAACTAATGCGGGTAAAAAAGTAACGAGTAAGGTACTTGAATTACAGGCCCGCTTGCCAACTAAGCGAGAAGCTGAACAATTATTAATTGATGAAATGGATCCAGTTTATGTCATTCGTCGGACGCGATACGTTGAGGGTAAAGTTTGGGCTTATGAACATACGATTATGCCAACTAGTATTGTGACACTGACGAAACAAGTTTTAGAGGGGTCCGTCTATGGCTACTTAGAAAAAAATAGTGGTAAGAAAATTGCGGGCTCACATCGGATTATTTCGGCATCGCGAGTCACAGCTGATGATGTAGCCGCAATGGGTGCGACTTTAAACGATCCCGTGTTAGTTATCAATCAAATTAGTTATATGGATGATGGTCAGCCCTTTGAAGTCTCTGAATCACATTTTCCGTATGAGACAAGTACGGTCGTGGCAGATGTTCAAATACATTAAAGTAATCGGTAACCGCAGCGATGAGTGGCTACCGATTTTTTAGTGGAAATTGGCTAATGGAGTTGCATTCAAGAAAACGGTGGACCATAATTAAATTGATATAAAAAGAAAGCGCTTTTATAAATTGATGATTTTTTTGGGGGGATAAGATTATGCCAGCTAATTTTTATCAACGATTAATTGATAAGTATGAACCAATGACGGAAGCGGCTTTTTTGGTCTTAGTCAGCGTTCGCCAGCCGATTACCAGTGAAGCTATTCCGCAAAAAATTGCCGAAATGACGAATAATCAGCTACAGTTGGGCTTAGGAACCTTGTTTACGAATTTGCATGCTATGACGAAAGATTACTTGATGACAGAGCGGGTCGACGAAAATGATGTCCATACTTACGAAATTACGGGGAGTGGCGAATCAGTGTTAGCAGCCGAGCGAAAACGACTGCAATTATTGAATCAAATTTGTGAGCAGGCGGGATTATAACGGATTGCGGGTTAATCTAACGGGGAAGTGAGTATATGTGGCGATATCAAATGGCGGTTAAGGGCTCAGAGCAGGAATTGCGGTGGCTCAATCATCAGGCACAACGCGGGCAATTACTGCGGCATATCAGGGGGAACTGGTATCAATTTCAAAAAACGACGACGCAATATCAAGTCTTTAGTGAATATGTGAGTGGCGCCGTTGCAACTGAAATTGACGACCAGCACACACCGTTCAAATTATTAGCACAGTTACAATTGACGAAGCCAGCCGTACAGGTGATTTATACGGGCACGGCTCAGGCTGGTTTGCAGGGGACACGAGTGGATCACCAAGACGCGCCGTTGCAGCTGAAAATTGCACTGGCACAACGAGGACATTTGTTAAATGTCATGAATATCAGGCTAGTGGTTGGTCTGATACTGGCCGTGATTGTGATTGGCCTGAACGTGAGTGATAACGTGGCCAGTTGGGGAATGTTTGTATGGCTGATCTTTACCTTCTATCCTGCGTGGCAAGCGAGTCGGATTCATAAGCAGGCGAACGCGCTACGAGTCATTACGCAACAGTATGATGATGCTTGGCGGCCAACAATGCATGTTTTCTTGAAAAATATGCCCGCCGAGCTGGATACAGAAAAAGTAACTAGTCTGGGGGCGTGGGTTTACGTAGGTCAAGATCATCACGGAATGTACTGGTATGACTTGAAGACGCTGGCAAGTGCAATGGAAATCAAGCAATCGCTACAACCTGTCGTGGGAGATAGCGTTTCTATATCGATTGTTAGCTGGCTTGGATTAGCACCGATTGGTTTTATTTAATTTAAAAATGGAAGTGGTTGGTATGTGGCGGCATCGGTTTTTAATAAAGGGTTCCGAACAGGAATTAGCGTGGTTAAATGCACAGGCTAATCGTCGGTATTTATTAACGGCCATTCGGGGTAATTGGTATCAATTCAAAAAAGTTGCAACGCGCTATCGCATTTTTAGTGAGTACGTACCACAAGCCGTTGTGGCGGATCTGAATAAACACAATAGTGCGTTTAAAGTATTAGCCAAAGTGCAAGTACAAGAGCCAGATATCCAGATTGTGTATACTGGTAGTGACCAACCAGCGCTACAACAAACGACCGTAACGTCCGGTAATCCCAAGGTGCGGTTACAAGTTGCATTACACCTACGTGATCAAGCAATGAACACAATTAACGTGAGTCTTTATGCGGGGGTCTTCGTGTGGGGACTGTTCTTGATTTTAATACTTCGGCAAGGTAATACTGATTTAATGGGCGTATGGATGTTATTCTTACTTATCGGTATCTTGGCGGTACTAGGGTTGTATCGGACGGCTAATAATTTACAGAAACAGATTAGTCAATTACGGCGAGACACAGAACAGTATGATGGTGCCTGGTTGCCAACAATGCACGTCTTTGTGAAGGGGCTGTCTGCGGAACTCGATACTGAAGTGCCAACGTTAAAATCATTAGGTCGCTGGACGCTGGTTGGCCATAGTAAGCAAGGGTTATATTGGTATGATTTACAGACACTGGCTACGACATCAGAAATTAAACAAGCCCTACAACCATTTGTTTCGACCGATACTAGTGTTGATGTGCTTAGTTGGCTAGGACTTGCACCGGTGGGCTGGTTTGTTTAACTGTTTAAAATCGTTTGTAAAATTAACGTATAAAGCGTTAGACTGTATAAAGGCTAACGCTATTTTGCGTCGACATGACCAACGATAATATAAATGATAAAAAGTGACATATAATCATAATAGTAGTATTCTAAATAAAAGACAAAGCTGGAATGGGTGGAGTACACGCAAATCATTTATTTAATATGGTTTTAATGCGCAGATTTTACTATAAAAAATTTTTTATTTGTCACAAATATTTCATATAATCGGGTTAAATTGTATAGTATAAGCTCGGTTGTGCTGAAAATAATCGGACTGATTACGCAGAAAGCTTAGTGAGGTGATTTTGATGCGACTTAAGGATTTAACAGGTGCGACTTTCAGCCGCTTGACCGTCATTGAACGGGCGGAGAGTGCACCTAATGGTAATGCACGTTGGTTGTGTCAGTGTTCATGTGGACGACAAGTAGTAGTCGATAGCTATCGACTACGGAAAGGGATTACTAAGAGTTGCGGCTGTTTACGAGCAGACGTTAGCCGAAAAAACATCTTTGAAAACCCAAAAACTCGTAAGAACATGGGACGTAGTGATAATTTGCCACTTTACCAAGGAACTTCGGTTGACCGCTTAAAACCGAATAGTCGCAATCGGAGTGGGGTCATTGGGGTTTCTTTTGATCGTTGCTCACAGAAATGGGTCGCTCGGCTAATGTATCGCGGTCGATTAGTCTTAAATCAACAATTTGCTGACATGGATGACGCCATCATGGCTCGCAAACAGGCAGAACAGCGCTATGTGATGCCCGTATTAGAGGAATATGCTAAATCAAGCGCGGATTAAGTCGCGTACATAATAAAGTCCGCCGAAAAAACTGGCGGGCTTTTTTGTTTATTACCCGGGAAATAATTAAAGCATTATGGGTAAAGTGAAGATTAATCAGTTGTGTTTGTTAAGCAAACTAGTTAGACTAAACAAGCAATTTAAATCAGAACGGAGGATTTTGAATCATGGAAATGGGTTTAGCAGGAAAAACGGTGTTAGTCACTGGCTCAACGAAGGGGATTGGTCGCGCCATTGCCGTGGCTTTTGCTAAGGAAGGCGCCGACGTAATCATCAATGGCCGACGTGCGGATACTGTGCAAGCCGTTGTCAATGAGTTAGCTACGGCTTATCCGGCAACAAATCCGATGGCCGCACCGTATGATATTAGTGATCCGCAGCAAGCCGATGAAATGTTTCAACAAATTCCAACGGTTGACGTTCTTGTCAATAATATGGGAATTTTTGGCCCCATGGCTTACGATGAGATCGATGATGCAACCTGGGAACGATTCTTTAAAGTGAATGTGTTATCTGGCAATCGGTTGGCGAAACATTATTTACCAGCCATGTTGGCCCAAGATTTTGGTCGGATTATCTTTATTGCGAGTGAAGAAGCAGTTATGCCATCGGGAGAGATGCCACAGTATTCGATGACTAAATCGATGAACCTTTCTTTGGCAAAGAGTCTGTCGAAACTAACAGTCGGTAGCCATGTAACTGTTAATACGGTCATGCCGGGGTCAACATTGACTGAAGGTGTTCAGTCAATGTTGGACGAGATGTATGCTGATTCGGATTTACCAAGGGATCAGTGGGAACATGATTTCATGGTCAACCACCGGCCGTTATCACAAATCCAACGTTTAATTCGTCCGGAAGAAATCGGCCGCTTAGCTGTGTTTGTTGCTAGTCCGTTTGCCAGCAGCTTTTCTGGTGAAGCGTTACGTGCGGATGGTGGCTTAGTGCCAACTATATTCTAGTAAATAATTATGACCAAGCACGACTTGAACTTAGCTTTGGTAGGGTGCGAGTCATACTAAAAAAACGTGGGACAAAACTAATTGTGCGCCGTTTCTTGAGAAGAAGTCTTTTTTTAAGAAACGGCGCACAATTTTTCTGTCAATATTGTCGAAATAGGCGCAAAAAGGTTGCTGCTTCCGCGCTCGTTTTTTAGTCTATCGTGAGGGTGCCTGAAAATTAGCAACTTTTAAAGCGGTAATTGGATATTAAATGTAAGTGGGTAGCGATTCTTAGGTGACACAACTAGCACGAGAGATTGATGATGAAGGGTTAAGTGAGCCCTTTAAAAAAAATATTTTTTATTGACCAGCTAGTCATTGACTTGCTGGTCAATAGCGTCTATGATAGCGACATCAATAAAAAGGACGTCCTAAGTTGGTAGCTATTGTTAAGAATGGGAGTGTGTTATATGAATAACGAGCCATTATTAAAAATTACACATTTACAGAAAAAATTTGGAAAGTTTCAAGCACTCAAAGATATTGACTTTGAGATTAATGCTGGGGAGGTATTTGGATTTATTGGACCAAATGGTGCTGGTAAATCAACGACGATTCGAATATTACTTGGAATTTTAAAGGCCAGCGCTGGTCAAGCAACAATCTTTGGACAAGATGTCTGGCAGGATAGTGTGGCGATTCATAAACGGATTGCTTACGTGCCAGGGGATGTCTACCTATGGCCGAATTTAAGTGGGGGTGAGATCATTGATTTATTCTTGAAATTAAATGGTGGTCAGCACACTGCTAAGACGGATGCTCTGATTAAGCGCTTTGAATTAGATCCGCGTAAAAAGGCCCGTACTTATTCTAAAGGAAATCGACAAAAAGTTGCGTTGATTGCGGCGTTTTCAACGGATGCCGACTTTTATATCTTTGATGAACCGACATCAGGCTTGGACCCGTTAAATGAGCAGACTTTTCAAACCGAAGTTCTAGCCTTAAAGCAACAGGGGAAGAGTGTTTTGCTATCCAGTCACATTCTCTCAGAAGTAGAAAAAATGTGTGATCGTATTGGAATTATTCGAGAAGGTCAAATTGTTGAGACGGGGACCCTGGCTGAGATGCGACACTTGACCCGAACCACTGTTGATGTGCAAACCCGACAACCATTGACGGATCTAGCAGCATTAGCGGGTGTCCACGGTGTTACTGAACGCCATGGTGAAAATCATGTCAGCTTAGCAGTTGATGCTGACCAGTTAACGACGGTGGTGCAATATTTAGCTAGTCGCCAACTCTTAACATTAACGACGACGCCACCAACACTGGAAGACTTGTTTATGCGTTATTATACGACGGATAAACGGACGGTTGAGGGGAAGTGAAACGGATGGCAACGCGATTATTTGCTCGAACTGGATTACTGATTCAGTTTAATCTAAGACGTGATTGGAAAAAATTGCTTATCTGGGTTGCTGTATTAACAGGGCTATTCACGGCGATTGCGGCAAAATTTGATGGTATTTATGGGACTCAAACAGCATTAAATGAAATTGTCAAGACACTCAAAATGCCAGCGATGATTTCCCTATTTGGAGCGTTTACGGCCAAGTCGCCCTATACGACTGCCAAAGTGTTTGCAACCGAAATGGTAGTTTTTATTGCCATATTTATGATTATTATGAATATTATGGTGGCTGTTGCCACGTCGCGGGGTGATGAAGATGACGGCTTGTTGGAGTTAGTCCGGGCTCACGCTGTTGGTCGGTTGGCTCCGCTATTGGCTGGCGTAGTCGAGCTGACCGCGCTGAACGGCCTAGTGGGGATTCTTTTTGGATTAGGGCTGACGGTTGCAAAACTTCCTGGGGCGACGATCCAAGGTAACTGGTTGATTGGCCTAGGATTAGGTGCACTAGGTTGGGCTTTTGGAATGTTGACACTATTACTTGCCCAGGTCATGAATAGCGCTAGTGGAACGACGATGTTGAGCTATGTGGTGCTGGGAATTATGTATGTCGCACGAATGGGCACGGATGTCAGTCACCCACGATTGACATGGTGGATTCCCTTTGGTTGGATTGAAAAACTAGATGCTTATCAGGCAAATCAATGGCTACCAGTTAGCCTGTACTTGCTGTTAGGAATCGGTTGTTTGAGTGTTGCGGCCCTTTTAAATGTTCAACGTGATTTGGGTGCAGGCTTGATCGAGCAACGACGTGGTCGACGCCAAGCTAGCTTGTTATTGCGTGGCCCGGCAACCTTATTGTGGCGTCAATCGCATGGCGTAATTATCGCATGGCTATTAGGTAACTTTATTCTAGGCGCATCGTATGCCTCTGTATTCAATACAATCGGTGATTTGGCTAAGAGTAACCCGATGATTAAACAATTATTAGGTGCATCGGCCTTAGCAGCAGCTAACCGGATGATTGTCAAAAATTTTATTGCGATTTTAGCCATTGTAATGGTGATTGTTGCCCTGATTCCAGCGGTTCAGTTAATGTTGAAACTAGTTAATGATGAGCAGAAGGGGTATCTTCATCAAGTCTATGCAACGGCAACGTCGCGGTGGCATGTGTGGGCTAGTTACACTGGGTGGTCACTCATAACTGGCATGGCCGTTTTATTAGCTGGCCTCAGCGGCATGTATTTGATGGGCTTAGTTAGCATGAAAGATCCAATCAATTGGATAACGTACTGGCACGTCTTTTGTGCTTATGGGCCAGCGATGTTAGTGATGGTAGCGGTGGCGAGTGTTTTAACTGGTTGGCTGCCTAAATGGCGCTATGCTGCTTGGGCATGGGTATTTTATGCCTTTTTCTCATTATATCTTGGTAACTTGATAGATTTGCCGAAGTGGGCCCGTCATTTGACGCCACTTGGTTTTGTTAATAAGGTTCCAATCAAGGCTTTGGATTGGGCCACTGGTGGCTGGTGTCTAGCATTAACTGTGCTACTATTAGTAGTAGCGGCATTGGGCTATCGGCGGCGTGATTTAGCTCAGTAAATGAAAGGAGTGCGTCACATGGTGGTAACACGATCAGTCCCTAAAGATCCTGCCAAAGTCGAACGTATTATGCAGGCAGCCATGCACGCATTTGCGGCGCATGGGTATCGCGATGCTAAGACGGATGCGATTGCATCTGTGGCAGCGGTATCAAAGGGACTAATATTTCATTATTACGGTAGTAAGCAGGGGCTGTACATGGCCACCGTTCAAACGGCAACGGATACGATTATTACCACAATTAATCAGCAGATTTTTGATGTGCCGGATGATTTAGTAACCTTAATGGTTCGAAGCGCCCAGTATAAGGCAGCGTTTGGTAAAGACCATCCGGATGAAATGAAAGTTATGATTGAAGCTTATGGTGCTTTGGAGCGATTGCCAGCAAAAATACAAGCGCAAATAAAAGTTTTGTATGCAAAAGCAATGGCTATTTCCCGGGAAATGATTGGCCGGGTACTTGATAAAATGCCGCTCCGCAAGGATATTGATCGTGAGGCAACAATTGCCTTGATCATGGGAGTCTATAATCAGATTTTTATGGAATTTCAGGCATACATGCGGGAGAACAATGACGTTCAATCGATGGATGATGTCGAATGGATGGTCAGTCGCGCAAAGGCTTATATGGGGATTTTAGAACATGGCTTTGTTGCGTCTAATTTAAAATCTGAGTAGTAATAATTGAAATAGAGCAGTGGTCTAATGTAAGTTTGGACTATTGCTCTATTTCGATCTGACAGTGGCTATTGATGATCATGGTTATTCGCTTTTTTCGTTTGAAGACTAAAAATGTGGTAAGTTAGACTTATTAGATGACGGATGAAGTGAGGGATCAGAATGGAATTACATTTAACGGCACGACAAACAAGATTGTGGCAGCGGCTATTGGCACTGACGCGTGACCAGCTAATGGGACTCTCAATGCAAATTGAATCGACTGGTCACGTTGATTCAGAGATGCTTACAACACTTGCTCAACAGTTTGGCTTAGATGAACCGTTGCCGAATGATCGACTGAGCCAACGTGTTTTATGTACGTTGGCCCTGGCACAGAGCTCGGCTGGACTAGCGCAGATTTTTGCAAGTAACTGGCAGGTCGAAGATATCGTGTTGACATTTGGAACGCCGCAACAGCGCCAACGGTATTTCACACAACAACGGATTTTTGGATTGGCGACATTACCATCACAAGTTACAACTAGTAGCACAGTTACGGCGACACCTGTCACGGCTGGCTGGCGATTATCTGGTACGGTTAAAGCGGTATTGAATGTTGCACAGGCGACCGATTATTTAATCCTAGCACAAACACCTTCGGATGCGATGGGGACTTTTATGGTTGCTGCTGATCAGCCAGGCGTCACTGTCGGTAGCCAAGTGATACCGTTGGGTTTGCATGGATTAGCGATGGCTGACATTCAACTTACTAGTGTACCAGTCACGGCAGCTGAGCAACTTGGTCAGTTGGGCCGAGGGCAACAAGTGATGCAGCGTGCGCAAAGTCTGGGGCAGCTATTTGCCGGTGCGATCACAGCGGGAATCTGGCAACATGCAACGGACCAGACGCGTCAATTGACATTGACAGAACAACCACCATTAGCAGACTTGTCACCAGTATTAGCACTTACAGCGGCCTTGCAGACGAGTGTTTTTAATGCGGCTCAGCAAGCGGATGATGAGCGTTCATTTACGAATGCTGCGCAATTGGCAGCTTTGTTTGCTAGCCAGAATGCGCTGACACCATTTGAAAAGCTGATGCCGCTGATGGGTGAGTTGGCGTATACGCAGCACTCGCCATTAGTTGCGTTGCGAAATGATGTAGCGACGCTACCGCTGATTGTTGGGACAACTGCCCAACTAGCACTGACATTTGCTGCGACGAGTTTGAATGATGAAGATGCTGACGTACCAACAACTGGGGGACGAGCGGTACCGGAACATTTGGTTGTGGCCGACTTGCATCGTGTGGTGAAACGTTTGAACTTGACCAAGGATGTGCCAGTCAATGTTGGGAGTATTGCAACGGCTAAGCGAATTGTGGCCCTGGGTCGAGGCGCCATGGAGCCAGCTGTGTTGCTACAAGCACAACAATTGGCCAAATGGATTGGAGCGGCAATTGCCGTTACTCAGCCGTTGACAGCAATGGAACAATTTAGTGTTGAACAACAGATTGGCGCAATGGCAGTGACTGTTGCACCCGAAGTATTGATTAATATTGGGGTAGCTGGTGATGATGATTATTTGGCGGGGATGGCAGGTGCTCAGCACGTCCTTTCCGTTAATGTGGATGAGCAAGCGCCGATTTTTAACCATTCCCAACAAATTTTTGTGGGTGCAGCGGCGGAGTTCTTGGCCGGGATGGTCGCGGCATTAAATTAATAGAAATTTCATAATAGGGCACCTGTAGGTTCGGGGGGGTGGCCTCCAAATAAAACACGAAAAAATATGGGTTGTGAGAACACGTCGCATATTTTTTCGTGTTTTATTTGAATTGAATACTAGTAGTCATCACTTAATCAGTGAAATAATTAGTGACTACTGTAATTTAAAACGAGTCGTTAATTTATCTAGAATTGGAATTTTAAATAAGGCAATCAAAATAATTGAGTAACAAATATAGGTGACAATTTCTTGAATAATACGAGTTGTCAGTAAAACTGACCATGGTGTTAAATACATGATGTGTAGCCATAAGCTATTCAAAAATAGATTAAGGATAAAGGCCACGATGAAGTTAGCGACCAGAACGCGTACTAAGGAAGTTTGCTGGTGAAAGGCCAGTCCAAAGATTAGCCCGGTCAAAAATGCGGTTAAGAGAAAACCAGGGGAAAAAAGTGAACTTAGGAAATAGTAACATCCCCAAGAGATTGGCGAGTGCGGCACTGCCCGCAGTAACCCAAGGTGAAAACAAACGTGCTGTTAAGGCGATGATAATGAAAGCAAAGGAAATCTTAGTTAACAATAATTGGATTGAAAGTAAGCTGCCTAAGATAATCTGCATCGCAATTAGCGCGCCAAGTAACGGAATCCGTTTAACTGTGAGTGATGATGTCATAATAGTTAATGCCCCCCTGAGTGTGTTGAATGTATTTTAGTGTAAATGATGGTGAAATGCTAGACCTGGTTTTATTAGTTATAGTTAGTATAAAAAATATCATCACATTAAACGCTATAACTTGTCATAGCGTTTAATGTGATGACTAATTCATTCATCTATATGGCTCCTGTTGGACAGGAGTCATAGTTATCGATACAATGTGGATAAAACTTAGCATGGAGGCGTCTAGATGGCATATATCACGAAGAAAAAGATTGCGAAAGCATTTCATGATGTTGTCTTGACGAAGGGCTTTAGTCGGACGTCCGTAACGGCAATTATGGATACTGCCGATTTTAGGCGACAAACATTTTATGATTATTTTCAAGATAAATATGAATTATTAACCTGGTTTATTGATGATACATTGGCGGAAACGGTTGAACGTAATCTGAATTATTTGCCCTGGATTGATATTATTAAGCTGGTTTGTTACGAACTAGATGCTAATCGACGGTTCTACGCGGAATGTATTAATTCCCAACATGAAATTGATGTGACCGCGTTAGTTGGTAATCACTTGGCAGCATTGTTAACTGAATTGACACAAACGCATACAGCTGAAACCGCAGCCTTGATTTGGCTACTGTGTTTAGGGATTGCACAATCATTAACACATAATATAGTTGCTAACCATCCTGAAGATTATGAAACATTGTCACAGGATGCAATTGCTGCAATCGAAATGACGCTCAAAATTTTGCGCTAGTTAGGCCAGGCAGCCGTTGTAACTGGCTGATTTAAGGCAGTTAACCAAGCAGGATCAGCTAATTTCAATAGGGTTAGGGACAGGCCATGCATGCCGTTAGAAGTTAAAAAGGTCCCCACCTTATTAAAGTCAATTTCCAATGCAGCTAAAGTGAGTAACTCATGAACATCATTATTGAACACCATGAGCTCCATTGGTGTTGTACCACCGAGTGAATTAACGAAAACCGCGTAATGATCACCGGCGTGCCATTGAAAATTAAGATGGAGTTTACTGATTAATTCTTGTGCCAGCAGTTCCGATGACTGGAAGGGTTCACGTCGATAACCAGGTTCACCATGAATACCAATGCCATAGTAGATTTCTCCCGGATTTAATGTGAACGATACCGTTGCTTGTCCTGGAATATGCGCGCCACTTGCCGCGACACCGATGGTATGAATGTTTGCCACTAGTGTGGATGCAAGTTGATTAAGTTCATTGATGGAAGCACCTTGAACAGCAGCGGCTCCGAGAATTTTATGAACTAAAATGGTGCCAGCAACGCCCCGACGTCGTTGTTTGAGGGAAGCGTTATCAACTGAAATGTCGTCTGCGACAATACATAGTCCGGTTTGCCAGTGTTCTGCTTGTAGTTGCTGTTGAGCAGCAGTGAATGCCGCAACGTCTGCTGGAAAATTCTTAACAATAAAAAAGGCCCGGCGTTGTTGTGTCACTTGCTTAGTAACTTTAATAATTTCTTGTGGTGTGGGTGGTTGAAAGACTTGCCCCATAATGGCGGCTGTCAGCATACCAGTTCCAACGTAGCCCCAGTGCGCTGGGTCATGTCCGCTACCCCCACCAGCAATTAATGGAACCTGATCATCTTGAAAGTTACGGTCATAGCATCCCAATGTATGAGGAACCCATGTTAAATTTGGATAGGCCCATTGAATACCCTGAATAGCTTGATTTAGGGCGTTTTGGGGTTCATTAATGATTTGCATTGAGACACCTTCTTAACTGTTAATTTAACTTTATTATAACGCATCCGAATTAATGGACTAATCGTAAAGTGGCGGACAAAATGAGGAAAGTGTCCATTATTTTTGAAAGCGGATTCATATAAAATGAACTTGTTAATTCGAGAAGGGAAGGACAGCAATATGAAAAAGATTATTAATGATCCTAAAAATGTCGTTGACGAGATGGTAGACGGATTGGTACGTTCCTATCCACAATACTTAACTAAATTATCGGATACAGAAGCGATGGTTCGAAGTGATCAAGCGTCAATGCAAGGTAAGGTTGGCATTGTTAGCGGTGGTGGCAGTGGTCATGAACCTGCCCATGCCGGTTTTGTTGGGCCAGGAATGCTTAGTGCAGCCGTAGCAGGGCAAGTTTTTACATCACCAACGCCAGATCAGATTTATGCTGCTATTAAAGCTGTTGATCAGGGCAAGGGTGTTTTCTTGGTCGTGAAGAACTATTCTGGTGATGTCATGAACTTTGATATGGCTAAGGATATGGCTGAATTAGATGATATTCAAGTTAAATCGATAGTGGTTGATGATGATATTGCTGTTAAGGACAGTCTGTATACTCAGGGTCGGCGGGGAGTTGCGGGAACCGTTTTTATGCACAAGATTCTCGGGGCAGCGGCTGATCAAGGAGCTAGTCTGGATGATTTGGCAAGCTTAGCAAAGCGCGTTTTACCAAAGATTAAAACCATTGCGGTTGCATTATCCGCAGCCACAGTGCCGGAGGTTGGCAAACCAGGTTTTGAGTTGGCAGATGATGAAATTGAGTTTGGCGTTGGTATTCATAGCGAACCAGGCTATCGGCGTGAAAAAATCAAGCCGTCGAAACAGCTTGTCCAAGAATTGTTAGGTAAATTGGATGATGAGGGAAAACTTCAGTCAGATCACCAATACGCGGTTTTAGTGAATGGTATGGGGGCAACCCCCTTGATGGATCAATATGTTTTTTGCCATGACCTATTAGATGAGTTGGCATTGCGTCAAATTAAACCAGCTTTTATGAAGGTTGGTAATTATATGACTTCTATTGATATGGCTGGCATCTCATTGACGATGTTTGAGGTGACTGATCCACAATGGTTAGATTACTTACTGTACCCGGTTAAAACGATTGCGTGGTCATAAGGAGGAACTGAAAATGTTAACAGTTGAAAACACAACGACATGGTTGAACAAATTTGCAGAACAGATTGAACAACACCAAAGCTATTTAAGCGAATTAGATACACCGATTGGTGACGGCGATCATGGTGGTAACATGGCTCGTGGCCTAGCAGCGGTTAAGACAGCACTAGCGACTCAACCAGATGATTTAACTAAACTTTTTCAAGTAACGGCGATGGCATTAATTAGCAAGGTAGGTGGTGCCTCGGGGCCATTATATGGGACGGCGTTCTTAGAAATGGCCAAGCAAAGTAAGACTGATACAGACTTAGACGTCTTGTTAGCAGCTGCGTTAGCTGGAATTGAAAAACGAGGTGGGGCTACAACGGGCGACAAGACGCTAATTGACGTGTGGGCGCCAGTTGTTCAGGCGGTTCAGGCCGGCAAGTTAACACAGACCGTTATTGATGACGCAGTTGCGAGCACCAAGCCGATGGTGGCTAAAAAGGGGCGAGCTTCATATCTAGGTGAGCGTTCCGTGGGTCATCTTGATCCAGGCGCCGTTTCAAGTGGTTATTTATTCACAACGTTATTAGCAACGGAGGGGATCTTATGAGTTTAGGAATTGTGGTTGTCTCACACGTTCCAGAAATTGCTGCCGGTGTCCAACGTCTATTAGCACAAGTTGCTAAGGATGTTTCGATAACGATTGCTGGGGGAACCGATGATCATCAAGTTGGTACCAGCATGGTTAAGATTACACAAGCATTTGAAGCCAATACGGCGGACGAATTATTAGCTTTTTATGATCTCGGTAGTGCCAAAATGAATTTAGAAATGGCCATTGAAATGAGTGACAAAACTGTTCATTTGTATGATACGGCTTTGGTTGAAAGCGCTTATACGGCAGCCTCGTTGTTGCAAGCGGATGTTTCACTTACGGATGTTGAAGCTCAATTAACGCCATTAAAAATAAAGTAGGACGGTGATTAAGCATGCACGGCTTTTTAGGTGAGTTTTTAGGCACCATGGTTTTAATTGTGTTTGGTGTTGGTAGTGGTGCCGCCATGAATTTGAAAGGTAATTATGCACGGCATCAAAATTGGACGTTTATCTGTTTGGCGTGGGGACTAGCGGTCACATTTGGTGTGTATGTTGCTGGCCAATTTGGTTCAGATGGTCATTTGAATCCAGCGGTAACAGTTGGTTTCGCGCTATTTGGTTATTTACCAGTGACCAACGTTGTACCGTATTTATTGGGACAATTCTTTGGTGCTTTCGTCGGTGCCATTATCATTATTATTCAGTATTATCCACACTTTCAAGCAGCCAAAACATCAGCAGATGGCAATCAAGTCGGTATTTTTGCGACTGGGCCGGCCATTAGTAATCCTGTATTTAACTTTCTGAGTGAAACGATTGCGACCTTCTTCTTTATCTTTGTGTTGTTGAATTTAGGTAATTTTACTCAAGGATTAAAACCCTTGATGGTGGGGCTGCTCATTGTAGTTGTAGGACAAACTTTGGGTGGAACGACTGGTTTTGCGATCAATCCAGCACGAGATTGGGCCCCACGGTTAGCCTATACGATACTCCCAGTTCCCAATAAAGGTACTGCTAATTGGAGTTATGCTTGGGTGCCGATGTTTGGACCATTACTAGGCGGGATTTTAGCGGCCGGATTGGAAACGATAATTGGATAGTTTTTTAACAGCTGTGGTTATTTTATTAGCCACAGTTGTTTTGTCATAGGGTATAATTAATAAAATAATGCAAATTTATGCAATCGCTTGCAATGAAGATGAAAACGTTTTATATTTAGTAGGATAGATTCAAATAGATCGGGGGGATCATGATGGCAACTATCAAGGATGTTGCCCAGCGTGCGGGTGTTTCACCTTCTACAGCATCACGTGCAATGCATGGTAGTAAGATTATTAGTAAACCAACACGTGATAAGGTCATTAAAGCGGCGCGAGAATTAAACTATGCGCCAGACTTTAATGCGCAGAACCTAGCAACTAAGGCTAGCAATACAATCGGGGTGGTACTACCTGTGGATCATCACGAGATCTTTTCTAACCCATTTTTCTTAGAGATGATCCGGGGTATCAATGAAGTATGCAGTAAAAATGGGTCAATGACGACATTAGCCACGGGTATTTCAAGTGACGAGCTGGTGCATAATATTGATGTCATGATTGCACAGGGACATATTAGAACTTTCATTTTACTGTATTCTGAAAAGGATGATCCGGTAGTTGAACGGTTGAAACAATTTGACGTTCAATACGTTGTGATTGGTAAGCCTTATCAAGAAGTCAATAAAACATCGTATGTTGATAATGATAATATTCAAGCTGGTACGGATGCGGCCCAATATTTAATTGACCATGGTCATCGCCGGATTGGTTTTTTATATTCTGATTTGTCACGGATGGTTCAAAGTGACCGGATGCTTGGTTATCAACGTGTGATGATGCAAAATCACTTACCAAATATTATGCTGGAAGAACGGTTTGAAACTCATGCAGCGGGTGTAAAAACACTACATAAGTTTTTTGAGCAGTATCCCGATGTTACTGGATTCGTGGCCGTCGACGATATGCTGGCACTGAAACTGCAACAGGTTCTTCATAATGATCCGGACTGGAAAGTAAAACAATTCTCACTAATTGGTTTTAATAATTCGATTTTTTCTGATTTGGCGCATCCCATGTTGACATCGATTGCAGTCTTTCCACAACGTTTGGGTGAAGAAGCTGCCAAGATTGCGATGGCTGATCATCCAGCTGATGAGCTATCGACAGCTGTGATTGTGCCGCATCAAATTGTTAAACGTCACTCAGTTCACCAAATTAAATCTTTACAGTAGTCAGTATATTACTGCTTAATAGGGGGCACTTTTGAGTATGGTAACGCTAAACGATGTCGCAAAAAAAGCCAATGTGTCAAAAATGACTGTTTCACGGGTCATTAATCATCCAGAGCAGGTGCGCCCTGAGTTACGAGAGATGATTTTAAACGTCATGACACAATTGAATTATCATCCTAATGCGGCGGCGCGGGCGCTAGTAGGACGCCGAACCCGGGTTGTCAAACTAACGATTTTTGAAGATATGGACACTACGGAACCTTATTACATGATGCTACTTGCAGGCATTGCGAATGAATTAAATCAGCATCAATACGCCTTACAAATTGCCACTCGAAATAGCTATGAGGTTGGTGAATGTGATGGGTACATTTTAACTGGCATTCGTCAGACTGACTATGCGTGGGTTGAGCGCTTAAATCAGCCGGTGGTCTTTGTTGGTAGTAATCGTCAGGGCTACGACTATGTCGATACGAATAATTATCAGGCGATTCATGAAAGTACGCACTATGCAGCAGAATTGGGATATACGCACCTGGTTTTTATTGGAATTGCAGTTGCGGAGCCCTTTGAGTTGGATCGTGAGCGGGGTTTTCGAGAATATGTTACGGCGCACCATATTAGTGCTCAAATTATTCGTTTAGCCAATCATTCGCACGTTGCAACGGCATACGTGAAGGCTCATTGGTCTGGGTTTCCACGGAATACGGCGTTTATTTGCGCGAGTGATCGGCTGGCAATTGGTGTTGAGACAGCAATTATCAATCAAGGCCGTCAAGTTCCTACAGAATATGGCGTTATTGGTTTTGATGGGGTGTTATTAAATCAGATTGCGGCCAAACGTTTGACGACTATGAAGCAACCGCTTGAAGCGATGGGGCGTGCTGCTGCACGGTTATTGTTAGCCAACATCACTAATTCTAGTAGTCTTTTAAAACCACATGATCAAGCAAAAATAATCATTAATTCACGGTTGTCGGTTGCCGAATCGACCCGTTAAGAGGAGTTTAAACAGATGAGCAAGCATTGGTATGATCAGCAAACAATTTATCAAATTTATCCTAAAAGCTTTAATGATAGTAATCATGATGGTATCGGGGATATTCCGGGTATTACGGCAAAGGTCCCTTATTTGAAACAACTAGGTATTACAACGTTATGGCTAAATCCGATTTATCGGTCCCCCCAGGTTGATAATGGGTACGATGTTTCTGATTATTATCAGGTTGATCCTAGTCTAGGAACCATGGCAGATGTTGAAGCGCTGATTGAGACGGTTCATGAGCATGGCATGTATCTTATTTTTGATTTTGTGTTAAACCATACCTCAGACCAGCATCCGTGGTTTAAGCAAGCAGTAGCCGATCCGCAGAGCAAGTATCGAGACTACTATTTATGGCAAGATCCCGCAGCTGATGGTGGGCGACCCAATAATTGGGGGTCGTTTTTTGGTGGTAGCGTCTGGACGAAAGATCCAGCGGGTGGGCCACAATACTATTTTCATTTGTTTGATAAACGTATGCCGGACCTTAATTGGAAAAATCCAGCGGTTCAACAAGCGATGCGTGATGTCGCTGAGTTTTGGGTTGAAAAAGGGATTGACGGTCTTCGTTTGGATGCCTTTATTCATCTTGCTAAGGCCGATTTTCGCCAAACCTATCCAAGCAAGGGTGGTGAGGCGACCCCGATTATTAGCGATATGTTTTATGCGCATTTGCCAAAAGTTCATCAGTACTTGCATGATTTTGTGGCTGCCATTAAGGCCAAACATCCCGAGACTTATGTGGTTGGCGAAGCATCATCCGCGGATCCACATTTGATGGTTGATTATACGAAGCCAGGAACGGATGAGTGTGATCAGGTGATTACGTTCAGGACTTTTGCGGATGATAATACTCAGGATGACCCAAGCTTTTCTGATATGTTTCAGCCCCGGCCGATGGATGTGACGGTTTATAAGCAAAACACGGTCGGTATTCAAGCGGCACTAGCAGACACCAGCCTCCCCACGCTTTATTGGAATAATCATGATATGGCGCGGGTAGCGACTCGTTATGGCGATCCTGACTATCCACAAGAAAGCGCTAAAGCACTGGCGACAGCCTTGTATTTGCAACGTGGAATTCCAATTATTTATTATGGTGAAGAACTAGGATTAACGAATATTCGTTACCAAAATGTTGATGATTTTGAAGATCAGACGGTACCGACCTTTGTTACCAGCGCAAAAGCTGCTGGCAAATCGATGGCTGAAATCATGATGATGTTGAATCGGACACATAAAATGGCAGGACGGGGACCAATGCAGTGGGATAATACGGCTTATCATGGTTTTTCTGATCACTTACCATGGAAGCATGGTGAGACCGATGGCATGAACGCTCAAGCAGAAATAGCTGATCCCGATAGCATCTATCACTATTATCAGCAACTATTAAGGTTAAAACAGCGTGGACTCTTCACTAACGGACAGTTTATTATGTTGGGAAGTACTGAACAGTTGTTTACTTACCTCATTGATGATGGTAACGAGCGGGCTGCGGTTGTCTGCAATTTAAGCGCACAGACACAAACTTATCCGTTACCATTTGTAGGTGGTGAAGTGTTGCTCACACAGGGACGTGCAATGTGTGAGCAGCGACTAGTTACTTTGCCAGCTTGGGGCAGTATAGTGGTTAAATCGGCATAATCAATGCTAGTGCAAATTTATCCTAAAATTGGTATGCATAAAAAATGTGATGTAATTTAATTAACTTATCAATCTTTATATTAATTGGTATAAAGGCCGATATACGAATAAATCCTAACGTTTGAAAACGTTAGGATTTATTTTTAGCATTATTCTGTTAACGTTAACATTACGAAAACGCTTGCGAAAGCGTTTGCATAGTTGCATAATAAATTATGGTAAATGAATTAAGATACTTCGCAAGGAGGAAGCACTATGAGTACTTGGAAAAAGTTGGGGATGGGTGTCCTAGCCACTGGTTTAGCACTCACGCTCGTAGGTTGTGGTAATAGTAAATCTTCATCTAGTAGTTCAAAGATGGATAAGACGTTAAAGGTTTCGGCGGATCCTTCATATAAGTCGTATATGAAGTCGGTGATTCCAAAGTTTGAAAAGAAGTACAACGTCAAAGTTAAGGTTTCATACAAGGCAATGCTTGATGAAGACGATGCTTTGAAGTTAGATGGCCCTTCAGGCAAAGGTCCTGATGTCTTAATGGCACCATACGACCGGGTGGGTCAAATGGCCTCACAGGGACAATTATCAACGGTTAAGTTGACAAGTGGTCGTTACAACGCAACGGGGAAGAAATCTGTTACTTACAAGAACAAGATTTATGCTGCACCTGTAACGATTGAATCTGATGTTTTGTACTACAACAAGAAGTTGATTAAGACTGCACCTAAGAACTTCAAAGAACTCGAAAAGTTAGCTTCTGACAAGAAGTATGCTTATGCTAATGACAAGACGAAGTCAGTTGCTTTCTTGACACAATGGACTAACTTCTACAACTCCTTTGGGGTTATCAAAGGCTATGGTGGTTATGTCTTTGCTGATGATAACACAAATGCTAAGAAGATGGGCTTGAATAATTCCGGTGCCGTCGAAGGTTTAACTTACATGACCAAGTGGTTTACGAAGTACTGGCCAAGTGGGATGCAAAATGTAACGTCAAACGAAAACTTTGTAACGTCACAATTTACGTCTAACAAGACGGCTGCTGTTATCGATGGTCCTTGGATGGCGGCTACTTATAAAAAATCTAACATCGATTATGGTGTTGCTGTCTTACCTAAGTTAAACAACGGTAAGGATTATCAAGCATTTGCCGGTGGTAAAGCTTGGGCAATCTCAAACTACTCTAAGCACAAGACGGCTGCACAAGCTTGGTTAGACTTCATCTCAAACAAGACTAACCAAAACAAGTTGTACAAGTCTGCTAGCGAAATCCCAGCAAATACGGCTGCTCGTAAGGAAGCTGTAAGTACTGGTGATGACATGGCTACGGCCGTTTCAAAGCAATACGATAAGGATGTTCCTTTGATTAACTTACCACAGATGTCAGAAGTTTGGACACCAGCACAAACAATGGTTACCAACGCTGCTAGTGGCAAGATGACACCAAAGCAAGCTGCTAATAAAGCACAAAAGACGATCTTAACTAATATCTCACAAAAGTATGATAAGTAATTAAAATTGTAATTTAAGGGGGCTGAAACAAAATTCGTTTTGTCTCAGCCTTTTTAAAAGAAAAAATGGACTAAATTCAGAATTTATTTAGGAAAGGGGTGCGGGCGACATGCAAGAAAAAGATGCAAAAAAAGCGCAACGCCTGTCAATTATTCCCGGGCTAGGTCAGCTGTATAATGGTCAGACCATTAAAGGTGTCGGCTTCATCGTTATTCTATTAGCGTTTGTTGCTGAATTCATTTTTGGTGGTTTCAGTGCATTTGCTAACTTAGTCACATTGGGTTCTGTCTCAATGGAAGACAACTCTTTGTTCATGATGATTTATGGGACATTGCAGATTCTATTGACGATCGTTTTCATCGTGTTTTATATTGCGAACCTTTACGATGCTAAACACGTTGCACAATTAATTAATAATGGTAAAAAGGTTTCCCATACGTTTAAAGAATTGGGAGCTAGTCTAGTGGATGGTGGTTTTGCTTATTTATTAACCACACCGGCCTATATCTTAATGATTTTTACGATTGTATTCCCGGTACTAGTTACATTACTGATGGCCTTTACCAACTATGATTTTGCCCATATTCCACCGGCTATGTTACTGGACTGGATTGGGTTCAAGAACTTTACGTCAATGTTCTTCCTGAGTAGTTATCGGGCAACCTTTAACGCTGTCTTTGGTTGGACCGTTATTTGGACGGTATGTGCGACCACGTTACAGATTATTATTGGGATTGCCACAGCCGTGATTGCCAACCAAAACTTTATCAAAGGTAAACGTTTCTTTGGGGTGATTTTCCTACTCCCTTGGGCAATTCCAGCGTTTGTTTCCATTATGAGCTTTTCAAATATTTTTAACGATTCTGCTGGTGCGATTAACGTGCAAGTGATCGGTCTATGGAATACTTTAGTCCCATTTGCCCACATTGCGCCAATCCACTGGATGACAGATACGTTCTGGACCAAAGTTGCTATTATTATGATTCAAGGCTGGTTAGGGTTCCCATATATCTACGTTATGATTACTGGGATTCTACAAGCCATTCCAGAAGATTTATACGAAGCTGCCACGCTAGATGGTGCGACAGTGATGCAAAAGTTCAACAAGATTACGTTGCCAACGATTTTTGCTATCGCAGCGCCAATCTTTGTGACGCAGTATACGTTTAACTTCAATAACTTCTCGATGATCTATCTGTTTAACCAAGGTGGCCCTGGTGATGTCGGTGCTAACGCCGGTGGGACGGATATCCTGATCTCATGGATCTACAAGTTAACAACGGGGACGTCACCACAGTATTCATTGGCCGCGGCCGTTACGTTGATTATTTCCGTCTTAGTTATTGGGATCTCATTGATTGTCTTCAAGAAGACCCACGCGTTTGAAATGGGGGACTAGTGTTATGGATAATGCACAAGCAGTGGCACCTAAGAATGCCAATTCAAAGCAAAATAGCGCGCGTCGGCACCGTTTCTGGAAAGAATTCTTTACGTATCTGTATATGGTCATTCTCGGCATTATTATTATTTATCCCGTTTTGATCACATTCATCACGGCGTTTAAGGATGCTAACGTGCAAGCCTTCGTCCTTGATTTTGGTGGCAAGTGGACGTTGGTTAACTTTAAGAATTTATTTACGCAAACTCTTTATGGTAGCTGGTATCTGAATACCATGATTATTTCCGTTTCATGTATGGTGATTCAAGTGATTGTTGTCACGCTAGCCGGTTATGTCTATAGTCGTTACCGCTTTGCAGGGAAGAAATTCAGTCTGACGTTTTTCATTGTCATTCAAATGGTTCCAACCATGGCTGCTTTGACTGCTTACTATGTCTTAGCTAACATGTTGAATGCTTTGGACCATTACTGGTTCTTGACGGCAATTTACATTGGTGGTGGGATTCCACAAAACACTTGGCTGATGAAAGGATACTTTGATAACGTTCCATATGATTTGGATGAATCAGCTAAGTTAGATGGTGCTGGTAACTTTAAGATTTTCTGGTCAATTGTGTTACCACTAGTTAAACCAATGATTGCGGTTCAAGCATTGTGGGCCTTCATGTCACCGGTTCAAGATTACCTGATGGCGAAGTTCTTATTGACGTCTGAATCACATTACACGGTTGCCGTGGGACTACAAACATTTATTAATAACGCGCAAAATCAACAAGTGGTGCTCTTCTCAGCTGGGGCGATTTTAGTGGCGTTACCAATTGCAGCCTTGTTCTTCTATCTCCAACGGTTCTTCGTTTCAGGATTACTTGCTGGTGGGAGCAAGGGCTAAAACAAATTTTAGTAGGGGTGAAATTAGATGCAGCGTACGAAAAACAAAACAACCGCCTTTCCGGTCCGGTTTTTTGGTAGCCTCTTCTCACCTCGAAGAATGTTTGCCAACCGAGACCAGTTCAACTGGTTGCAAATTATCGTGATATTTATCTTTTTGACGGCGGTCATGGTGATGCCAATTCCGTTTTATTATAATCATCAAACGAATTTTAACTTATCACCATTCTTACCACATATTGATAAGATGATGGCTAGCAATCAGATGCAAACGGCTATGAAAGCCGCGAATTATCATGATCAGCAGTTCAAGGATGTTAAACATCAAGTCATTATTAAAACCAAAGAGAATGTCGCTGGTTTTGACCTCACAGCTGAAGATATGGCAGGACGGCAAAACGTCATTAACTTGCATACAAGTACGTTTCAGGTGAAATCAGTCGGTAGTGAATTTAAGGCAAAATACGTTCCAGGACATGATTTGAAGACGGATGCCCACGCTTTTCTTGTTAACTCCTGGTACCAGAGTAATAAAGTGATGATCGGGTTATTTATGCTCATGGCACTTGGATTGATTATTGTTGGGGTCAACCTAATTCTTGTGAATGGCGCGGCCTTCTTCTTATTCTTGTCACGGCATAATAAGATTACACATATCCGTAATTTCCGCGAAGGGGTTAACTTAACATTAATGATGATGGGCATTGGTAGTCTGTTGGCGATGGTGATTGGCTTAATTCACTTTGATGTCACCATTGAGCTGACGGTGCAGTCATTAAGCTTGGCATTCGTTGTGTTATGGGTATATCTGAAAACAAAATTCAAGGATCCAGAAGTTGATCAAACCATGTTGCTCTAGATCAATTAGTAAGCATAGAAATGAGGAAGATTAATGGCACGCGATACGCAAACGCAATTACGTAACAAAATGATTTACTCAGTCTTTGTTCGGAATTACTCTGAGGCTGGTAATTTTGCTGGCGTAACTGCTGACTTACAACGAATTAAGAATTTAGGGACCGATATTTTGTGGTTACTGCCGATCAATCCGATTGGTGAAGTTAATCGTAAGGGAGTACTTGGTTCGCCATATGCAATCAAGGACTACCGGGGGATTAACCCGGAATATGGGACACTAGCCGATTTTAAAGCATTAACGAATAAAGCACATGAATTGGGTATGAAAGTAATGTTAGATATTGTCTACAATCATACTTCACCCGATTCAGTTCTAGCAACTGAGCATCCAGAGTGGTTTTATCATGATGCGGATGGTCAGCTGATGAATAAAGTTGGTAACTGGAGCGATGTCAAAGATTTAGACTACGGGCACCATGAATTGTGGCAGTATCAGATTGACACGTTGTTATATTGGAGCCAATTCGTTGATGGTTATCGTTGTGACGTTGCGCCATTAGTTCCACTAGATTTCTGGTTGGAAGCACGGCAACAAGTTAATGCGAAGTATCCTGGAACGTTATGGCTAGCAGAGTCGGCTGGAAGTGGCTTTATTCAAGAACTCCGGTCACAGGGTTATACGGGACTATCGGATAGTGAACTTTATCAAGCATTTGATATGACATATGATTACGATGTTTTTGGTGATTTCAAGGATTACTGGCAAGGTCGAAGTACGGTTGACCGTTATGTTGACTTGTTGCAACGGCAAGATGCCACTTTCCCTGGAAATTACGTGAAGATGCGTTTTTTGGAAAATCATGATAATGCGCGAATGATGAGCTTAATGCATAGCGAAGCGGAAGCCGTTAATAATTTAACCTGGATCTTCATGCAACGTGGTATTCCATTGATTTATAACGGCCAAGAATTTCTGGCAACACACCAACCATCCTTATTCGATCGGGACACCATGATTCATGATCGTCATGGTGATGTCACGTCATTAATTCAGAAGTTAGTGGTAATTAAACAGCAAACAATTATGCGGGCTGCTGATTATCAAGTGACCGTCGTTGAGGATGGCATTATTAAAGTAACCTACCGTGCTGATGGTCAAGCTCTAACTGCTTGGATCCCGTTAAAGGGCCAGGTTGCAACGGTAACGACGCAGTTAGGCGATAGCAGTTATCAGAACATGCTAAATGACGCAGTTGTTACAGTGAAAGACAATAAAATAACTGTTAATGGCCAACCAATTATCGTCAAGTACGTTACGGATACGGCATTAACCTCAATTGCTGACCAATCTAACTGATTGATTGGTAGCTTAGACTAATCGATAAAAAAGCAACCGTTTGCGGGCGGTTGCACGCGTAGTAGCTTAGAAGTGAGAAAACAAGGGAGTGGATTTCGATGGTTGAAATGAATCTCGATCACATTTATAAAAAATATGAAGGTAACGATAAATATTCTGTTACTGATATGAATCTTGATATTAAAGATGGTGAGTTCATCTTCTTCATTGGCCCATCTGGCTGTGGTAAATCAACAACATTACGAATGATTGCTGGCTTGGAGGACATCACTGAAGGTGACTTCAAGATGAATGGACAGGTCATGAATGACGTAGAACCAAAGAATCGTGATATTGCCATGGTTTTCCAAACTTATGCACTATATCCTAACATGTCAGTCTTTGACAACATGGCCTTTGGATTAAAGATACGGAAAACTTACAGTAACACTGAAATCAAGAAGCGTGTTGATAATGCCGCTGAACAGTTAGGGTTAACGGATTATCTGCAACGGAAACCAGCCAATTTATCTGGTGGTCAACGGCAACGGGTAGCCCTAGGCCGGGCAATTGTTCGGGATGCGGGGACGTTCTTATTGGATGAACCATTGTCTAACTTGGATGCTAAATTGCGTGTTGATATGCGAACGACAATTGCCCAGATGCATCAACGTTTGAAGACCAATATGATTTATGTTACCCATGATCAAATTGAAGCGATGACGATGGCTGACCGGATCGTGATTATGAATGATGGTAAGATTATGCAAGTTGGGACACCACACGAATTGTATAACGAACCAGTCAATCAATTTGTTGCTGGTTTCATGGGATCACCATCAATGAACTTCTTTAATGCGACTTTGCATGATGGTCGTGTAACGGACGGTGAAGGTCTAGATGTTGCGGTTCCAGAAGGCCAATTAAAGGCTTTGAAAGCGCAAGGCTATGATCAGCAAAAGATGATTGTCGGGATTCGGCCAGAAGATATTCACGCTGAACAAATTGCACTCGAAGCTATGCCAGATTCAATCGTCAAGACCAAGGTCATGGTATCTGAATTCTTAGGTGCTGAAAGCATGCTTTACTGCACGGCTGGTAAGTCCAAGTTTACGGCGCAAGTTGATGCACGTGATTATCATAATCCGGGCGAAAACGTAGAAGTTGCTTTTGAAATGACGAAAGCGCACTTCTTTGACCCTGAAACTAAGGATGTTATTCGGTAATTTCGAACTACGGAGGAGCAACAACCATGAAACGTATTTTTGAAGTAGATCCGTGGCACGTCATTAGTCATGAACTCGTACCAACGGATAAGCGATTACAAGAAAGTATGACCAGCATCGGTAACGGTTATATGGGCATGCGTGGGATGTTTGAAGAACACTATTCTAACGACACACTGAAAGGAATTTACATTGGTGGCGTTTGGTATCCCGATAAGACCCGAGTTGGCTGGTGGAAGAATGGTTACCCAGATTATTTTGGTAAAGTGATCAATTCAGTTAACTTCATCAAAGTCAATATGACGATTGATGGTGATCAGGTTGACTTGGCTAAGGATACGGTCAGTGACTTTACATTGGATCTTGATATGCATACGGGGATCTTACGGCGTTCATTTGTTATTACTAAGGGTGAAAAGCGCGTTCGGTTTATGATTGATCGGTTTGTCAGTGTGGCACAAAAAGAATTATTTGATGTTCACTACAGTGTGCATAACTTGAGTGCGGACCCGGTCCAAATTAGTTTTATTTCTCAAATTGATGCGGACGTCTTCAATGAAGATGCAAACTACGATGAACAATTCTGGCAAGTGCTAGACAAGAGCCATGCGATTACTGGTGGCAGTATGTTTGCAGAGACCAAGCCCAATGATTTCGGAACCCCACGCTTTACACTGGGCATGCAAATGCTACATGCAACGGCTTTTCGGGGCGTTAATGCACCGGAAACTGAAAAGGCGGTCACGAATATCTTCCGGGGAACGTTAGCACCGGACGAGACTAAAAACTTTGAAAAGCGGGTTCTCGTGGTGACTTCACGGGATTATACGGACATGGCGGCCATGCGGGCTGGTTTGGCTGAACTGAGTGAGAAGGTCAGTGCGCAGTCATATGAAGACTTGCGGCAGGCTCATATTGATGGCTGGGCCCAACGGTGGCAGTTATCGGATGTCTTAATTGATGGTGACGATGCGGCACAACAAGGCATTCGCTTCAACTTATTTCAGCTATTCTCAACCTACTATGGTGAAGACAAGCGCTTGAATCTGGGGCCAAAAGGCTTTACTGGTGAAAAGTATGGTGGTGCAACGTATTGGGATACCGAAGCGTTCGGGGTACCATTCTATCTCTCATTGGCGAAACCAGAAGTAACGGAGAATTTACTGGAATACCGTTATAATCAGCTTGCTGGGGCCTTCCATAATGCTAAAATGCAAGGCTTAGCCGGCGCCTTATACCCAATGGTGACCTTCAACGGGATCGAATGCCATAACGAATGGGAAATTACATTCGAAGAGATTCATCGGAACGGGTCAATTGCGTATGCCATCTTTAATTACACGCGTTATACCGGCGATGAGACCTACTTGAAGACTAAAGGGATCGATGTTTTGACGGGGATTTCACGTTTCTGGGCTGATCGGGTTCACTTCTCAGAACGGAATCAGCAGTACATGATTCACGGTGTCACCGGTCCTAACGAGTATGAAAACAACGTGAATAACAATTGGTACACGAATTTTATGGCGCGCTGGACGTTAGAATACACGTTGGCTAGCTTGAAAAAAGTTGATGCCACTAAACGCGCGGACCTTCAGATTACAGATAACGAGCTTGCTAAGTGGCAAGATATTGTTGATCGGATGTACTTCCCACATGATGATCAGCTAGGAATCTTCGTGCAACAAGATGGTTTCCTGGATAAGGATGTTCAGCCGGTTACAAGCATTCCTGCCGATCAACGGCCGATTAATCAACACTGGTCATGGGATCATATTCTACGGTCACCATATATTAAGCAGGCGGATGTCTTACAAGGAATTTATTACTTCATGGATAAATTTACGGCGGAACAGAAGAAACGTAATTTTGACTTCTATGAACCGTTGACCGTCCATGAATCCAGTCTTTCACCAGCCGTCCATGCCATTCTAGCAGCGGACTTACATTATGAGGACAAGGCCGTGGAAATGTATGAACGCACGGCCCGGCTTGACCTTGATAATTATAATAATGATACGGTCGATGGCCTACACATCACGTCGATGACGGGGTCGTGGCTTGCAATCGTTCAAGGCTTTGCCGGCATGCGGGTGAAGGATGATACCTTAGCCTTTGCGCCATTTGTGCCTAAGGCCTGGTCACACTATCAATTCCACGTTAACTTCCGTGGTCGATTGATTAAAGTAGATGTTGATCAGCAAGGAACGACCGTTGAACTGGTTAGTGGGGACCCACTGACTATCGAACTCAATGGTCAAGCTGTTAAGGTTGCCAACACGGTCACAACTAAATAACTGAGAAGACTTGATTGCGGTCTGACCGTAACTGAGCGCAGTCAAGTATCCACCCTAGAATGATCTCAGAATCATTCCAACCTAACTTCTAAATGGACCCGTATCAGTTGATACGGGTCTTTTGGTTTGTGCGTGTGAATAGGAAGCGGTTGACCACAATACAAAGACAATTCGCTATGAGCTCAGTTATAGCGAATTGATAGCAGGCGACATATGACTATCCTTGAATTATTTAGTTAGTGTCGTATAATTTGTCTTTAGGAGGGTGATTATTTATTAAGTACAAAGTTGATAATGGTGCATACCCTAGTGGTAAGGATGCTATTGATCCCAAGCGAGTTAAATATCTGAAACTGATTAGTAAGTTAGCGACGTTTACGTGTATTGCGATGTACGTGTCGTATATTCCGCAAATCATTTCGAATTTCTCAGGTGATCCAGTATCGCCGCTACAGCCACTTGTGGCAATGATTAACGGGATATTATGGACGGGCTATGGCTGGTTCAAGACCTATAAAGATTGGCCCGTTATTATTTCAAATGTTCCCGGGGTGATTTTTGGCTTTATCACTGTTTTAACCGTATATATTCATTAACCGAATGACGAACTGACTATAAACTAAAAGTCCGCTGATACGTTTAAACGCGTATCGACGGACTTTTTTGCAAGGTATTAAGCGTTCTTTAAAGCAGCCTGAGCTAGCAACAGACCACCGGCAATTCCAGAATTGTTACCTAATCCAGCGGGAACGATGTAATCATTCAGTGGTGGGACTTCTTCGTAGCCGTTGAGATAGGCCGCAAATTTTTCGCGAATTATCGGGAAGAGCTGTCGTTGATTCATGACGCCACCATTAAGAATGATTTTATCCGGTGCGAAGGCGACGGTTAGATTGACACACGCTTGCGCGATGTAGTCGGCAATGATTGGCCAGACCGGATCGTCAACGGGAATGTCTTTGCCAGACTTGCCGGTCCGTTTACCAACTGCTGGTCCGGCAGCTAAGCCTTCTAAGCAGATATCATGGTAGGGACAGCTAGATTTGAAATCATCCCCAGGTAACCGATTGAGTCGCATGTGGCCAAGTTCAGTATGAGTTCGACCATTAAAAATCTGATTGTGGCTAATAACACCAGCACCGACACCGGTCCCAATTGTCATATAAATGCTGTTAGGAACGTCTTTGGCGATACCGATCATTGATTCGCCATAAGCAGCTTCGTTAACGTCGGTTGTCCAGTAGAATGGAATATCAAAGCGACTTTTAAGATGACCTAGAAAGTCAAAGTCGCCCCAACCAGGTTTGGGAGTAGTAGTAATGTAACCATATTTAGGATCATCGGGGTTAACACCGATGGGACCAAATGATCCGATTCCAATCGCGTCAACGGGATGAGTCGTAAAATAGTCGTCAACTGCCGCCATGGTTTCAGCGGGAGTTGTCGTGGGGATCGAAATCCGGTCGCTAACTTGTCCGTTCTCAGTGCCCGTGGCACAAACAAATTTTGTGCCACCAGCTTCAATTGCACCTAAAAGCATAGTGTGCCTCCTAATAATCAAAAATGTAGTCTTATTTATTAAATAGTATACGCTTAATTAAAAACTTTGTTAACGATTACATTAACTTTGATGTAAATAAATTAATTGGCTAGTGAAATCAGCGTTGTTGGGTTTGAGTAGAAGCCCAATCGTATTTAACTGGTGACCTGTATAACGATTGCCTGATGAATCAGTATAGGTTAATTCAGCATCGAGATAGTGTAATGGTAATGGGTGCTGAGTTTTGACAGCAGAATTAAGCCCATTTAAGTAACAACAGATTGCTTGCGTTTTATCTGTCGTTACTAGCAACCACGCAACAACGTGTCTTTTTGTCGGTAGACGATAAAAATGGGCCTTGATAAAAGTAGACTTCAGTTGCTGATATTTAATCAAGGCTCCTTGAAGAAGTTGCTGTTCACTAGGGATAAGTTGTTTAGGATTAAGTTCCAATCCTAGTTGCCCGATACAGGCCAATTGTAATCGAGTTTCAAATGGTGTTATTCGGCCATTTTGCGCATTGGGTGATGCGGTTATATGGTTGCTAAATATCCGTGGTGGAAATAGATAACTAAATCCGTTCTCAATCGTTGCTCGGTCGACTGGATCAGTCAAATCGCTTATCCACGTCTGATTGATGTATGGTAGCATACCAAAATCAAACCGGCCGCCACCAGCTGAACAGTTTTCGATAATAAGCTTGGGACAGGCGCGCTTCACGCGTGCGAGAATATCATAAAGTCCACAGACGTAGCGGTAATACAGTTCTCCTTGTTGTGCAGCCGGTAAGTGTGTGCTGCCAACCTGTGTAAGATGGCGATTCATATCCCATTTAAAATAATCGAGTTGGTTATTTTGAACCAAGTTCGTCAGAGTAGTGACTAAGTGGTCACGGACAGCAGCTTGCGAAAGATCTAAGACTAGCTGGTGGCGAGCTGTGATGGGTGTCCGATCAACATATTGTAATACCCAGGCAGGATGTTGTTGGTAGAGCTGACTGTTAGTGGTGATCATCTCTGGTTCCACCCAGAGACCGAAGCCCATTCGATGATGATGGGCTTGTTGGGCAAGGGGTTTCAGACCATTAGGAAATTTAATGGGGTCAACAAACCAGTCCCCCAATTGCCCATTTTCACCGTTACGGTTGACAAACCAGCCGTCGTCTAAGACAAGCATTTGTAAGCCTAACTGGTGGGCGTGTTCGATTAAGTGTTGAACTTTAGACTCCGAAACGGCAAATGTCAGTGTTTCCCAAGTGTTAAGCACACTTGGAATGTTGGTCTGGGAGGGCATCAGCTGATAACTAAAAGCGTGAAATACTTGCGACATGCCGTTAAAACCAGTATTTGTCCAAGTTAACACGGCTTCAGGAGTCTGGAAACTGCTATTTGGTTTTAGCTGCCATTCGAATGTAGTAGGTTCAAGACCAATTGTTAGGCGGCTGTGTTGATATTGATCAAGTTCGACAGTACTGTCGAAGTTACCACTCCATGCTAGTGCACAACCAATAACAGTCCCCGCTAATTCTGTCGTGTTAGGTTCCGCTAGAGCCATGAACGGTTGGTGTTGTGGGCCACTAGTGCCGCGCAGACTTCGAACCGTTTGTAACCCTGGGTGTAAACGGTTAAACGATGGATTAGCTTCATGTGCATGGGTACCGCTTAATGTCAGCGCAATATATTGGTCAGTTGGTAGATCTAGTTGAGCGCTGGATAGAGCTGTTAGTTGCAAATTATTAGTACCGTGATGGTGCAGAGTTGTGCTTCGCAAGATAATCGGCTGATTTTCAAAAATAGTGTAGTTAAGATCCATCTGTAACTTAGTCACTGAATCGGCCAAATGAATGACTAGGGTTGTTACAGGCGTGTGTTTGCTAACGGTTGGTGGCAATTGGCGCGAGTTGATTGGCTGATCATTCACAGAAAAACCAGTATATTCTAAAACTGGCAGTAATTGGTTGTTAGCATCTTTAATAACGTAAGCTGGCTGGCGATAGTCACCACTGCCGATAGTGGAATATTCGAGTGGCAGTGAAGTCACGGAATATGGAAAGCGTTCTGTTGGGTCATTAGCAAAAGCATGGCTACCGGATGGCATCGGCTCAAAGTACGGTTGTTTTGAAAAGTAACGTCCAAAATATCGATGCACTGGGTAACGATGAACTAAAATTTGAATAACATAGCTAATTTGGTCATTATGAAGATTGATTAAGCCGGTTTTGGGGTCATATTCAACAGGCATGACGTCCTCCTAATAAAGTTTAGACAGTTGTAGCAGCAACTGAGCTAGCTGCCGGTTCAGTCAGCGCAACGAGCTGTTCACCAGCTTGGACATTCGTGACTTTGAGTCGTTCAACATTAGCGTAATTGGCCGTATTTGTGACGACTAGCATGACGGTTGGATCATAGTTAGCGGCTTTTAAGGCAGCGACGTCAAACGTTCCGAGTAGATCACCTTGATGAACGGTATCGCCCTTCTGGACGTTAGTAGTGAAGTGTTCGCCATTTAAATTGACCGTATCTAATCCTAAGTGAATCAGAATTTCGGCACCGGCAGTTGTTTTGATGCCATAAGCATGGTGGCTATCATAAGTGACGGTGATGATACCGTCAGCTGGTGCGACGACCTGATCAGCGCTTGGCACGATTGCGGCGCCTTTACCCATGATTTCAGCCGAGAAAACTTGGTCGTTAACTTGTTTGAGACTTTCGCTAGTCCCCGTTACGGGTGCACTGATAATCTCATCATTAACATTGATGACGGTACTAGTTGGTGCTGGTGATTTTACTTGATCACGATCATCACCGAGTGTTCGTTTGGCATAGATAAAGGTTGGAATAAATGCGACGACAAACGAGATGACACCACCGAGTGCGAACGCTGGAATCGACTTTGCAGCAATCGAAATGAACCCGATAACTGATGCGGGACCCATCGCCACGGACAGAACGTGGAATAGCCCTAAGAAAGCTGAAGCAATTCCTGAGGCAATCGCTGCAAAGACAAATGGGAATTTCATCTTGAGGTTGACCCCGAAAATAGCAGGTTCCGTAATTCCGAGTAACGCTGAGATCCCGGCAGAAGAAGTCAGGGCTTTTTGCTTTTGGCTCTTAGTGGCAAAGAAAATAGCTAAAGTGGCAGCACCTTGCCCAATGTTGGCCATTGAGGCGACTGGGAAGATAAAGGAACCACCAGTTTTGGCAACATTGGCCAACAACTGGGTTTCGATTGCTGGGAAAGTTTGATGGAGACCAGTAATAACAATTGCAGAATATAATAAACCAAAGATTCCCATACCAATCCAGCCGGTGCTGTTATATAAGCCTACTAAACCGTTAGTTAATACATCGCTCACCGTTCGTAAGACGGGGCCGACGATTGTAAAAGTTAGGAAACCAGTAATCACAATGGCGAACATCGGGGTAAACGTGAAGTCAAATGCCCCTTTAATGTGTTTATGGAAGAATTTTTCAAGGGTAGCTAGAATGAAGGCGACGCCTAAGACTGGGAGTACTTGGCCTTGATAGCCTGCTTGGGCAACGTGTAAACCAAAGACGTTCCAGTAAACCATCTTACCGGCGGCCATGGTCGTTGCAACGCTATAGCCGTTAACTAGTGATGGTAAGACCATGATCATGCCCATCGTAGCACCCAGATAGGGGTTGCCGCCGAAGCGCTTCGTTGCTGAAAATCCTAAGAGGATGGGCAAGAAAGTAAACGGCGCACTAGCCATCGCGTTAATCATTTCGGCGATACCTTTGAGACCGGGGTAAACTTCAACAACTGACTTGGCCATAAAAAGATGCTCGGCAGTCAAAACGTTGTTTAGTGCCATTAATAGACCCCCAGCAACTAGTGCAGGGACGATTGGAATAAAAATATCAGATAAGACTTTAAGGAAGTCCATTAATGGATTTTTCTTTTGACCCGCAGCGGCAACTGCCTTGATATCATCGGGGGTCGCTTCTTTAAGACCAGTTTTGGCGATTAAGGCGTCATAGACTTTATCGACATCGCCAGGGCCAATAATGATTTGGTATTGGCCGTTAGTTTCGAAGGTCCCCTTAACGTCTGCGTCGTCATCTAAGGCTTGTTGATCGATCTTGGATTCGTCCTTGATGACCAAACGGAGGCGCGTCGCACAGTGGGCGGCGGCTTGAATGTTGTTTTTACCAATTGCATTAAGTACACGGTCAGCAACTTCTTGATGATTCATAATAATTCACTCCCTGAGTCTAAAATTGTTTTTAGTTTAATAATGCAAGCGCTTTACAGACCCAATGATAACAAGTTTGAAAAATATGTCAAGCGTTTGATATAAAATTGAATTGCGTGATAATCTTGTTAAAAAGCCGTATTTGGAATGCTGACATGAAAATATAATATAAAAATGTCAAACGATTGACATATCGGTGTAAGCGGTTTTATAATGGTGACAATTAAGTCGAACGTTGAAAAGGAGCTCATCGTCATGATATGGAATCGTAAAACCCGTTATACCCCTTATGAACAGTGGCCAGCAACTAAGCTACCACAGCTCGTTGCCCAGGCGCGCCAGTCTAAGTGGCGGATGCAACATCATATTCAGCCCGCATCAGGTTTGTTAAATGACCCCAATGGCTTTTCATACTTTGATGGTCAGTGGCACCTGTTCTACCAAGTTTTTCCGTTCGGTCCGGTACACGGACTGAAGTCATGGCAACACGTGACCTCTAAGAACTTGGTGGATTGGCATGATGAGGGCTTAGCGATTCGACCAGATACGCCGTACGACTCACATGGCGCGTACACGGGTACGGCACTACCAATTGATGATCAGTTATTTATTATGTATACGGGTAATGTCCGTACTGCCGACTGGCAACGTGAATCGTATCAATTAGGCGCCTGGATGGACACGGATAATCACATTAAAAAGCTGTCCCGGCCACTAATTGCGCATGCTCCGGCTGGGTACACGAGTTCGTTTCGTGATCCGGACTTGATCCGGACTGACCACGGCTACTACGTGTTGATCGGTGCGCAGACGACTGCTGAAATCGGTGCTATCTTGGTTTATTTCTCAAAGGATCTGACCACCTGGACGTGTCAAGGCGAGTTGAACGTTCCCGCAGATGCACGGGGTTATATGATTGAGTGTCCGAATCTGGTCTGGATCGATCAACAGCCCGTCTTATTGTTCTGTCCCCAAGGGTTATCACAAGCAACGACCCCGTATCAGAATATTTATCCAAACATGTACCTAGTTGCCGATCAATTGGATCTGGCTCAGGCACAATTAACTGAACCCCACGCCCTAACGCAATTGGATGACGGCTTTGACGTGTACGCCACGCAGGCGATCAATGCGCCGGATGGCCGCGCGTTAGCCGTCAGCTGGATTGGGTTACCTGAAATTGCCTATCCAACTGATCGTGAAAATTGGGCCCATTGTTTGAGTTTAGTTAAGGAACTAACGCTTAAAGATGGGCACCTCTATCAAAATCCAGTGGCAGCGGTGGATGATTTACGGACGACGGCGCATGACCTAGTCTTTGAGCAACAACGGGCGACGGTGGCCGCATTGAATGGCAGCTTTGAACTCTTACTGACGGTTCCCGCTGATAAAACGGTTACGGTTAACATCGCTGATCAGCAGGAAAGTGGCCAGTTGCAGGTGACCGTTGATGCCAACCACGGTCAGGTCATGATTGATCGGCGGCATACGGGAAATTCGTTTGCCGAAGATTATGGTCAGACTCGTCAAGTTGAGTTAACGGCCCATCAGACAATAAAAATCCGGCTAATCATAGATGTGTCAGTCTTTGAATGCTATATTGATAATGGCTATTCCGTGATGACCGGTCGGTTCTTCCTAAACGATGTTCCGAGCCGACTTAAGGTTCAAGGTGATTCTAAAACAGTTACCGGTAAAGTCTGGGAATGGCGCCAATCAGAGCATACTGGAGTCGATAACAATGAAACCAAAATTAAATGATGTTGCCAAGCTAGCGGGGGTCTCAGCGACTACGGTTTCCCGGGTCATTAATAACCATGGCTACCTGAGTAGTCAGACTAAAGAAAAAGTTTTCGCGGCGATGCGAGAACTGCATTATCAGCCGAATAATATGGCACGCTCACTGCAAGGAAAGAATACGCGCTTAATTGGCGTCATCTTTTCAGATATTAGTAATCCGTTCTTTGGTGAACTGGTGTCCCGGATTGAAAAAATCTTATTTGCTAAAAATTATAAGGTGATTTTATGTAATAGTGCGGATGATCCGCAAAAAGAACGCGACTACTTACAAATGTTAATGGCTAATCAGGTTGATGGGATTATTGCTGGTGCCCACAACTTAGGCATTGAAGAATATCAACAATACGGCCTTCCGATTATTTCATTTGACCGGTACTTATCCGACAATATTCCCATCGTTAGTTCGGATAATTACCAGGGGGGCTGGCTAGCAACCCAGACATTGCATCAGGCGGGGGCGACTAACGTGGCTATTTTTACAGGTAAGTCACACGCGGGTTCGCCAACGAATGGTCGCCGTGAAGGCTATGAAGCCTACTTAGCGGCCCAACAGCTAACACCCCATGTCCATGAATTACCGTTTGAATTGACCCCCGCGCTGAAGATGATGGAAATTAAGACGATTATGACACAACATCAGTATGATGGTATTTTTTGTAGTGATGATTTGACCGCTTTACTAGTGCTCAACGTCGCGCGACAACTGTCATTAACGGTTCCTGAGCAATTACGCGTTGTTGGTTATGATGGCACGGCGCTCATGCGTGATTATCATTCTGAATTAACAACAGTAGAACAGCCGTTAGCGGATATTAGCACGTTACTGGTTTCTCTACTATTGCAGCGGATTGAGGATGCGAATTGTACACTGGAATCAAAATATACATTACCAGTTAAGCTCATCAAGGGCATTACCGCGTAACTAAGGAGTTAATCGTAATGATGGCAGCAACAATCAAGTGGTGGCAACAAGCCGTTGTCTATCAGGTCTATCCGCGGAGTTTTCAAGATACCAATCATGATGGTATTGGTGACTTAAAGGGGATCACGGCTCACCTAGACTACTTAAAGCAATTAGGAATCGACGTCATTTGGCTCAATCCCATTTATCGCTCACCCAACGATGATAATGGTTATGATATTAGTGATTATCAACAAATTGCGGCCGACTTTGGCACTATGACTGATTTTGATGAACTATTGCAGGCCGCCCATGACCGGGGCTTAAAGATCATCATGGACTTGGTTGTTAACCATACCTCTGATGAGCATCCGTGGTTCCAACACAGTTGCCAGGACCGCACCAATCAGTATCGTGATTTCTACTTTTGGCGCTCAGGGAATGGCAAAAAAGCGCCCAATAATTGGGATGCGGCTTTTGGTGGCTCAGCATGGCAATATGATGAGCAGACCCAGCAGTATTACTTACACACGTTTTCAACAAAACAACCTGATTTAAACTGGGAGAATCCGACCTTACGAGAGGCAGTTTATACGATGATGACCTGGTGGCTGAACAAGGGGGTTGACGGTTTTCGAATGGACGTCATTAACCAGATTTCTAAGTTGCCGGGGTTACCAGATGGCCCGCTGAAACCGCACAGTCAGTTTGGCGATGCTCGGGTAACGAACGGACCGCGAGTACATGAATTCTTACAAGAAATGAATCAGCGCGTGTTGTCGCAATTCGATATTATGACGGTCGGTGAGACCCACGGGGTGACACCAGCGGATGCGCTGAAGTATGCGGGCGCTGATCGGCACGAATTAGATATGGTCTTTGAATTTCAACATCTGCGACTTGATAATAGTCAGCATGGTCTTGGTAAGTGGAGTACGCGTAAGACGCCGTTAGTGGCACTAAAGAAAGTCATTAGTGACTGGCAAGTCGGACTTGAAGGGCGGGCTTGGAACAGCCTGTTTTGGAACAATCATGATACGCCACGGGCGGTCTCACGTTTTGGTGATGACCGACCAGCATATCGGGTACGTTCGGCTAAAATGCTCGCAACGTGTTTGCACCTCTTGCAGGGAACTCCGTATATTTATCAAGGTGAGGAACTGGGGATGACTGACGCTCATTTTACTGAACTAGCCAGTTATCGAGATATTGAATCGCTCAATGCCTATCGTGATTTAGTGACTGAGCGCCAGCTGCTATCACCGGCAGACATGATGGCTCGATTAGCGGCGCGTTCTCGGGACAACTCGCGAACGCCGATGCAATGGGACACGGAGGTTAATGCGGGTTTTAGTGACGCAACACCATGGCTTACGGTCAATCCCAACTATCATCAAATCAATGCCGCCGCGGCTTTAGCTGATTCGGATTCAGTGTGGTATTATTACCGACACTTGATTCAATTGCGACATCAATATCTCTTAGTGACGTTAGGCTCGTTTAAGCTTTTGTGGGCCGATGATCCGCAAGTGTTCTTATATGAACGGCAATGGGAGGGTCAGACCTGGCTAGTTTGTTGCAATTTCACAGCCGATACCCTGTCCCGACCACTGGATCAATATCTGACGCCCACGGCAAAATGCTTGATCAGTAATTATGGCGAGCAGCAGCCAAACAAATTGCGGCCATATGAGGCTTGGGTCTACCAGCTCGCATAGGTGTCCGGGGCTTGGCTAATTGAGGCGGCCTTTGAAATGTATCCAATCGTTACGATTAGCTTTAATCCGCTGAAAGCAGCGTGAATTGGTTTACTCAAAATTTTGCGATGGCCTTAATAAGCGACCACCTGACTAAAAAAACTGCTTTCAAAAGAATAACTTTTGAAAGCAGTTTTTTTAGCGCGCAACGACCACTTGACCCACGTGGGGCTCATCTAGTCGTTGGTGACCTTGAATGAAGCCCGTGAGGTTAAACGGTAGTTGTTCATCGATCGTCGTGGTCAATTGACCAGTATCTAGCAACTTGAATAGTAATTGTAAGGCAGCTTGATCAGAAATCACCTCGGTCGGTTGGATCGCTTGGAAACGAATTGATTTGCTGGTAGCTGGCAAGTGATGGGCAAATGAAGCGATGGTTGCATCAAATTTGGCCATGGCTAAATCATCCTTACCGCCAACCCCATCGATGGCAACGTTAATCACGACATCGCCACGATCGGCTAACACGTGAACTGGATTTTGATGTTGGTAGTCGACGAATTGATCAACACCGAGCGTCGCAATCAGACTGGCATAACGTTCGCTAGCGACCGCTATGACGTGCGCGCCTAAACGTTTGGCTAATTGAATAATCAGCAGACCTACTGGACTACCGGCGCCCTTAACAATGACGGTCTGATCAGCTTGAACGTCCGCAAAGTAGCGGACTACCTTGTAGGCGATGATGCCAGGTGTGACTAGACTGACAGCTGTAACCGGATCGAGGTCAGTTGGAACAGTCACCGCAAGATCATTATCCAGACAAATCTGTTCCGCGTAGGTATGATTAGTGCGCGCCGCCACGATGGTTCCAACGTCAAAGTCGGTAACAGCGGTGCCGACTTTGACGATACGTCCAATGACATCGTGTCCCGGAATGTGTGGTAATGTGATGCTTTGGATAGTTCCTAGTCGTTCTAAACGGTCTTCCTCCGTTAAGTTAACAGCTAAGGTGTTGATCAATAACTGATTGGCTGCTGGTAATGGTTGTGATTGTGCAAGTTCTTCAAATACGGTGGGTCCCCCAAATTTTTGATAGCCGTATGCAAGCATTGTAATCCCCCTCCTAGCGCGTCTAAGTTCGTTAGTTGAGACGGTGTATGATGTGATTCATTAGAAAATAAATCATACAAGCATCAATTAATTAGTTGTTAGACTGATCTAAAAACATGCTTTTGCCTAATTGTAGCGAGCAGCGGAAGAAAATCACAAGTAGGAACCATTATATTTCGGGCTTGGTTCGGTTACCGATTAAATTAAACGGATTGTTTTGTAGATTGACGTTTTAGACCCCACCCAGTGAAGCCACTAATAATTGAAAATACTGGTGATAGTAAACTAAAGAAACAAAATGGTAGGTAAGCTAAGGTTGAAACCCCCAGCGTATTGGCGGCAAAAGCACCGGCAACGCCCCATGGAATCAAGTAGTTGATGACGGTCCCACCGTCTTCAAGGACACGGCTGAGAGCTAAGTTAGCCAGACCACGTTGGTTAAAGGTTGGCTTAAATGCCTTACCGGGCAAGATAACGGAAAGGTACTGCTCACCAACAAAGATGTTGACACCGATGCCGGCTAAAATGGCGGCCGTGATAGTGGCACCGGTCCCCTTTAGTCGCTTGGTTAAGGGGACCATCGCTGTTTGAATCAGGTTAAATTTCATGAGTAACCCACCTAAGGAGAGGGTTAATAAAATCAAGGATACCGTGCTCATCATGGCACTGATACCACCACGTGAGAGTAAGGCATCAACACTAGTATTGCCAGTTTTGGCAACGAAGCCGGTCTCGATCATTGTTGCAATTTTAGCCAACGCAATGTGCGGTTGTTCGACGAAAATCATGACGATGGCAAGTCCGATATTCATTAATAAGGTTGCAATGGCTGGAATCTTTAACAAGGCACAGGCAAACATGACAGCGAGTGGCAGTGCTGCCCACCAACTGATGGTGAAGTTATTGTTGAGAACTGTCAAAGTCGTCTGAATCTTATCTAAATGACTCTCTGTCGCAGCACCTGCACCTAAAACGGCGTATAGCGCTAGCGACACAATGAAGGCCGGGATCGTAGACCACATTAAGTTACGAATATGATCGAATAAATCAGCTTCGGCGATGGCAGCGGCAAGATTAGTTGAGTCTGATAGTGGGGAAGTCTTATCCCCAAAAATGGCACCTGAGATGATAGCGCCGGCAATCAAAGCTGGGTTGATGCCCATTGTAGTGCCAATCCCGAAGAGGGCAATTCCAATGGTTGAAATGATCGTAAAGGCACTCCCAATTGAAGTCCCAATAATCGCACAAACGAGAAAAACAGACGGCACGAACCACTGTGCGGAAATTAGGTGAAAACCAAAGACCATCATTGAGGGTATGATGCCGGCTGCAATCCAAACACTAATAAGGGCACCGATGAGTAGAAAAATAAAGATTGGGATGATGCCAGTCTTGATGCCATCAATAATGCCACCGTGAATATCGTCCCAATGAGCACCACGAATCCGTGCCCACAAAATGATGAGGGCAATCACTAAAATAACGGGAGTCTGTGGTGATAGGCCGAATTTGATCACACCAAGTCCCATAATTGCTAACATGAATAATAAAACGAGTAAGGCTTCTGGCAACTGAACTGAGCGCCATTTTTTTGAATTAGGCATAATAAATAACTCCTTTGAGGTCGCTAAACTATCATTAGGTAGGCCAATCACTGGCCGCTTTAATGGCAGTTGAACGCCGATAATAGTATTATGAATGCAAAAAATCGTCCCCGTTGCATAATAATGCAACAGGGACGATTGATTAGACCGTGGTACCACCCAGCTTGAGTCACAATATGACTCCACTCACTAGCAGTTAACGGCTCTAGTTGTTATCCGCCGGGCGTACCTGGACCTCTCCTACCGTATTTCATCGAGATTAACCTGATCGGTTCGCAGCACCCACCGACTTCCTGACGCACAGTTAATTCGCTACTTGAAAGTAAGATTATCGTTCGTTATTTGAATATAAGCGATAATAGCATGGTGTTTTTGATTCGTCAACTAAGATATGGCTAGAATCATGTGAGGCCAACAAATAAATGACCATTAGTGGGTACGCTCCAATGACCGACAATGGTAGAATAGGTAGTGTTGTAAGCGGTACCTTTACGGGCCAATCGTGACAAGTTTTTAAAACAAAAACTTTTTTAGGAGGATATCATATATGGCTAATCAATGGTGGCAGTCAGCAGTCGTTTATCAAGTTTATCCACGATCGTTTCAAGATTCAAATGGCGATGGAATTGGGGATTTACCTGGTATTACACAACGTCTAGATTATATCAAGCAGCTAGGTGCGGATGTCATCTGGCTTAATCCAATTTACCGTTCTCCCGGCGTCGACAACGGGTATGATATTAGTGATTACTATGATATTAATCCAGAGTTTGGAACGATGGCTGATTTTGACCAATTGCTGGCCACGGCCCATGCGAAAGGATTAAAAATTATGATGGACATTGTTGTCAACCATTCGTCTAATCAAAATAAGTGGTTTACGGCAAGTGCAAAGAGTAAGGATAATCCATATGCGGACTACTATATTTGGCGCGATCCCGTGGATGGTCATGCGCCCAATAATTGGGGCGGCTTTTTCGGTGGTTCAGTCTGGAAATACGTCGCTAGTCGTGATCAGTACTATCTACATTCGTTCGCAGTCGAACAGCCAGATCTGAATTGGGATAATCCACAATTGCGACAAGCAGTCTATGACATGATGAATTTCTGGGTTAATAAGGGTGTGGACGGTTTCCGGTTGGATGTCATTAACTTGATTTCCAAACCCGCTAGTTTTGCTGATGGGCAACCAGAAGCTGGTGAGCCGTACGCGGCAATTGGTGGAATTATTGCTAACGGTCCACACTTGCATGATTACTTACAGGAAATGAACCAACAAGTATTTGCAGGGCATCAATTGATGACGGTCGGTGAAACTCCTGGAGCTACGGTCGCCGACGCAAGGCAGTTAGCAAGCCTACAAGGGCAGGAGCTAAATATGGTGTTTGAATTCGAGCACATGGGTTTGGATGGTAATCCGGATCCAGCCTTGGGTAAATGGAATGACCAACCGGTTCGTCTAGTTGATTTAAAGCAGAGTCTATCTAAGTGGCAAACTGGCTTACAAGGCGCTGCTTGGAATAGCCTCTACTGGAATAATCATGACCAACCGCGAATCGTATCGCGGTTCGGTGATGAGCGACCAGTATACCGGGAACGCTCAGCGAAAATGTTGGCAACCCTGTTGCATTTTCTACAAGGAACGCCCTATATTTATGAAGGTGAAGAGCTCGGCATGACAAATGCCCACTTTAGCCAGTTAGCTGATTATCAGGATTTGGAATCGCTCAATGCCTACCACCACTTTGTTGATGACGAGCAGGTGGTGCAATCGGACCAGATGTTAGGGTACTTAGCCCATATGTCACGGGATAATGCACGTACCCCGATGCAGTGGGATGACAGCCAGAACGCTGGGTTTTCAACAGCAACACCGTGGCTAGCAGTTAATGCCAATTACCCTCGAATTAATACCCAGTTGGCGCAACGAACGCCCGGTTCAATTCTGAGTTATTATCAGCGACTGATCAAACTTCGTCATCAATTACCAATTATGACGACGGGAGATTATCGTTTGTTGCTGCCTGAGGACGCGTCAGTATATGCGTACATGCGGCATGCTGGAAGCCAGCATCTCTTGGTGATTTGTAATTTTACAGCGGCAACTCAGACACGACACTTTGCGGTGCTACCTGCAGATGCGCACCTATTGATCAGTAATTACGATGGGGATCATCGAGACGTATTACGGGCGTACGAGGCGAAAGTTTATCAGTTTTAAGTCGTCATTGGTTCGTAGCAGGGGTCGTGAATGCGATTTTTAACGGCAGTGATGTGATTACAAGTGCGAGTCGATCATGAGAATTCAAGAGTGGTTATTTAGTCAAAAATGTGCCCTAATAAGAACGCCCGACCTATTATTATGGATAGGCCGGGCGTTCTTATTAGGTACATGTATGGGTGTCATCAAGTTAGTGGTTAAGATTTTTGTTCGGCATTGTCAGCCGCAAACGTTTTTTCAATAATATCGATAACCTGTTTAACCAGGCCAATCGGAAATTGATGTGCGCGACGAATCAAATTGATGTGTACGCTAGGAACCTGAACGTCGTCGAAAGGAATCTCAACGAGATCATCGTCTTTATCGTCGCTGGGGGCCGTGATGTCGGAAATGAAGCCTAGCGCCAGGTTCTCCTTAACCAAGCCCTTGATCAAGGTGCTGCTATCAGATTCGAAGAGAACTTGGGGTTCGATCGAAAGCTGTTCAGCGAGTTGCCGGAAGACCAGTTTATTTAAGTAAGTTGCATTAAGCAGTACAAAAGGAGACTTTAGTGCTTCTGCAAAAGTCGGGTGTTCAGACTTTGCTAGGGGATGCTCAGGATTAGCGAGAATACGGAATTTAAAAGGCCGTAATGGCGTTACTGCTAGCCGTTCATCCAATGTTTGATCCAAGTTACCACTGATGGCTAAGTCCAGTTGGCCGGCTAAGACTTGTTTGACAAGCTGGTTAGCGCCCATCTCAACGGTGTGAACGCTATTGAGCAGGTCCTGTTCAATAATTGGTTTTGTCAGCGCTGGCAAGTAATGTTCACTGACAGATGGTTCGATACCAAACCGCAGCGTGTGTTGACGTAAGTGACTGATTGATTCGTTGACGTGTTGCCAGTTATTGATAATGTCGTTGGCTGCGAGCAATAGTTGCTGACCACTAGGCGTTAACACTAAGGCTTTGGTCTTTGCTTGGCGAAAGAACAGTGTCACTTGAAAATGACGTTCAAGTCGTTTAATTGCTTGGGAGATTGTGGGTTGGCTAACGTGAAAATCAGCAGCTGTTTGCGTATAGCTCTGGGTGCTGATTAAGCGTTGGAAGTAATACAAGTCTTTAATGTTCATGAAAAATGTAGCCTCCATAAAATATTAATGTTGGTTGCGCAATTAATAGTCGCAGGTAAGCAGGCTCCGACTGATTGATTAAAGCTGGTTATTATATGTCATGTTAATCATACCATTGTTATAACGAATAGTGTCAGGATAATTCGCGAAAATTAATTTGCAAAATAGTTAACGCACTTAAACTATAATGATTATTAATAAGGCTCATGGTGGTAATTGGTACATATGCAGTGTTGCCGGTAAATTAGGTTTCGAGGCATTATATAATTTTATCAGTTAAAGGGCTGCCACATTGCTTTAATTATTATTACGCGTCGGTCGTTCTGAATAACCGCCAGAAAAAAGTCATACTACTTAGTTGGCAATCAGTTGAGAATAAAGGTTAAAGGGCTAAAGCGATAAGTAAATATTATGCAGTTTGAGAAGCCTGTAAGTTAACGTAAACTATTATTAATAGGGGTATAAAAAATACTTATCAGTTAAGGTGCTGTTATATATCGACTGATAAATAAAAAATTGGTCTATGTGTCTTCGGTAGCGTTAATATACCCCGTTTTCTGCGATAATTAGTTGACAAGCAACTAAAGCAGTTAATGGGTTTAAATTATAAATGAAACGAATGTCATTATTTCGACTGATCACAATTAGTTAGATCTGTATTAATTAGCTAACGGCTATCTGGAACTCACCAGAGTTAACGAAAAACAACTTTTATATAAAATATTATAATACTAATTGCCATACGTGTCTTTTAAATGCCGATATGTCAGTAAATTAATTAAGTGTACATAAATAAAAGTTATATAGATGTAATCATTTTTTTGAGATAAATATTACTAGTGCGCAACTGCCACCAGTGGGCGATAATTTTTGTGAAAAAGGGTATTCAAATTTGAAAAATGTGGTTTATAATTAAGGTGTATAATCGGTTTAAAAGTTTCAACTTATATAAGGAAGGGGGGGAATATAATGCGATTAATCGATTTCAAGACTTGGATAATGGGGACGGCCGCCATGTTGACGTTGGTTGTGACAAACCAAACGGCGAATGCGGCGGATACGGCCACCGCAACCACTACTGAAACAACTCAAACTTCTGGTTCGAGTACCCTTGCCAATCACGTGGTGTTGCAACAAACTACGAGCAGTAGCAGTAGCAGTAGCAGTAGCAGTAGCAGTAGCAGTAGCAGTAGCAGTAGCAGTAGCAGTAGCAGTAGCAGTACGAAAAAAACAGCAACTGGTGCTGTTACGGAAACGGCGACTAGCAAAGCGGTCACAGCGTCTGAGTCATCAGCCCAATCATCGACCACAACGGACACTAGTCAAACGACTTCGGTTGCGGCAGTTACCCAAACAACGGACAGTACTGATACGACAGCGACGTCCCGGGCAACAGCTACTAACCAAGTAGCCCAACAAGCGGCTGGTGTGAAGGCAAGTAACGAACAAGCAGCGACACAGAATCAGCAACAAACGACCAATATGTACAGTGGTGTTGTGACCAGTCAAAAAGATTCGGCCTCAACGTCTACTATTACGAATCAGTCAACTGCGTCTGCGGCGATGCTATCCAAGTTGAGTCGGACTAGTCTTCGCAGTTTAGCACAACGAGCAACGGTCGCTATTAAGGGGCTTGATGCCACCGACGCAACGGTGACTGACGACAATGGTGTCACGTATAGTGCTACGGACGTATTGAGCTTGTATGCAAACTATATTGCGAAGTACCATTGGTCGATAGCCGATGGTGTTGAGGTGACTGCTGGCAGTACAGCAACAGTGACTTTGCCTGAGAATGTTGTCTTTACCAATGGTACTCAGCATATTGATGTCAAAAAATCAGATGGAACAGTTGTCGGAACTTTTACGGCTGAAACTGGTAGTCAAACCGGGACACTGACTTTTAATGATTATTTTGCAACTAGTGATGGCTACAATCGTCAAGGAAACTTAACGTTTTATGTCACTGGGACTAGCGCGACAACTGGAAGCAATACGGTTGGTATTAATAAGGTTGGTTGGGCAGATAGTAATAGTTTAGATGCCGATGGTAATCCTACCAAAATGATCTGGCAAGTTGTCGCAAACATTAACAGTGCGAAGTGGCAGCAAGTTGCGATTGTCGACCAGCTGGGGCTTTATCAAACGCACGAAGGTACCATGACGTTGGAAACTGGTCATTATACTGACGGCGCCTTTGTTAAAGACGCGGCATTGGGAACTTATGATTTTGCGACTCAGCAGTTTACTTACGCTGATGGGGTATCAACACCACAAGTAAGCGTGACGGTAGTGGGACAGCAAATGACAATTAATATTGACCAATTAGATACAGCGGTCAATATATTTTATGAAGTTGGCCTGATCGCGGGACACACGTACACCAATAATGCGGGTGTAACGTATGCACCTGTCACTGGAGATGCGACTGATCCCAATGAAGGCAGTTCGACAGGCGAACCAAAGAGCGAACAGTCGAACGCGGCCGTTAGATTTGGTGGTTCTGGAACTGCCAGTGATGACATTCAAAGTTATAGTTTGGTTATCACTAAAACTGATGGTGATGGCCAGTCAGTTGCTGGTGCCACTTATCAACTAGAGGATAGCACGGGTACGGTACTTCGGACTGATTTGGTGACCGATTCAGCTGGACAGCTACGTATCGGCAACTTGTCGGCGGGGACGTATATGTTAGTTGAGACGGCGGCTCCGAGTGGCTACCAGATCGACATGGGCAAACATGTCTTCACGGTATCTGCAGCACAAGCAACGGCCAACGTGGTCACAGGACGTGTGGTTGACCAACGGATTGCCAAGACAACACTTACTGTTAACAAGGTTTGGGCTGACGTGCCAGTCGGTGTGCAAACACCGACCGTCGAAGTGACGTTACAACGCAATGGTCAAGCCTATCAGACCTTGCAATTGACGTCAGCAAATGGCTATACGGGCACCTTCAGTGATTTAGATGTGACGGATGTTAATGGCAACACGTACACTTATACGGTGACCGAAACCGCTATTACCGGCTATATCAGTAGTCAAACAACTAGTGATGAGACGGTGACGCTAACGAATACGTATCAAACCGGAAAATTAACGGTGGTCAAGACGGATTCGAGTGGTGCTAATCGGTTAGCCGGAGCGGTTTTTGCGGTGAAAAATGCTGCTGGAACGCTGGTTGCACAATTGACGACGGATGCGACTGGTCAGGCACAGCTCACAGGTCTCGTACAAGGAACCTATACGGTCAGCGAAATTCAAGCGCCGGATGGTTACTTGATCAATACGCAAGCGCAAGTGGTCGTGTTGGATGAACAGAGCACGTATCAAGGTCAGTTAGTTTTTACTGACGAGGTCGAGCCGAGTGAACCGAGCGAACCAAGCGAGCCGAGCGAGCCGAGCGAACCGAGCGAACCAAGTGAACCAAGCGAGCCAAGTGAACCAAGTGAACCAAGTGAGCCAAGTGAACCGAGTGAACCAAGTGAGCCGAGTGAGCCAAGTGAACCAAGCGAGCCGAGTGAACCGAGCGAACCGAGTGAACCAAGCGAGCCGAGTGAACCAAGTGAACCGAGCGAACCAAGTGAGCCGAGTGAGCCAAGTGAACCAAGCGAGCCGAGTGAACCGAGCGAACCGAGTGAACCAAGCGAGCCGAGTGAACCAAGTGAACCGAGCGAACCAAACGAACCAAGTGAACCGGTGTTGCCGGGCCACACTGATAAGGAAACAAATTTAAATCAGATTGTTACAACGAAGATTGAGGCGGCTAAGTTAGCTAAGCAATCTAATTTAGTTGCCATGACTCAACTAACGAAAACGTTAGGACGGCCAACGCAACTAGTAGCAACTTCTAAATCAGTGGCTAAAGCAACTAATCGAAAGTCGGCGCAACAATTGCCACAGACTAGTGAACAATCGATGGATTGGCTTATGATTTTAGGCTGGCTATTGCTAGGACTAACAGTTGTTATTCGTCAACGACGTTTTAATTAAACAAAAAGGCTACTGAAACTGTATAGTTTCCAGTAGCCTTTATTTATACCATTGATAAACGGCGCACATTACCGACGATTTTGAGATGTTCGTTGGTCATGCTTGATTCTGACTGGTTGAGCAGCGGGCACTCGGTTGCCAACAACAACTCCAGCAACCGCAGCTAATCCAGCTGCTGCTAATAAACCTGCTAATAACATGGGCAAGACCTCCTCAATAGTTGTAAGCACTCGTCTTTGAATACTTGCAGTTTAGGCGACTTATTAACAAAATGCAATTATTTCACCGTAAATTAGTGAGAATTTGAATAACTTGAAATATTCTTAAGCAATTGCCGGTTATTGTTCATTCTGGCAAGGGCAGCGGCATCATTTAAATACTCGTGAATTTTAGCGGGATCTTCGGTTAGCTGGGCTTGTAAGAATTTAATGCGAGCCGCATAGTAAGTTACGTGGAAGCGAGCACAAATTTCAATCCCATAGTCAAGCAGTTGAAGACTGCGAGGCGTGTCACCAATATTGGCATAAAAAGCGCCAGTGTAATAAGCCAGATTGATTACACGCCAGACACTGGCAGTCGTTTCTAGTGGTAAGTTTGGCAGGGCGTGCCGAACTTTTTCAAAGTAATATTGGGCCTTATCGTTATCTTTATTCTGTTGATAGGCAATCCCAATGCCACAATAGGCCAATTGTGTATAGATTGTAATGTGGCTTTCATCTAAATCGGTAATGATTTGGTCAAAATTAAAAATGACATCGCTAATTGGATGGTGATTAAGTGCCGCAACGTAACCTTTTAGGTAGCAGTATTGTAATTTTGTTTCACGGTCGTGACGCGGCATATCCGCTACTTTTTCAAGCTGGACTTCAGCATCCTGATACTCTGTCGTAATCAGATCGAATTCAACTTGTTCCAAGACTTTTAAAACGGCGGCATCGGCCACACGTTCAGTTGGAAAGACATCTTCTAATTGCAGGTTTAGTCGCTGACAAAGCTGGGCAACGATTCGTATCGCGGGAGCCTTGCCGTTGTTTTCAAACTTGCTTAGTGTCGCCTGAGTACAAATGCCGTCTGCAAGGGCTTTTTGAGAAAGTCCGAGGGCTTTGCGACGGGCAATGAAAAGCTCAATATTCATGCCATCACGCTTCCTTTACATAGTTAAGTCATATTTGGAACTGCTTTCATTTAACTTAATTAAAAACTTTTTATATAATTTTGTCAATATTTAAACATAATTTTACATATTCTAAAAATATATGCTAGCCATATAAAAAACGCTCGCTAGCAACGGCTAGTGAGCGTTTATGAGTGATGATGATATCTTATTTAGCCATGTAAGCATTTTTGAAATTGTAGTTTGTACCAGAAGTATTGTAAATCAGGCCTTTTAGCTTAGGATTGACCATTTGTGCAATTGTTGCTTGGGTTAATGGCGCGACACATTCATCAGTACCGATTATTTTTTCGGCTTTGCCTAATGCAGTCCAACGTACCGTTTGGTTAGTAGCTTGTTCAGCCTGCTTGACGGCCGCATCATAGTCGGTGTTCTTCCACTTGCCAAAATTATAATCATTTGTTGAAGTGAGAATGCCGAGATCAGAAATAGGATCGGCAAAGTCAGCTTGCCAGCCAGAGATAGCTAGTTGAAAATCACCGGAAGTTTCACGAGCCAGCCGGTTTTTAAATGGCAAGGTCACATCAGTGATTTTTAAGCCAGGGAGTTCCTTTTCTAGCTGCCCTTGAACATATTCGGCAATTTCTTTAGTTTGATCAATATTATCATGTGTCAGTGTTAAGGTTAACGATTTTTTGCCAACTTCTTTTAGTCCTTCAGTCCATAATTGCTTGGCTTTAGCGTTATTCTGAGCAACTGCTTCAGTAACAGTGTTTTCAGTTGCAAAGTCCTCATTAGTAGCTGGATCAGTGGCGAGACCAGTAGTAACGAATCCCTTTGGTACTGCTGAACCATCGGCTAATACATTTGAAACGAGTTGGTGCCGATCAATAGTCAAGGACATGGCTTGCCGTAGCTTAGCATTGGCTAACGCGGGAACCTTCTTCTGATTAAATTCCAAATAATTTAGTCTGGATGTCTTGCGGAGCACTAACTTGGGGTTGTTCTTCTCGTTTTTAACTTGTTCACCACTTAACGTTGCCATATCGAGTTTATTGCTTTGGAACAAGTTGAAGCCAGTCGTAGTTGATTTAACGACTTGGTCATTGATCTTTTCTAAGTAAACGTGTTGCTTGTCCCAATATTTAGGATTGCGGTTTAAAGTCCAGGTCGTATTTGTTCCTTTCCATCCCTGCATGGTGAAGGGACCGTCATAGACCATCTTGGTGGCAGTTGTGCCGTAGCCCTTGCCATATTTCTGAACAGCGTGTTGGTTTTGTGGGAAGAAGATCGCGAAGCCCATTAGCAGTTTGAAGTAGGCTAGTGGTTTATCAAGCGTCACGGTCAGCTTATATTTGCTATCGGCCTTGATACCTAAACTAGCCACTTTGGCTTTACCATTAGTGATTTGGTCAGCATTTTTGATACCGGAATAAAGATAGGCGTATTGGGACGCGGTTTTTGGATTGATGGTTCGCCGCCAGCTGTAGACAAAGTCTTGTGCAGTTACGGGATCGCCATTACTCCACTTGGCGTTTTTTCGGAGTGTAAAGGTATAGGTTTTCTTATCCTTAGAAATGACCGTGTGTGTTGCAATTCCCGGTGTAATCTTATTATTGGCACCGATGCGGTATAGTCCTTCCATCGTGTTGTTGATCATATTGGCACTAATGGAATCGGTGACTAGTGATGTATCTAGAGTTGTTAACTCGGAACCATTTTCGGACCAATTCAAGACTTGTTTTTGTGCCATCCCCGTGTGTAAGTTGCCAGCATTATCTGTTTTAGTCTGACTTTGACTACAGGCCGCCAGTAAAAGCCCAGTTGTTGCTGCAGCAGTCGCAGTTGTCAATATTACTTTCCATTTCATATTAAAACTTCCCCCCAACTTGAATGGTCACGAGGATACATTAAAGTAAGATTAAAATCAAAGATTGAATTCTAATAATTAAGGTAATTAACAGCAACTAGTTTGGAAAATAGTCAAAAAAGTATCGTAACTATTGCTACGATACCTTTACGTTGTTAAATTAATTTAATGATGTATTTGATTAACCGACATAATATGCAAGTTGCTTATACGATAGCACTTATTTGGCCATGTAGGCACTCTTAAAGTTATAGTTGATGCCGGCTGTGTTGTAAATAAGTCCTTTCAATTTGGGGTTAACCATCTGAGCAATGACATTTTGTGAAAGTGGTGCAACACCTTGGTCAGTCCCCAATGTTTCAGCGGCAGTGGCTAGTGCTTGCCAACGTTTGGTTGTGCTAGTCGTGCTATTGGCCGTATCAATTGCTTGATCATAAGTCTTATTGGTCCACTTGCCAAAGTTGTAGTCGTTAGTTGACGTCATGATACCGAGATCGGAAATTGGATCGGCAAAATCAGCTTGCCATGCGGAGATGACCAATTGGAAGTTACCAGCAATTTCTCGAGAAATTCTTGTTTTGTATGGTACCGTGACACTTTGAACTTTCAGTCCGGGGAGCTCTTTTTCTAGTTGCCCCTGAACGTATTCGGCAAGAGCCTTCATCTGGTCAGTATCGTCATGCGTCAAGGTCAAAGTAACCGATTTTTTACCGGTTTCTTTCAAGCCTTGTTGCCAAAGCTTTTTAGCTTTAGCAGTATCTTGGGTCACCGAGGATTTGACCGTGTTTTCAGTTGCGAAATCTTTACCAGTAGTGGGATCAGTTGCTAGACCAGTGGTGACAAAACCTTTAGGTGTAACTGAACCGTCACCTAGAACATCATTGACTAATTGTTTACGGTTGAGCGTCAACGACATTGCTTGACGAATCTTTTTATTAGCAAGTAACTTAACTTTCTTTTGATTGAATTCCAAATAATTCAAACGGGAAGATTTACGGATTACTAACTTAGAATTATTCTTTTCATTTTTAACTTGTTGTCCAGAGAGGGTTGCCATATCAAGTTTGTTGCTTTGGAAAAGATTGAAAGCAGTTGTAGTTGATTTGACAACTTGATCGTTAATTTTGGTTAAGTAAACGTGCTTTTTATCCCAATAATTAGTATTACGCTTAAGCGCCCAAGTTGAGTTGGTACCCTTCCAACCGGTCATCTTGAACGGACCATCGTAGACCATTTTGCTAGAACTAGTCCCGTAATCCTTCCCGTATTTTTCAACGGCATGTTGGTTTTGCGGGAAGAATACGACGAAGCCCATTAATAATTTAAAGTATTGCATTGGTTTATCAAGCGTTACGGTTAACTTATACTTACCATCGGCCTTGATACCTAACGTACTAGCCTTGGCCTTACCACTGACAATCTTATCAGCATTTTTAATGCCGGAATACAAGTAAGCGTACTGCGAGGCAGTTTTAGGATTGACAGTTCGCCGCCAACCATAGACGAAATCTTTAGCGGTCACTTGGTCGCCGTTACTCCACTTAGCATTTTTGCGTAGCGTAAATGTGTAAGTTTTTTTATCACTAGAAACAGTGGTCTTGGTGGCAATTCCAGGTGTGACCTTACTATTCTTCCCTAAACGGTATAACCCTTCTTGGGAGTTGCTGATCATGGTACCACTAATCACGTCGGTTGCCAGAGATGGGTCTAAGGTAGTTAAGTCCTGGCCGTTTTCTGACCAATTGAGAACTTGAGTCTTGGCCATCTCGGACGTAGTATTGCCGGCGTTACTCGTACTAGATGAAGATTGCCCGCAACCCACTAATAAGACCCCAGTGGTTGCGGTTACTGCTGCGATTGTTGCAAATGATTTCCATTGCATATAATATGTACCCCCTAATTCAAATGATTATGATATACAGATGAGAATACATTAAAATTAGATTAAATACAATATTATTTTTTTAATCATTAAAATTATTAAGCAAAAAAAGCTATCACCACCTGTAGGGAGTTGTGATAGCTTAATTAACCAAACTAACGTTGCCATTGCATAGTATATTCCGGCTGATTAGTGGCTTGGTCAATGGTCTGATTGAGAACGCGGAAGCCACTGTGGTGATAAAATGCGACGGCTTGGCGATTAGCAATGTAAACGTTCAGCCGCAAGCATTGATGGTTGTTTTTAACCAGTGTCAACAACGCCGTGCCAATGCCCTGATGCTGGGCATCTTTACGAATGAAAAGGCCTGCAATGTAATTAGCTTGTAAGCCAATAAAACCAAGAATCCGATCATCGGGATCATCAGCTAATCCGATAATGATTTCAGCTTCTTGTAAGGCTGCACGAACGAAGGGAGCTTGTTCGTGCCAGTAACCAGTGTGTACAAAGGGGTGGGCCGTTAGATTACCTGATAACCAGATCGACATGAGTTGGTCGAGTTGTTGGGGCGTTAAATGAGTTAAGTGTTCAGTCTTCATAAATTCACACTCTGCTTTAGCAGGCGAACGCGAATAACTGCTGGAATTTTGTTCAATTCAGTAATTAAATCGGTTTGTGACAGCTGCTGAAGGTCATCCACGTCGATAATGGTATAAGCAGTCTGGTTCTTAGCGGCGTTAGCCATAGTGGCGATGTTGAGATTTGCTGTTGCTAATTTGGCTGTAATTTGACTTACCATGTTAGGTACATTTTGATGAATGATCGTAAAGCGGTAAGCGGCGTTAAATGGCACGTTTAAATCGGGTAAATTGATGGCGGCGTGAACGTTGCCAGTTTCTAAGTAGGTCATGATTGTGCGGGCTGCTTGGGTAGCGCCGTTAATTTCAGCCTCGATGGTCGATCCGCCGATGTGGGGTGTGACGGTTACAGCTGGGTGCTCGGCAAGCTGTGTTTCACCAAAGTCCGTGTAGTAGTGGGCAACTTTCTTCGTGGTTAGCGCGCTAATAACGGCCGTATTGTCGACGATACCAAGTCGTGAATAATTAAATAATTGTACGCCTGCTGGCATGGCAGCTAATGCCTTTTCATCAATTAGATGATAGGTGTCAGCATTCTTAGGGACGTGAACTGTTACAAAATCAGCATTTTTGACCGCATCTGGTAACGTTGCAGCGCGCTGAACTTGCTTCGCAATATTCCAAGCGGCATCCGCTGATAGATAAGGGTCGTAGCCAATTACATTCATGCCTAGATTCAGTGCTGCATTGGCAACTAAGGACCCAACGTGGCCTAATCCAATAACGGCTAGGGTTTTACCTGTTAATTCGATGCCGTTAAATTGAGTTTTGTCGTGTTCGGTTCGTTGGGAAATATCAGCTTCGGCATGCTGAGCCGAATAAGTCGTTGCAGCTAATAAGTTACGCGATGCCATGATGAGTAGTCCAATAATGAGTTCCTTAACGGCGTTAGCATTACTGCCCGGGGTATTAAAAACAGCGGTGCCGTTAGCAGTTGCCTGTTTAATCGGAACGTTGTTAACTCCGGCGCCAGCGCGGACAATTACCTTGAGTGACGTGGGTAATGATTCATCATGAAGGTTGACCGAGCGAATTAGGTAGGCGTCAGGATGTTCAGATTGATTAAGAGCGTAGTCAGCAGTAAAAGTATTCAGTCCGGCCGGAGCAATGGCATTATATGTTTTAATTTGATACATTCGTATTCCTCCTAACGATGATGGGCTTCAAAATTATCTAGGTAGTCGACGAGCGCCTGAACACCGGCTAGCGGCATGGCATTATAGAGACTCGCACGCATCCCGCCTACTAAGCGATGGCCTTTCAGGTTGACTAACCCGTGTTCTTGAGCATCTTGGATAACTTGATTATCTAGGTCGGTATTGCCAGTGATAAATGGCACGTTCATCGTTGATCGATCGCTAGTCTTAACAGGGTTAGTAAATAGTCGTGACTGGTCTAAAAAGTCGTAAAGTAAGGCAGCTTTAGCATGGTTACGGGCAACCATTGTATCAAGGCCGCCCTGCTGTTTTAGCCACTTTAGAACGAGTCCTGCCGCGTAGATGGCGAAAACTGGTGGTGTGTTGAACATTGAATTTTTCGCTGCAAATAGTTGATAATCCAACATGCTGGGCAGATTGTCAACGTGGCCGATTAGATCATCACGTACAATCACAATTGTTAGACCGGCTGGGCCAAGGTTCTTCTGGGCACCGGCAAAGATCAGTCCGAAATCACTTACTTGGTAGGACTCACCTAAGAAATTCGATGACATATCAGCAGCAAGTGGTACGCGCCCCGTATTAGGCAAGGCGGTCGTCATCGTCCCTTCGATAGTATTATTAGTTGTCAGATGAACATAATCGAGATTTTGATCAACTGGCCGTGCTAAAATTGGTAGTTGTTTAAAGTTTGTCTCGGCACCACTGGCTAGAACATGGACCTTTGTGCCAACCCGTTCGGCTTCTGCAGCGGCGCGTTGTGCCCAGTGACCACTGTCAAGTAACCCGATGCGATGATGACGTGCCAGATTAAGTGGGGCAGCTGTAAACTGTAGTGTGCCGCCACCTTGAAAGAAGAGTACGTGATAATTGTCAGGAATCGTCAGCAAATCTCTAAGGTCTTGTTCAGCATCGTGTAGGACTTGTTCGAATAAATTAGAGCGGTGTGATATTTCTAAAATACTCATGCCGGAATCTTGAAATGATGGCAATTCCGCTTGAATTTGAGCGATGACTGGCTGTGGTAAGACGGCGGGGCCGGCAGAAAAATTATAAATTGACATATAAGATCCTCGCTTTCAATTGATTAATTAGGGTAATATAAAAAGTCCTCGCAGTCAGATTCGACTACCAGGACGAGTAATAGCAAGTTTAAGCAATTGCACCCGGTAGCGAATGTTTTAACATCCGTGTTCGGGCTGATTTGCATACGCAAAATTAGGCCAACACAGATAGGTGTGTAGACCAGGAGGAACTGATATTATGATTGATATGCTTAAATAAAATCATCAGTACGACTCCCTTTCGTTAAACTGGCATTAGCGCCAGTAGGTTAATTGCGTTGGTACTAATTTAGCAAGCACTTTGTGGTTTGTCAAGCTGGATAATGAGAAAAAACTGTGACACAATCAGTATAATTAATAACAATTTAATCTTGGAGGCGCACGATGACAACCTTTTACGTGGTACGACATGGTCAAACAACGGCTAATGCTCAAAATTTAAAACAAGGTACGATCAATACGGCGATTACACATTTGAATCCCATTGGTCAGCAACAAGCGCAGGATTTACATGATACGTTTGATATTAGTTTTGCGGATCGCCTGATTTGTAGTCCACTCGATCGTACTCAGGCGACGGCTGCAATCTTAAATCAAGGTCGGGGGCTACCGATTAGCCTAGATGAGCGATTATTGGAAATTTCATACGGTCAGTGGGATGGACAGGATAATACGCGCCTGTTAGCGGCTTACCCGCAATACTTTGATCCGCTTTTGCAGGATGTTTTGCCTAGTTATGTGGAAGTTGCTACGGATGGTGAATCCTTTGCACAAGTACAACAACGGGTGCAGGCATTCTTGACAACAACAGCTCAAGCACATCCAGATGAGCGGATCATTGTCGTGACACACGGATTTACCGTTAAAGCAATGGTCTTAGCCGTTTTGAAACCAAGTGATCCGATGAGCCTGCCAGAGCCGGCCAATACTAGTGTGACCAAAATTGTGGTGGATGCCATCCATAGTCGACAGTACTTAGCGTACTACAATCGGTTAACACAATTTTAACGGGTCGGACTTAACGAACTGGACATTCCGGGCTACAATAGATGTTGGTTTGAAATAACCACATACTGTTGAACTTTATTTCAAATCAAGGTCGATTCAGGCAGCAACAGCAGACATCACATATAAACTCCTAAGTGAGGTGGTCCTAGCAATGGCGAGGACCACCTTTTTTGTAATCATAAGCGTTTGATCCGTGCCAATAATGCAGGCGCGGTATAATATAAATAGTATTTAAAAATTAGATGGGGTGAGTAATGATGACATATTCAGCAGCATCAACGCGCTATGATGGATTACCAATTCGGCGAGTAGGTAAGACTGGGTTACAATTACCGGTGGTCTCGTTAGGGTTATGGCGCAATTTTGGCGATGAAGCACCATTTGCTAATTCACGAGAAGTGGTGTTAGATGCTTTTGATCATGGTGTTTTTAGCTTTGATTTAGCAAACAATTATGGACCGTCGAAGGGATCAGCTGAACGGACTTTTGGACAAATCATGCAACGAGATTTGAAGCCATACCGCGATGAATTAGTGATTACGACTAAAGCTGGATATCCAGCATGGCCGGGACCATATGGGGCTTTTGGCTCGCGCAAGACTTTGATTAGTTCGCTGGATCGCAGCCTCAAACAGATGCACTTAGATTACGTGGATATTTTTTATTCACATCGCCCAGATCCTAATATTGATTTACGTGAAACAGCTGCAGCTCTTGATCAATTGGTACGACAAGGCAAGGCGCTGTATGTGGGAATTTCAAATTATGACCGAGAGCAGACGGCGACGATGATTAAATATTTTAATGAAATGCATACGCCGTTTACGGTCAATCAATATTCATATAATATGCTGAACCAACAAGCTCAGGCAACGGGTTTGATTGATTATTTAGGTCAGCATAATGCGGGATTAGTGGCATATGGTCCATTAGCTGAAGGGCTATTGACGCAGCGTTACTTGCGAGGCATTCCGGCTGACTTTCCGATTCATCGGACAAATAAATATTTGTTTGATCAGGGGATGACTAATGTGGTCAAGCAGTTGAATGACTTGAATCAAATTGCTCAACAACGGGGCCAAACCTTAGCGCAGATGGCATTAGCTTGGTTACTGCGGTCACAAATCGTTACCAGTGTCATTATCGGTACGACCAGTATTGATCATTTGCACGCGAATCTTGAAGCGACAAATAATTTAACCTTTAGTGATGATGAAGTTAAAGCGATTACCGCGATTTTGCAGTAAGTTTCATCAACACAATGGTAACGGCCACTCACTAGCATTCGTAATGCTAGTGAGTGGCCGTTAAGCTTCATGATGAATTATGGGTCAAACGTGACTGACGTCTTTGAGTGTTACTTTTTTAGCTCGATTATGCAAACAATATGATAATAAATTCTGTGTTGCCGCTAACTGAAGACAAACTGAATCCGGGTGATTTTAAAGCAATCTGAGTGAATGTTCGGCAACTCCGGTAGTTAACGGCTTAATTAGTTGGCCCGCGGAATTGCTGATTATTACAAATAACCGGTATATCAACGTCATCAAAATGTAATAGTTTTTATCGAACGTACGTTCTAAAAGTGTGCTATGATGGAGCTACTATTTCGATGAGGTGATCTAATGGAACAGCTGAAACCAATTGAAGCGTCGTTATTGCAAGCTTATGAGTTAAACTGCGTGGTCCGATTAACTTTAAGTGATGGTCACCAACCTAGTGGCTTGATTGCAGCTGTGGACGACCAGCAGCTTTTTTTGAATCAACAAGCGGGCGTTGTTAAGCCGATTGCTTTGAGTGACGTCACCGCCATTGATTTTCTTAAACAGTCTTGGTGGCAGCGGTAATCCTAGAGGTCGTATTTGGTCATGATTTCGTGACGACGAAATTTGGTAATGGCAGTAATCAATTCAAGTGGTAGGGGCTGATCCAGTGGAAATTGGACGGCCCCTTTACTAGTTTTATAATCGATTAACTGATCATGAAAAGCATCGATGGCACTTGGTGTTGGGTATAGGCCAAAATGGTGCTTAAATAACGCAAAATGAATGACGTTTTCGTGCCAATAAAAGGTCGGCATCTGGTACTTCAGCTGCTCTTGTGCTTCAGGCAAGATGGCCACAATGGTTTGTCTCAGGACGGTTAATTGATGCTGATAAGCCTGAGGGGTGTTAGCAATATATGTCTCAATCGGGGTCATGTTGAAGGTCCTCCTGGTCACGTAACTCGGTAGCTAAAGCAGCATCAGGGACAACGGTAATGGTGCGTGCAGGGCCACTGAAGGTAACGAGTCCAGCCTTAGCGCCCTTAGGCTTGCGCATCTGGCCAACGGTAAGCACGTCAACGGGAACTCGGTTCAAGTCGCGCCCCTTGCTGTAGTAGGCCGTCAATACAGCGGCTTCTTGCAATGTCTGCTCACTCGGGTGATTACTGTGAATGACTACATGTGAGCCGGGAATCTCACCACCAGCATGCATCCAGTAATAATCTTTACGGGCCGTCAATGTCAGGTGGTCATTTTGACGACTATTCTTACCGACCTCTACTAGTACATGGTCGTGGGTGTAGAAACGGCGTGGATGGGCAGGGGTTGGAGCCTTAGATGAATGTAGGACGTGAGTATGGATCGCGCCCGTAGCAATCAAGGTTTGTTTAAGGGTTGCGACCGCTTGTGGATTATCAGGGTCAAACGCTGCTTGTGTAGCTAGTTGATGTTGTAATGCTGCTTGAGCATTTGCCAGGTTTTGCTGGACGGTTGCTTGACCGCGTTTACTTTTGCGATACCGATGAAAATAATCTTCGGCATTTTCCATAATTGATTTTTTAATATCGAGCTTAATACTGAGTTGTTGACCAAAATGTTGGTAGTCAGGTAATTCAACGAAGTGGTGATGACCGTCGATCTGACTGGCGTATGTCTTTAATAACGTGCCCTTTACTTGCAAATCACTGGCATCAGGTAAGTGTTCTAGTGCTTTTGTCAATGATTCGATTTGTTTACGGGTGTGGTGAATTAAGTGCGCTAATCCAGTCTGGACTAGGTCGACATCAGTTGTGATTGTCATGAATTGGGTTCCTCTAATCTGTAAAAGTTAACCCCTTAATGATAACATGTTACAGTTGATTAGCAGTGAATGATTGATACCAGCGTTAGGATGTTAGCTAAATGGGGTTGAAAAAAGTTGAGCAATTTTCAGAAAAGTTCGGTATTCTATTACATGGGAGTTGATTGAGAAATGCAAAAAACATTAATTATTAACGCGGGTAGCTCGTCATTAAAATGGCAATTATTTGCTATGCCTGCTGAAACGGTGGTTGCTAGTGGCCTCGTCGAACGGATCAGTATGCCAGGTTCGATCTTTACTATTAAGTATGGTGACCATCAAAAATTCGAGACGACGGTCGATAACTTAGATCAGAATCATGCGGCGCAAATGCTGTTGACTGAATTACAACGGTTGGCCATTATTGATTCATTAGCAGAAATTACAGCAGTTGCTCACCGGGTCGTTGCGGGTGGGGAAACGTTCAAACAAGCGGTTGAAGTAACGCCAACCGTACTCGAAGCCATCAAAGGGCTTAGTGACTTTGCTCCATTGCATAATCCAATGGAGGCGCGTGGTATTGAGACCATGGCGCAGGCGTTACCGGCCGTGAAACAGTACGCGGTATTTGATAGTCAGTTCTTCACTGACTTACCAGAAATGAATGCGATTTACAGTTTGCCATATGAACTGACTCAAAAATACCATATTCGTCGTTACGGTGAACACGGTATTTCCCATGGTTACCTAACCGGTCGGGCTGCTGAATTATTGAGTAGGCCTAAAGCCGAGGTTAATCTTGTGACGTTACATTTAGGCAGTGGTGCTTCTTTAGCTGCTGTTAAAAATGGACGGGCCTTCGATACGTCCATGGGATTTACGCCATTGACGGGTGTCACAATGGGAACGCGAGCAGGTGATGTTGACCCAGCCATCTTGCCATTTCTAATGAAGACCCTAAACATTGATGATCCAAATGAAATTATGATGATGCTCAATAATCAATCAGGGCTATTAGGTATTTCGGAGATTTCACCGGATATGCGTGAAATTCGCGCACAGGAAACGACCAATCCACAGGCGCGCTTGGCCGTTGAAATTTTTGTTAACCGGATTGCTAAGTACGCTGGCAGTTATTTAACAGAATTAAAACGAGCAGACGCCTTGATTTTTGCTGGTGGTATTGGTGAACACAACGCGGCGTTGCGGCAACAGATTATTGATGAACTTAGTATTTTTGGGATTACACTTGATCCTGAATTAAATGAAGCGGGCAATGAGGGGATTATTAGTCGGAAGGATTCCAAGATTAAGGTGATGCTGATTCCGACTAATGAAGAGTTGGCAATGGTACGACAGGTTGCCGCACTGCAAAATTAAGCTTCTCTTAATTTGCGACTGCGATAAACAGTTTTTTGATGAGCCGTGCTATACTAACTGACAAGGTACCCGTGACGGGACTTGTAAGGAGGGAAGCTCTCTTCGCAGAGCGCATAGATGATCGGTTTATTGATCGCTTTAGTGATTGGTTTGTGGTTGCTCAAAGTTATCTTTAAAATTGGTTTTAAAATTATCGGTTGGGTGTTCATGATTGCGATTGGCTTGTTTTTATTTAAAATCGCATTATGGTTAGGCCTAATTGTTGTGGCCATTGCTGGTTTTGCTTTATTTGGCAGTGCGACGACGTAATTTAAAAGATAAAGATGAGCGTTATTAAAAATAGTATCATCCTCACTGAGAACCAGCAAGTTGGTATTATTAGTGATGGTTAATGCGGACTAAATGGTTATTTAGCTGAAAAAAGGAAGTCTCTGATTAGTGAGACTTCCTTTTTTTGGTTAAATCAAAGTACCAAGGTAAACCATCAATAGGCCACCAATAAGACTCAACATGAGGTATTGCCAGGCCGTGCGTTGATGCTGGTTACGTCCAAGTAACACAATTTCGTTGATCATGGTCGAAAAAGTGGTATAGCCGCCCATGATCCCAGTTCCTAAGAAGACCTGCCAACTGGGTGACAAGGAACTAGTCAAAATCCAACCGAGCAATAAAGCACCGGTTAGATTGATAAATAGCGTTGCGAATGGCAATGACCACTGATTGAGGGGCAGTGCTAAGCGCATGATACCATAGCGACTTAGCGCGCCAATTGCAGCACCGGTGCCAGCCAAGGTAATGAGACTTAGCATCAGAATTCCTCCTTTGGTAGCCAATAATTACTAAGCAAGTTACCAGCTACACCGGCAAGTAAACCTAGTCCTAGACTGATGGCAACGTAGCTTAAGGCTAAAACGCTATGGCCACTTTGAAACGATTGTAGCGTTTCAAAAGTGAAGGTCGAAAAAGTGGTGAAGCTACCAACGAGTCCGACACTCATACCGACAACAATGTCTTCTGAGACGGGTAGCCGCGCTGGTAGTAGGTTGGTAATCAGACTAAGAACGAACGCGCCGATAATATTGATCAGACACGTTATCCAGAAGTGTTGCGGCCAAGTGATGAGCAAGCTAAGTCCTTCACGAAGACCACCACCTAGGATTGCAAAGCCTGCAATTGCAATGATTCTTTTCAAGTGGGCACCTGCTTTCTGAAAGTAATTTTAGTTTACTGAAAATTTTCTTGAAAAACAATGGTCCTTGCAAATTAAAAATAAACATGCTAACCTACAAGGTAACTTATAAAAACACGGGGTATTCAGCCAATGCGCAACTAATTAATTCTAGTAACTGAACAGTGATCACACCTAAAGATATAGGGGTGGACTGTCCGTTTTGGGATTAATTAGGGTGCTGGTGGAATCCAATTGCCAGCGTTCTCATTTTGAGGACGTTTTTTTGTGCCATAAATTAGTCCCGGCAACTAAGGGGATGCTTATTAATGACAATGATTAATTTAAAAAATATTCAGAAGAATATCGCAGGACGACCATTATTTACGATTGAACGATTAGTCGCCAATGCGGGGGATAAGATTGGTGTGGTTGGTCGTAATGGTGCTGGTAAATCAACACTGGCCCATTTACTAACCGGCGACGATCATGATTATACCGGGCAAATTGGGGTGGACGAGCCGGTCAGTTATGTCGCTCAAATTGCGCCGACTTTTGACCAAAGTGGTGGTCAAGTTATGTTAACCAGAATTCGGCAGGCTTTGAGTGCCCGTCCGACAATTTTGATTCTAGATGAACCGTCATCTAATTTGGATGAAACACATCAGCAATGGCTCATTAAACAGCTGCAACGATTTCGCGGGTTGCTGCTGTTGATTTCACATGATCGCCAACTGTTAGATGCTGTCACGACACAGACTTGGGCGGTCGAACAACAGAAATTTACAGCATATGCGGGTAATTACGCGCATTATCGCGCAGTAAAGGAACAACAACTAGCAACGCAGGAGACTGCTTATCAGCTCCAGACTCGTCATCAGCGGGACTTATTGGCTGCCCAGCGCCAACGTAATGAAAAAGCCCAACGAATTCGCAAGGGTAATCGGCGAATGTCGCGAGTAGAGCGTGCCAAGACGAAAGCGACTAGAGAAGCAACAGCAGCAAAAATGGAACGGACTGCTAAGCGTATGGTGGCTCGCGGACAGCGAGAAGTGCAAGTTACCAAGCCGTTTATGACCAGTGGCTTTAAATTAGTAGCGACCGATTTTCCGGCGTTTACGGGTAAAACCGTGGTGACTGGTCTGAATGTGACGTTAACTGAGTACGGGAAAACACTACTAACCCATGCAGATTTTCAAATCGACCCGCAAGATCGAGTTGCCATCGTTGGTCCGAACGGCAGTGGCAAGACCACTTTATTGCGCGCGATTTTAGCCGACCGGGTGTCGGGATTGAAATTGGCCCCGGCGGCACGAGTCGGGGTGTTTAATCAAGATATGACGGCACTCGATAACACACATTCGGTGTGGCAAACGGTCCGGCAAGCCAGTCAACTACCCGATCAAACAATCCGCAATGTCATGGGTGCATTAGGTTTGCCAGCACGGTTCTATCCGCAATTAGTATCAGAATTAAGTGGGGGTGAACTTGTCAAGTTACAGTTGATCTGTATTTTGGTCGGTCAATATAACGTGTTGATGTTAGATGAACCGACTAATTATTTGGATGTGGATGCACTGGAGGCGTTAGCTGATTACTTGCAAAATTATCCCGGAACCGTGATTTTTGTTTCACATGATGAACCGTTTCGCCAAGCTGTCGCTACTCGCACTTTGCAGTTTAAGGCACAGCAATTAATCGATCCCGATAAAGTTGTTGAGGCACCTAAACCGACCGGGGCTGAGTTAGCGGTGCTCCGGTTTAAATATGACCAATTGATGGCTGACCCAACATCCTCGACAGCGGCTATTCAGGCGTTGCGTCAACAAATCGATCAGCTAAAGTCATCAGCGGGACCGCACTAGCATTAAGTGCAATCGAGGTGTGTTACTGAACAACTTTAAAAATTGTTCAAAAACAGGTTTTCTCATAATTGAGAAAACCTGTTTTGCTCTAGCTTTTATTTAGTGAAACGTGCCGCCTAGCGCCAAGAAATGACGAAGACGCCGACTTGTAAGAGTAAGACACCGCCAATCACAATGGTCCAATCCAACTTAGTCAGCGGAATCTGACGATAGTGAGTGCGGGGGGCATCTTCGACAAAACCATGTGAGTGCATGGCTTGGGCAAGATTTTGTGACCAATTGATAGACACTAAAATTGCTTTAAAGTAGAGTTGCGGTGACCAGAAAGATAAGGCTTGACCACGCATCAGGCCGGCTACCCGAATCACTTGAACTTCGTGCTGAATCCGCGGTACCAGGTTGTAAGCGGCGAGGACGCCATATGCAAATTTGGCGGGTAAATGCCAGTTCTGCTCAAGTGAGTCGGTTAATTGTAAAACGTCAGTCGTGAGCGTAAAAGTAGCGCCCGTAAAGACAAATGCATAGATTCGTGTGAACAGGACCCAAGCCATCAAAGTCTTGTCACCGCTACCGTTAATGTACTGGGTACTCCAAAGTCCAATTGCTGGTAGCAACGGAATGAGTAGCAACCACCCTAATGTTCGCAGTCGAGTTCGGTGACTAAGCAGGTAAATCAGTGCCAGAATAATCAGTGCCACGTTCAAACTTATAATTGTCGTGAATGAAATTTCTAGCGCAATGATGAGTAACAATAATAATTTCATGCTCGGATTCATGATTGCACCACCCAATCTAAATGGTGATTTTCAAAGTGTAACTGATAGTCGATCAATGGCATCAGACCGGTTAACTGGTGACTAATAATAATCAGTGTCTGCTTAGTCGCCGCTTGGGTGGTTTGTAATAACGCAACCAGGGCATTGATCGAATGCAAATCTAGCCCTTTTAAGGGTTCATCCATAAGTAGAACTGGTGACTGCATGATTAACATGAGCAGAATTTGTAGTTTCTTTTTCTGCCCCTCACTCAAAGTATAGATGACTTGCTCATCACGACCGGATAAGTTGAGTTGAGCTAAGGACGTTTGAATCCGATCCGCGGTAAAGTAGTCGCCATACGCATAGCGTTTACTTTGAGCCAGTTCTTCAGCGACCGTGATGTTTAAAAACTGAGTCTCAGCATCCTGAAAGAGTAAAGCAACGTGACGAGCATAGCGTTTACGCTTTAATTTGTTGATAGGAGTCCCTTCATAACGAATCTCGCCAGTGTATGGATGTAGGCGAACGAGGGCCTCAAATAACGTTGATTTACCGCTACCATTAGGACCCGTGATCAGCGTATTGTGTTGGGCTAACAATTGACGCGTTGTCGGTACTAATAGTTGGCGATCACCGGCCTGTAAAGTGACGTGGTCGAGTTGAAAACAAGGGCGTTCAATGTATTGCGGCGCTGACCATGACCGTTGTGGTTGCTCAGTAAAGGCTGCAAATAGCTCAGACCAGGCGGTACGGTCAATGAGCTGTAAGTGCTGGTCCTTGATTTGGACGACTTGATCGACGAGCTGTTCGTAACCTGTTAGGTCATGATCCGCCAAGATGATTGTCTTCCCATGTTGATCGCGTAGTTCCACGAGTCGGTCTAACAAGACGGCTCGTGCGGTAGGATCGACACTGGCAAAGGGTTCGTCTAGTAAGATGACATCGCTGTCCATAGCGACAATGATGGCAAGGGCCACCTTCTGTTTTTCGCCACCGGATAAATGATTTAATAGCCGTGACTGTAAGTTTTGAATGCCGACAAAGTCGAGTGCGCTAAGTAAGCGGGCCGGTATTTGGTCGCGGGGCACTTGTAAGTTCTCAAGTGCAAAAATCAGTTCATTTTCGACTGTGTCCATGGCGAACTGCTGATTAGGATTTTGAAACATCATCGCGACGCGTTGTGTGCGCTGATTAGTCGCGTTGGCAGCTAATGATTGGCCATCGAAGGTGATGCTACCGTGAGCTGGCGCTAATGGTAGCAGGCCTGCAATCAGTTGTAGTAGCGTTGATTTGCCAGTTCCCGATGGCCCAGTTAGTAAGACGAAGCTTTGACTAGGTAGTGATAAAGTTACGCGATCCAGAATGGGTGTCGACGCCTGTGGATAGGTGTAAGTTAAATTATTCAGCGCGATACTAGCCATTCGAGAAAGCCTCCATTTATTTTATTAAAGTATATTAGTGTGTTGATTTTAAAACGTGACTGCGGTCCAGTAAGTCAGTAATGGCTTTAGTTAGCAGGCCACCAAAGACAAACATTGAAATAAAGCGGACGACCACGTATAAGATTAAGAGCCATAGCTGTAATTTATAGTAACCATTACGGGCGAGGTCCCAGCCAAACGTGACCACAGTAGTTGTTGCGGCCGCAGCCGTTAAACCTAACCAGTCATAGTGTTTGTAGCCGGTCACAATATAGCCTAATTCAGCGCCAAAACCTTGGACAACGCCTGAAATCAAGGTCGTGATTCCCCATTGTCCACCAAAAAACATTTCGACGGTTGCTGCGAGGAGCTCCCCTAGCGTGGCCGAACCCTTCAAGCGAATCAAGTAACCAGCTAACATCCCCGGCATACACCACAGGCCGAGCAGTAGTTCATTGGCTAAACCACTTAGCCCAAACGGCGTAAGGGCGGCGGTAAGCACATTATAGACAAAGTTAGTCCCCATAAAGATTGCCCCAAAGAAAATACCAATGAGCGCTAGTAAAATAATATCGTTCAAGTACCATGATTTAACCCATTTCATTGTTAAATCCTCCCAAAAATAGTTTGTCATTCACGCATCCAAGCGACAAAAAACGCCTACCACGAGTATCGGTGGCAGGCGGCTAAGTCTGAATTGATGGTTCCCCAAATAAAAGCATTGCTCCCTGCGCTGGCATTGTCCAGATTCAGGTTCAATGGGTATTATCTCAGCCGTGATGGCACCCCAGTTGCTATGAATGATACGTCCAGTGTAACGGATAAGAGCGGTAAGCGCAATCAATATTCTCAGGATGAGAGCAAAGTATGATGAAAAGTCACAATTTTGTGGTTTACTATGGGTAAAGTAACTTAATTGATTAATAATCTTAGGAGGGATCTCGATGGCAGAATCAGTGTATGATTTTACAGAAACTGAGATGAGTGGTGCGCCACTTGACTTGTCACAATATCGCGGTCAGGTCTTGCTAATCGTGAATACGGCTAGCAACTGTGGCCTGGCGCCACAGTTTAAAGGATTAGAAGAACTTTATCAGAAGTATCATCAGGAAGGACTAGTGGTTCTGGGCTTGCCATCTAACCAATTTCATCAAGAAAAGGCGGATGACGACGAGACCCATGACTATTGTCAACGGCACTATGGGGTAACGTTCCCCATGACCAAACGGGTGATGGTTAATGGTGATGACGCTGATCCGTTGTTTACCTACCTCAAACAGGCGGCGGGACATGGCCGAATCAAGTGGAACTTTACAAAATTCTTGATTGGTCGTGATGGTCGTGTGCTCGAACGCTATGCCCCAACGACACGGCCGGCGACGTTTGAAGCAGCGATTCGTGATGCCTTAGCTGATCGTTCAGAAGATTAGCGATAAATTTGACAATGATCGTTTGATTTAAAAGAAAGAAGTGGCTTAGGTTGGAAACTTATACGTTACGTGATGGTTTAACGATACCTAAAATTGGCTTTGGAACATATAAACTGAATGGTGCCCATGGTGTGCAAGTGATTGACTCAGCGATTGACCGCGGCTACCGGTTATTAGATACGGCCTTTAACTATGAAAATGAAGGGGCCGTTGGCGAAGCGGTTCGGCGTTCATCAGTACCACGTTCGGAACTCTTGATTTCATCGAAACTTCCTGGTCGTCACCACATCTACGCGGAAGCTATTAATACGATTCAAGAGTCGTTATATCGAGCTGGCCTGGATTATTATGATTTATATTTGATTCATTGGCCTAACCCTAAGGAAGATCACTATGTTGAAGCTTGGCAGGCACTGATTGATGCCCAGAAGTTAGGCTTGATTCGTTCGATTGGGGTCTCGAATTTCTTACCAGAACATTTAGAACGATTGAACAAAGAAACGGGCGTTTTACCCGTCATTAATCAGGTCGAATTACATCCGTACTTTAACCAGCAGGCACAACGGGATTATGATCAAGCGCACGGTATTTTGACACAGGATTGGAGTCCCCTTGGCCGGGCGAGTGAGATGCTTCAAAATGAGACGCTCAAAGAGATTGCAGCGCACTACCATAAAAATGTTGGTCAGTTGATTTTACGGTGGGAACTACAGTTAGGGACCTTGCCGATTCCGAAGTCGTCAACGCCGAGCCGTCAAGCAGGTAATATGGACGTGTTTGATTTTGAAATCAGTACAGCTGATATGACCACAATTAATGGCTTGAGCCAAGCGGATGGTCGCTTGAATAATCAAGATCCAGCAGTGTACCAGGAATTTTAATTTGAATGATATAGAAAAAAGATAGCGACGTTGTGATGATAACTCGTCGCTATCTTTTTATGGACAACTGCTTGTTTATGATTAGTTTGTGATATCAGCGTAATCGCAATACATGGTGCAGTAGCGGTTGGCTGTTTTCATCTTGAAAGGTCGTGGTAGTATGACAAATACGTTTCTCACACTAGGAAAGGTTTTCAGCCGTGGTCACTCTACCTGTTTGGTTTGCTTTCTTGCAAATCATTTTGAGCATCGCACTAGCGATGTATCAGGTATGGAACTCCAGAAACAAAAAATAGCCACCCCAAAACTTTGGCCGGTATTGGGTGACTGTTCTTTGATTATCTAAATTTAAAGCCAACTGCTCTTAGAGCGGGCCTTGATTCAAGTCGGTATTAACGTACCGGTTTTTTTACTGCCTTTATTTTAACACGTATGCGCTTCAGAAAGTGTATTTTTGATTCAAAAAAATAAAGATAAGCTTCCAATCGATTGGCATAACTATTTTATTACGCGCGCTTAACCGCGATTACCTTAACTTGATAAGCCCCGTTCGGTGCGTTCACAGTGACCACATCGTCAACAGTATGATTAGCGAGCGCTTGACCGATGGGAGATGTGAATGAGATTTTTTGTTGTTCGAGATTGGCTTCCTGTTTTCCAACTAATTGATAGGTGATTTGGTCATGATCATCCAGAAATTCGATGGTCACGAATTTACCGATATCGAGTTGATTGTTGTCAGCTGGTTGAACGATTTGGGCGTATTGCAACTGCTTGTTGAGATAACGCAGGCGGCTTTCTAAGCGCCCCAAGTCCCGTTTGGCACTACTATACTCAGCATTCTCAGAACGATCACCCAGTGCCGCAGCCGCAGCCAGAATTCTGATTCGCTCGGGCCGCTGTTGCTTTAAGTCTTCAATTTCCTGTTCGATGGCATGGTAACCAGTCGAAGTCATTTTGTTAAAAGTTGGTTCCATAGCAAAAACCTCGTGTCCGTTGAATTTCTGGGAATATTTTACCGCAAATGTGATTAGAATGGTACCGTCTAGGTGATATCTGATGTTAATCACGATCGCGCAGGTGGTTGCTATACAGCATGATACCGCTAGTGACAGCGGTCAGGGCGATACCAGCGATCAGACTAATGAACGGCTGATTTATCGCAATCAGGAAGTAGAATAGGGCGGTGAAACCGATTAGTTCAATGAGTGCCCACAGGCCAAGGTAGCGCCATGACCGTTTGGGTTTGTCTTCTATTGGGGTGCTGACATTAACAGACAAAATGATCATAGTAAAAACGGCAATCATCAGGACAATATACAACGGATTGTCGTACGTAAAGGCTTTCTGAAGATTGTTTTTTTGCCAGCCTTGCCAAAATAAAATCAGTAAGATAGCACTATTTTCAATTAACAACGTGGTACGGATGTTCTTGAAATTTTGTAAAATTAAACGTTCGTCACGAATCTTTTTCATGGCAGGGATCTCCTAACTGGGTTCGACCCAAAAGACAGTATCGAGTGTTTGGTTGAGTACGTGACAGAGGTTGAGGCAGAGTTTCAGTGATGGGTTATAGGTGCCCTTTTCAATCAGGCTCAGGGTTTGACGGGTGATGCCAGTCTTTTCGGCGAGCTCTTTTTGTGTGATGCCGGCCATTAACCGGTAATGCTTGACGTGATTCGCGGTTAGCACTTCCCTTTTATGTAATATATATCTTCCGTATGAAGCTATTATAGCATATTTAAATTGGAAAGCAGTAGATGAGTTCTGAATAGCTAAATGAATTAAGCAATGCTATTTCGGCAATTTGTGCAAAAAAATAGCCAATGACTTTGCAGCCTTGGCTAGTCGTGGAGTTTCTCACATTCCACGGAGTTACGAACAAGTTAAGTATAGGCAAAATTATCGAAAAATACAATTAAATTATTAAGGAAGTTCGTCCTGATAGCTTAATGATGGTAACGATTGCAAAAAAGAAAAATAAAATATTTCGAACAAACCTCTTGAATTTTAGTCTAGACCAATATACAATTGGACTATACCAAACAAAGAGGGAGTCAGTTAATTATGAAAGTTATCGTAGTAAAGGATCAAGCTGCCGGCGGAAAAGAAGGCTACAAAGTATTTAAGAATGCTTTAGACAATGGTGCGAAAGTATTTGGGTTGGCAACTGGTTCGACACCCGTTACAACTTACAAAGAAATCGTTAATAGTGACTTAGATTTCAGTGACTGCACATCCGTTAACTTGGATGAATACGTTGGGATTGCACCAGACAACGACCAAAGTTATAAATACTTCATGCAAACACATTTATTCAATGAAAAACCATTTAAGGAATCATTCTTGCCGAACGGTTTAGCTTCAGATCCAGAAGCTGAAGTTAAGCGTTACGACAAAGTGATTGACGAACACCCAATTGACTTACAAATCTTAGGGATTGGCCGTAATGGTCACATTGGCTTTAACGAACCAGGTACTCCCCGCGATATTACGACGCACGTGGTTGATTTAACTGAATCAACGATTGAAGCTAACGCGCGGTTCTTCGCCAGCGAAAATGATGTTCCTAAGCAAGCTTTCTCAATGGGCTTAGCTTCCATCATGAAGAGCAAGCATTTATTGCTCGAAGCCTTCGGCGAAAACAAGGCTGATGCGGTTAAGGGTATGATTGAAGGCCCAGACACCCCTGAATTACCAGCAAGTATCTTGCAAAACCACCCAGACGTTACCGTTATTATTGACGAAGCGGCTGCCAGCAAGTTAAGCAAGAAGTACTAAACCTAATTTAAATAATTTGAAAGCCGTCCTTCATAACGATTGCGTTGTGAAGGACGGCTTTTTAATTTCGACGCTCAAATCGGTTATTGTCCAGTTAGTCTTTAAAAGAATTGCTTAATGTTGGCACTGATTGTGTGGATGGTTTGTTGTGGCAGTGTGGCGACCACTTGATTGTCTGAACGCTTGGCAGGGTCAATTGCTCGGATATGTTGTAACAAGGCAACACCATGGATGCTATCTTCGTTTATCGGTATAAATAACGGTGATTCGACATATTTGTTATTTGTCTGGTACTTGTCAGCGGTGCTGATTGGAATAACCAGAACTGTATTGAAAAAACGATTATACTGATTATTACTGACAATTAGACACGGGCGCTTTTTTCTAGTCTCGGTCCCTTTGGCTGGGTTAAGGTCAATCCATAAAATGTCTCCCTGTTTTAAGCTCATCAATCGAATTCATCACTTTCTAAGTCAGGCCCCCATTCAATTTCTGAGGTACTGAGATTACCGAATTGTTTTTCTTGGTCAGCAACAACTTGCCATAAATCTGGCTTGCTCTTGGCGAGGACAACTGTTCCGTTCGGATTGATTTGCCAATTAATCGTGTCATTTGATCCGATATCTAACAATTCACGAATAGTTTTAGGAATGGTTACCTGATTCTTGCTAGTGATTTTTGAACTAACTAGCGTTGTGTGATTAGAACTCATTGTCATCACTCCTTACATTTTCCTTACATGAAGCATAACATGATGAAGGAGGCAGTACCAAATATTATGCCTCATTAAAAAACAATTCTGAGCATGGTGAGACTAACAATTGAATGAGAATTATGACGATTATAAGATGTGCAGACAATAGACGAGAAAGCGCACCGTGGGACCAATATGATGCGCTTTCTCGTCTATTATTGATATTAAGCGGCTATCTTACAATTGCGCAGCCGCCGTTACTAGTTTCTTCTGGAATTGAAGTCCCATACATAGCACACCTAGGAGCAGCGCAATGACGCCGCTGACCACGAAGACGTTAATTCCCATACCAGCAACTAACTTAGTTAATGGATTAACGACGAAAGGACTAACTACGCCTCCGATTGAATAAATCGCGACGTATACACCTAAGGCCATCGAAACACTATTTTTGCCAACTGAAATCGAAATCAAATATGGAAATTGTCCCATCGCGATACTCATGGCAGCCCCCACGACGAAGCTACCCACGAAGGCTAACCACAATGAATGACCAAAGCCAATCAATAGGTAGGATAGGCCGTATAAGATAAATGAGATTGTAATCGATGAGTATTTGAACCGTTTGCCAATGACACCTACGATCAAGCCACATAACATCCCACCAATCAATGAAACGGTTGACGTCAGGGCAGCTTGTGAAGTTGCACCAAGCTTTTCTTCGACCACGAATAATGAAATATTGTTGTTCAAAACATTATTTAAGAGTAACGTGCAGAATCCCCAGAATGCACAGTAAAAGACATATTTGTTGAGCTTGATTTGTTCGCCGGTGCCCTGGTCATCTGCCGCATTAACGGTTGCCGGATGCATCGGGACTAACGTTAAAATCACAACCAGAACAAGCACTGAGAATAAGTAGATCCAGTAATTATTGACCCAACCGCTTGTTGCAGCTAGCTGGCCGCCGCCCATGATAAAGACGATACCACCAAGATTGGTGAAGGTCGTTGTTAAGCCCATAGTCGACTGACGTTCGGTTTCTGGTAGCATTTGAGAAATCAATACTTGCGACAAATTGGTGCAAGCACCTTGGCCTAGGCCAACCAAGCAAGAACAAAATAGCAGGAACATGAAATTTGTATGGAAGGCTAATGGCAGGAAGCCACCGACAATTACTAAAATAGCGGCGCTGAGTGTCAATGTCTTTAGGTTGAGTTTAGTTGCTGTTAGTTTTCCAATAATCAACCCTGCCAACATCATGAATAGGTTCGGTAATGATGTTAACATCTGGACACTGGTATTGCTGAGTGAAAAATTAGATGCAATTGCGGCATAGGATGGGGTGATTGCGAGCGCTGCCATGCCCATTGAACTGACTGCAAGCACGCCAATCCGGGTCTTAGAGACGTAGCTTTTACTTGGTACCGATATCGATTTTGTTGTTTCCATGCTGGACATCCCCTTAAATAATGAATCAATATTTAATTTATGATAATTATGATTTAGTCGACTGCGGCGAATCTTTCTTTTACGTAATCCGCTGCGCTTGTTCCTGCAATGCGGCCAGAAGTCCAAGTAAATCCAGAGGCAAGTCCTTCAAATGCAGGGTAGCTGTGCCCCTCATAGTAACCACCAGTATAGAGGCCAGGAATAGGTTTGAAATCGTCATCTAAAACGGCGAGATTTCGATCTACCCGGACACCACCGACTGTGCCAAGATAGGCTGCTTGGCTAACAAAGGCGTAGAAGGGACCGGCGCTAATTGGATATTCCAAAGATTGTGAGCGCTTACTAAATTCGTTATCGTTTTTGGACGCGACAGCTTGATTATAAGTGGCAACGGTCTGGTTCAGTGTTGAAGAATCCATACCAGCATTAGTAGCTAATTCAGTGAGAGTAGCACCCTTAAAGGCCGTTTTGCCAGCGACAGCTTCTTCAGCTAATGCGGTAAAGTCACCACTGCCAGTTGCTGCACCGGGACCTGCTTGGGAAACTTCTTCGCGATTATGGTCAGCAGTGAATGTATCGAGAGTGTTCTGATCCACGATGAAGAGATAGTGTCCACCCTGAGACCAAGCAGCATTCGCCCATTCGACAGTATCGTAGACCACATCTTCGTTGGTAAAGCGTTGTCCCTGCATGTTGACCCAGAGTTGTGGCGTTAATAATAATTGGGTTAATGGGCTGCCGGAAAAACCAGCAAGGTGTTGCTGGGAAGTCTTTTGAGTGACTTGGGATTTAGCTAGTTGGGCAGCATGAATGAGCGCATGACTGTCGATGTCAGTACCGCCAGCTTTAACCATAGCAGCCAGGCCTTCACCGTTATTTGGAACACCTAAGGTTCGCAGATGCTTGGTGTGCATGGTTTGAGCGACCTTTTTACGATCACCACCGTATCCACCGGTTGCCACAACGACTGCGTGGGCGGTGATTGTTAGCTGGTCACCTGAAGTGGTTGTGGCCGTTGCGCCAGTGACCGCCCCGTTGGTGATTGCCAAGTCAGTAAAGGTCGTATTAAAGTGAAAGTCGACACCGGCAGCCGTTAACGTTTGTTGAATACGTTGATAGCTCTCGTCCTTATGTTGGTACATATGATAGGAGCCGCCGCGATAGTCATTATTACGATGCGCAAACTGGGTCGTATGGGTAGTTGGATTGAGTTTGATTTCCATTCCCATTTGTTCCAACCAAGCTAAAGTGTTCGCCGAACGGTTAACGATTCGAGCGAGCAGAGTGCCATTGGATAAATAGTGATTGTAGTCGGCCAGTTGCGCAATGGCTTCTTGAGTTGTCACGTTAATACCAGCTTACCGTTGTTCCCGACTATTAATAGCAAAAAATCCACTTGAGATTTTTGTGTTGCCGCCAATTTGTGATTGCTTTTCAATGACGGTGACTTTAAGTCCTTGGGTAACGGCCGCATAGGCAGCGGCTAGCCCAGTGCCGCCCGTACCTGCGATTAAGATATCAGTATCAATTGTTTGATTAGTCATAATAGTGACACTCCCTTATTCGAATTTACAAAGTCAGTATAAAGCTAAAACATGCACAAGTTGATAGTGTATAATATCCTCATTAGTATGTTTATATATCTTTTAAGGGATTGACGGGTGGTAATAATGGCTTATGTAGAGACAATCAACAGCAATTATCAATTGAAAGAAGACGATTTCATCGGCTTGCATCGTAATTGTCTTTCAAATTCACCGAGTAGCAGTTCAGAGTTTCACATTCGCTTTATTGTGAGCCATAATTTTGCTGAATTAACATTACCGGAAAGTATGTGGCACTGTCACCAGATGATATTGTAATGGTTTCATCTACGCAGCCAATTAATATTATTAATAGGGGGGCACCGGTAAAGTTAACTGTTTTTGCGGAGCGCTTGCACGCGCCTACCCCATTAAACTTGGTCGTTGTCGGTGATAATCCGATGGTTCATGATTTAATGAATGCGGGTGAACAAACATTGCGGTTTATTGTTTACCGACAACTACAAAACCAGGTAACCCGCCGGTACTTTGATTTGTTGTCGGAGTTGGAACGGCAAGATTTGCAAGATGTTTTTATTGATTATCAACGAGAGATGACGGTGGGATTGTTAATGACAGAACTGTTACGGCATCACGAGGAACGGATCTCGATTACAGATTCGTATTTTCCTGGTAAAAATATTCGGCATGTTAATGCGGATACGCAATCAGGAATGATTTTCACGTATTTAGTTGCCCATAGCGCAGATGCGACGTTAAAAGAAACGGCATGTTACTTTGGTTATGATAAAAACTATTTTTCAAGATTGTGCCGGCGATTGTTCAACAAGAGCTTTTCAGAACAATTAACATTTATTCGTATTGAACTGGCCAAACGGATGCTGGCATTTTCTAATAAGCGGATTGAACAAATTGCCGTTGAATTAGGTTATAAAAATAATAGTAGTTTCTTTACTGCGTTCAAACGTGAAGTGGCGATGACCCCAAATGATTATCGGGAACAGCATGGGTATCGGCTGGCACATCAGCATATCAACGGTAATTGATTTAAAAATATGAAACGGCACGTTGCTGGAGTATCCCAGTAACGTGCCGTTGTTGATTTTGCCTATAGATTTTGTCCTTTTTCCCAAGTCGTTTTCGATAACAACAGCCCTTGCTTAACCAAAGTATCAAACAACGCATGGGTCCGGTTGGAAACTTCGGCGGCAGTTTCGGCGTTGGCCTTCGTCAAAAAGTCGGTCGCGTTACCAGTAATGGTCGCATCGGTTGCGGCAACCCGGCTACGGGCATATGATTGGCAACCGTCACGATAAGCATTAACGGTTTCAGAAAATTCATGCCAGTGTGGTTCAATCAAGACGGAGAGGGTCTTTGACAACCAGTAGACGTTATCAACGCTGACCGTGCTAGTTGTATTATGATAGTCCACCGGTGTGTCATTGATGTTGGTAAAGAATGGCACGTATGGGGCATAGGCGAAGAAACCTAGTGCGATCCATTGAATGGCGGCTTGTTTAGCAGGAACGTCATTCCGGATTTGCAGAATAGATGAGCACTGATTACGATCCATCGCGATAGACCGGTAACGGGTTTGTTCGCGGGTGTTACCAGAAGCGAAAGTGCCAAATGGATCGTAAGGCGTCCCGTTATAATGTGAAGACAAGAAGAACTGGACGTCTTCAATAGCCAATTTTTTGCTTGGTTGTCGGAAGAGCGGCATGTTTTGATCAGTTGGATTTTGATCGATTTCGGGATTAAATAGTTTTTGGCCATACCAGGTCCGTGGAGTGTTGTAATAAGCATCCGCTTCACTTTGGGTGCCAAAAATCTCACGGAAATTAAAGTGACCGGGTGCTGGGTTGAGGTGATACTTCTCAACGAAGTCCACTAAATCACTGGCACCCAGGAAATTGTCAGTATCACTGAGATCCATCTCTTGCACCACTGTTTGGTTGGGAACAATTGCGTAGGTGTCTTCGGGCATCCGAACCGCCCCCCAATGGTGACCACCAGCGGTTTCGAACAACCAGATATCGTCGTGATCGTTAAAGGCGATACTGTTACTTTCACCAGTCCCATACTTTTCGATTAGGGCGCCTAAGCGTTGGACGCCTTCCTTAGCACTTTTAATGTAGGGCAAAACGAGGGTGACCATGGCTTCTTCATCCACGCCGTCATGAACCAGTGGATCGTAACCGAGTACGCGGGCGTTGGTGGCAGTGGTTTCAGTTGCGCTCATCCCGACGTTTAATTCGTTGATCCCAGCTTCCTCGTACTGACCATCACTTTGATCGGCTTGGGGGGTTGCAGTATAGCGATAGGCATGATCAGGTAGCGGAACGGTGACGCCGGTAGTTACGGAAGTGTAGCTGGCGTTAGTTTGGTCGTGGGCTTCGTGCACAATAAACTTAATCGGATTAATTGGGCCGTAGCCATCTTCGTTGCGGGCAACGATGGTCGAACCATCCATGCTGGCGGCTTTCCCAATTAATATTTCAGTACAATCTGAATCTTTCTTCATTAGTAGGTCACTCCTTAGTTATCTATAAGTATAGGAGCTTGGTGGCGAAATTCAAAGGCATCTTGAATTTTAGCGACAAAATAATAAATTGATGAGAATCATATCGGTCATAAAGTGTGTCGATTAATTAAAATCATTTGTGAAAACGCAATCATAACTGATGTGGACAATTTATCAATATTGCGATTGTTACTGTTTTGACAGCGTTTTGGAATTTTGTGCCAACTTATTTGTTTGTGAATCTGTGAGTTTAATTCTGGCACAGTTTCCTGTGCCACGGGTCTACCTAGAAGTTCTTGAAACCGCTTACCGTGGCGGATATGATTAAGTTGTTAAGAAAAAGGAAGGAGCTTTACCTGATGAGTGAAAATGTAAATACGAATGCAACCCAAAGCGCTCCTGTTGCGAAAAAGAAACTGGGCGTTAAGGCTCGCGTTCAAAAATTTGGGAGTGCACTAAGTAATATGGTTATGCCGAACATCGGTGCCTTCATTGCTTGGGGCTTAATTACCGCCATCTTTATGGCCGGTGGTTGGTGGCCAAATGCTGGATTAGCTAAGATGATTCAGCCCATGGTCCATTATTTATTGCCATTATTGATAGCGTTTACTGGTGGGACTTTGTTTGCCGGTCACCGTGGTGGGGTCGTTGGTGCGATCGCTACTATGGGTGTCATTGTTGGTTCTTCGATTCCAATGTTTATCGGTGCCATGATTATGGGACCTTTAGGTGGTTGGTGCATTAAGAAGTGGGATGATGCCATTTCTGATAAGATTAAGAGCGGCTTTGAAATGTTGGTTAACAACTTCTCTGCTGGGATTATCGGGATGCTGTTAGCAATCCTTGGCTACTTTGCAATCGGCCCATTGGTTGCTGGTGCGAGTGCTGCTATGGCCGCTGGTGTTGACTGGATCATTAAGATGAAGCTATTGCCATTAGCCAACGTCTTCATTGAACCGGCCAAGATTTTATTCTTAAATAACGCGATTAACCAAGGTATTTTGACACCACTTGGGATTCAAGCTGCATCTAGTGCGGGTAAGTCAATTCTGTTCTTACTTGAACCAGATCCAGGTCCAGGTCTTGGGGTATTATTAGCCTTTGCCTTGTTCGGTAAGGGGACTGCTAAGGCCTCCGCACCAAGTGCGATTATTATCCATTTCCTTGGTGGGATTCATGAAATTTACTTCCCATACGTATTAATGAAGCCAGCGTTGTTCCTAGCTGTTATCGCTGGTGGGGTTACTGGGACGGCCACCTTTAGTTTACTAAACGTTGGTTTACGTTCAACGCCTTCACCTGGTTCAATTATTTCGTTACTATTAATGTCACCAAAGAGTGTTTCTAACTACATTGGTTTAATTATCGGGGTAACGTTAGCAACCTTAGCATCGTTTATCGTTGCGGCGATTGTTTTGAAACGTGATAAGTCAACTGATAGTGATGACTTAGCCGCTGCTCAAGGTAAAATGAGCGACATGAAGAGCGGTAATACTGAAGCCGGCAGTGCAACTGACGCTGAACCAGCTGATGTAATCGCTTCATACAAAGATGTTGACCATATTATCTTTGCCTGCGATGCCGGAATGGGATCATCTGCAATGGGTGCTTCCTTATTACGGGACAAGGTCAAGAAGGCCGGCATTAGCATGTCTGTCACGAACACGGCGATTAGCAATTTGAAAGACGAACCTGGTTTATTGGTTATTACTCAAAATGAATTAGCCGACCGTGCGGCACAAAAAGCACCACACGCCTTACGGTTAGCCGTTGACAACTTCTTGAGCAGTCCAAAGTATGATCAAGTTGTGGTTAACTTAAAAGCTCGTGATCAAGTTAGTGAGACTGCGCCTGCATCCGCAGCACCACAAGCAACCGCAGATGCGCCTGACGAATTGCCAGCTAACTTAGATTTGAGTGTTGTTGATGAAATTGTCTTTGTTCACCACGATGGTCATTTAGGAACGGCTACAATGGCAACATCCTTAATGAAGGATCGGGTCAAGAAAGCCAACAAACATGTGAGTGTTAAGAACTTAGGCATTGACGAATTGGCTGATAATAATAGTTTGTTAGTGGTTTCAAGTGCTGAAGCAGCCAAGAACTTGAAGACGCGTTACACGCAAGTTCAAGTCCTGATTACTGACGATCTATTGAGCTCACCTAAGTATGATAAGATGGTATCAGAATTGAAATAAAATGATATTATTACCATTTATCGTATGAGGTGGCACCATGGTTAAGTTTACACAACGTCAAGATGAGTTGTTACAGTTACTGCTAGCGAATCCCAATGGTCTTTCAATGAGTCAGATTGAAACCGGTCTCAATAGTAGTCGGCGAACGATTTATCGCGAGTTCAGCAATTTGGAATTAGTACTAGCCAATGCTGATTTAAAGATTATTAATGAGAAGCACCACTTCCAACTAAGTGGTTCACAAACAGCACTGACTGAGTTTCAAGGTCAATTAACAGCAGAGCGCAGAATTGCCCCAGCGTTTGATTCGCAAACGCGCCAGAATGCCCTGGCTTGCCGGTTGTTAATGACGGACCATTCCGTAAAGTTAAAAGAACTTGCACTTGACTTTGATGTGAGTGTTGCAACGATTTCAAATGATTTAACGGCATTAGCAACACCCTTTGCCGACTACGATTTATCGATTGAACGGCTGAAGTCCCGGGGTATTCAGGTGGCGGGAACTGAGGGTAGCATTCGCAACCTGTTTGCCACCATCTTGAATAATGAAATCAACGACTATGAGTTTTTTAAAACAATTGGAAAGCTGAACCAAGGTTTGGCGGTGTCAGCGAGTGATGAACAATCGTATTTTTTGAACTTACTGGATGCCCAGACGTTGATTACATGTTATCAAGCGGTGCGCAGTCTAAAGAAGAAGTACTTTGCATCAGTGCCAGATGGTCAGCTGCAACAGCTGATTATCACGTTGACGACGGGGGTCATGCGATTACAACATGACCGGCGTGTCACGTACTTGCGCGGGATTAATCGGGATGATTTCTTGAAGTATCAACGGATCGCCCTTGCAATCATGACGCAATTACCCACTGAGATTAAGACGGTGGTGACCGGAGCTGAGATTGATTTTCTCGCCCAGCAGATTAAAGGGCTGACATTTCGAATTGATCAGGATGCGTCACTATCGAATTATGATTTGCAATTAACTTATCGGGTTAAAAAGTTGATTGACGCGGTCGCGACGAACTTTAATTGGTCGTTTGGAACGGATGACCGCTTGTTGAATAACTTGACGGCTCATATGCAAATTGCCTTACAGCGTAATGGTGTTACCGGCCCGGTGCCACCCACTTCAGAGTTACAAGAGGTGCGTGAACAGTATCCCAAACTGTATTCGGCAGTGGTGCGCGGCTTTGCAACGGTCTTTACGGATCAAGATTTTACAACCGATGAGCTGACGTACTTGTTGATCCACTTTGCTAGTACGTATGAGCAACAGTTGAGTCATCAGGCGCTCAAAGTCTTAGTACTATGTCCGAATGGGATGACGACGGCTCGAATCTTAAAAACACGGTTGATGCGCTTAGTTCCTGAAATCACAGCTATCGAAGTTGCCCGAATCGGGAATTTAGGTCAAGTTAACTTACAGGACTTTGACATGATTTTATCAACGACGACGTTGCCTGGATTTAAGCTGAATTATCGAGTGGTCAGTCCGCTGTTGCTGGAAAACGAAGTTACTGCGTTGCGCGAATACATTCATCAGTATTTTCCAAGCACCAAAGTGGTCGATTCACCGGTTGATGAGCCAACGAAACTCAATTTGGATTTCGATACCGTTTATCAACAGATGACGATTGCCAAACAAATCTTAGACCGCTTTACCATTACACCGATTCGCAACGATGATGAGACGGTGGCCGAGACGCTAGTTAAGATCACGCGGCATATTGATTCGAACTTGATCCATGATCCGCTAGAAGTTGCGGGTCGGTTGTTACACCGCTTAGGACTGGCGCCGGTCGGTATTCCCAATACGAACTTGGCGTTGGTGCATACGTTAAGTCAGGAAGTCACAGCACCTTATTGTGCGATTTTCGAACTTGATCAACCATTACCATTTAAGAGTATGGATAACCAATCGATTCGGTTGCAACGAATCGTCCTGATGCTCGGACCTGCCAATATCAGCGATTTTGAAAATCGGTTGATGGGTAAGTTAAGCGCGCTAGTCATTGAAAGTCAGGCCAATACGCAGACGTTTATGACTGGTGATCGCCAGCAACTTTATCAATTAATTAGTAAAGCATTTTTGAACGAACTAACGAAATAGCGTAGGTGAAAACAATGGAAGCTTTAGATAAGAAAATGATTGCGTTGAACCAACAAGTGGCAACGCAAGAAGAAGGCATCCGCTTAGCCGGTCAATTATTGGTTGATGGCGGTTGTGTCGAACCAGAATACATTGATGCAATGCAGGCTCGTAATCAGGATGTCTCCGTATATATGGGTAATTTCATTGCCATCCCCCATGGTACTGAAGATGGCATGAAGTATATTAAAAAGACCGGGATTTCCGTGGTCCAAGTACCAATGGGTGTGAGCTGGGGTAATCCAGATGATAACGACGATGATAAGACTGTAACGGTTATCTTCGGAATCGCTGGGTTGAACGGTGAACACTTGAACCTCTTGTCTCAGATTGCCATATACTGCAGCGACGTGGCTAACGTTGCCAAGTTAGCGGACGCTCAATCTGAAGATGAAATCATAAATCTATTAAAGGAAGTTGATTAGTATGTTAGACGTACATTTTGGCGCAGGGAATATTGGTCGGGGCTTCATTGGCGAAACCTTGGCTGACAACGGGTTTAAGATTACTTTCGTTGATGTTAACGATACTTTGATTGACGAATTAAACAAACGGAATGGTTATACCATTGAATTGGCTGCTGAAGGCCAAGAACATATTGAAGTTCACGATGTTAAAGGGATTAATAACGGTAAGGATCCTAAGGCGGTTGCTGAAGAAATTGCCCAAGCCGATATGGTTACGACTGCGATTGGACCTAAGATCTTGAAGTTCATCGCGCCATTAATTGCTGACGGGTTAAAGTTACGGCAAGCTAACAACAATACGACACCAATTGATATCATTGCTTGTGAAAACATGATTGGCGGGAGTCAGTCATTAAAGCAATCCGTTTATGAATCATTAAATGAAGACGAACAAGCTTGGGCTGACCAAAATGCAGGCTTCCCCAATGCCGCTGTTGACCGGATCGTGCCGCTTCAAAAGCATGATGATCCATTGTTCGTTTCAGTTGAACCATTCAAGGAATGGGTTATCGACAAGTCCCAGATGAAGAACCCTAAGATTCAATTAAAGGGTGTTGATTATGCTGACGACTTGGAACCATACATTGAACGGAAACTCTTCTCCGTTAACACGGGTCATGCCACTGTTGCCTATACTGGTAACATGAAGGGCTACAAGACGATCGGCGAAGCGGTCAAGGATGACAGTGTTGTTGACCAAGCTAAGCACGTCTTAGGTGAAACCGGTGATTTGTTGATTCAAAAGTGGGGCTTTGATCCTGAAGTGCACCATGCTTATCAAAAGAAGATTTTGAGTCGGTTTGAAAACCCATATATCTCTGATGATATTGAACGGGTCGGCCGGACACCAATTCGGAAATTAGGTTTCAACGAACGTTTCATTCGCCCAATTCGGGAATTGAAGGAACGTGGTCGCGATTACAGCGCCTTAGTTGATACAGTTGGTGAAATGTTCTTCTTCAACTATCCTAATGATAGTGAAAGTGTTAAGTTACAACAATTATTGAAGGACGAACCAATCGAACAAGTCATTCGCGAAACAACTGACTTAAAAGATGAAGATTTAGTTAATGAAATTAAAGCTGCTTACGAAAAGCATTTAGCTGCGACTAAGTAGATTGCTCAAAAAACTAGTTACTAACCGCCATGGTAATTAGACAAAAAATCGCTCAGAGTTAATTTCTGGGCGATTTTTTGCGTATTAAGTAAATAAAACGAATGATAACTTTACTAGTTTGAACATGATTATGGATGGACCTAAACGATTGACAAATAAATGAGCTTAATAGACCTCACGCTATTTTTCCCAGAAATGCCACCATGGTTTAGCGGCTTGACTTGCTTGTTGATCAAGCCGAACGAGTACTTGATTCAACCGTTCACTGAGTGAGTCCAAGCGACGGATAATCATTTCTTGTTGCCTGTATAGCTCAGCGTTACTAGGACCATCTGGCTTAGCTGCTGGTGCCATTTTATTAGGGTCAATTGATTTGGATGTTGGTGTAGCTTCAGGGACTTTTTCTGTCTTATTAGACTGAGTCATGGTTGTCGGTTTCGCCATTGGTTGCTTAGTTGTCGTAGCTATTTTTGCACCAAAAGCTCGTCCCAACGCGGTTGCTAATGTTGTTCCCTGTTCTGCGAGTTCGATGGCTGCCTGAAAAGTCTTTAGATCGGCGGCAGTGTATAGGCGATGACTGTTATCGGCAGGTCGGAAGCGATTTTCATCATTAAGTTGTTTTTCGACCATGGTGCTGTATTTGCGCAATGTCACGGCTTTAATACCAAGTTGTTCAGCGGCAACGGAAGCGACTAATTCGGAGTCCTGTTCAGGACTGATCGTTTGTGTAGGCACAAGAATTCCTCCTTTAAGTTGTATCGTTTCTATAACGCTATTATATCGAATTTTTAGTTGATGGGACACCGATATACTAAGATTTTGTGACCTATGTACGTGATTCAGACCCATAAATCGTAATTTCAAGGGGAAACATGCTATGATAGAACGGAAATCAATTGGAAATGAGGATTAGACATGATCGAACCAGTCGATAAGACGACTTTTGCGACGGTTGCGGACGATACCGCACTAACGGTGGTTGATTTTTGGGCCGATTGGTGTGGCCCTTGTAAGATGCAGGAGCCAGTGCTTGAAGCGCTAGATGAGCTGTATGATGGACGAGTTAAATTTGTGTCACTTGATGTTGATCAACATCAGGAAATTGCGCAACAGTTTGAAATTATGAGTATCCCGGCGTTGGTCATTTTTAAGAACGGTCAACCGGCCGAAAAGGTAGTTGGCTTTCATCCGCAAGCGGCGTTGAAGAAGTATCTGGATCAGAAGTTAGCGGAAGTAACGACTGCCTAACCGTTAACTTTTGATGTGTGTTAAAGCGAACAATAGGGCCTCTTGAGAATCTGTTATGGGATTCTCAGGAGGCTTTTTTGGCTTTTAAGAACAAGGGCAATGGTTAAGCGTCATGCGACAATTGATAGGCAACCCAAGCACTGAACATGGCAATACCAAGAATTGCGAGATTAACGAGTATGGTCTGTATCAATGGTTGGGATGTCGAAGAGCTGTACCATTGTTCTAATAAAAAAGCATATAAGAATACAGGTGCAAATAGAAAGTTAAATGACCGTTGTTGGCGGTGCAGCAAAATAATTGTACTGCCTGACAGCCATATCAGTACCGAGAGAATCAGCGTTACCAACGGGCTAACCAACATTGTCAGTGTAGCTATGGTAGCAATTAAGTAGGGCGTTGTGATAAGTGGGTTCTTCAATACAGTCATCGGGTCCTCCTTGTATAAAACTTAATATTAATTTTAGTGTAGCATACTGTTTAAAAACTTTGTGATTCGACCGAAAATAATAATATTGATATTGTAATTTTTGTGATAAATCAGTTTGGCTGTCAAGTTAGAAATCATTAATAGTTTAAGAGGAAGGGAGCCTAATAATGGCTAGTTGGTGCAACTGACATTATTAATAATTAACTGGTTGCTCGTGCGGTCAATATAATTGGATAATATCATGTTAAATTTAGGTAGCGTAATGATAGTAAAATGGGGGACTAATGATGAAAAAGTTGATCTGGGCGTTGCGGATTGGAATTGTACTCTTTGGTGCCTGTTTAGTCTGGGAACAAGTTCAAGTTAATCGCCAGGAAGCTAGTCACCAGCGGACTAATCACCAACGGCAGTTACGTTCTGGTACCACAACGACTTTCAGAGCAGTGCGTCAGACACGCCTTAGTGATTTCTCGGCTACTAAGGTGGAAGCTGCCCAAGTTTGGCTACAGATGAAAGGTACGCGGGTCATCAATGAAGCAACCCCGTTACATATTCGTAAGATTTCTGCTGGTCAGCGGATTCAGCCGGATGATCCACATAGTGCCGTCTATTCTCGTCAGATGACTCAAGTCTATAGTGATGATTGGCGAGATGCCAATAATAGTGTGATTTATACGCGTAATGCTGACAATACTATCTCGGTCACACATGGTCGTTCAGTCCAACGATTACCAGGAGCGATGGCAACCCGTGATACACACTCGTTACGACCAGTGCAGACAATGACCATTTCAGCTAAGCCGTCCGCAACGTTGCTCAAAGTAGTCCAGCTCATTATTTAGTTGAGAACTAATCAAAGGCTAACCACGACAGCTGCATTGTCGGGTTAGCCTTTTTGATGTGATCCTGGTCAATTAGTAGTTCTCATAGAGTTGTTCGATTAGGTCGTCACTATTTGTAATGAGCTGTCGATTCAACGATATTAGATAATCTGGTTGTGATGGATGAACGATATTATAGAAAGTATCTTCGATGATGCAACCTGTCAAAGTAAACGTACGTTGGCGGCCTTGAACAATAATGGTGAAGGTTCGCCCGCGACTGGTTACGATAACGTTTAACCCCATTAAATGCGTTAGGTTCAGACCTAGGGTGGCGGTTGAATCTGTTAATCCTGGTGTGCCAGTACGCTTGATCAGGACTATGCACTCATCAATACGCCGTAGTGAATTAAACATTGAAAATTTGCTCGTATTAATTGTATCTGTTTTGACAGCTCGTGGCCGCCGTACATATGGTCCAACGACTAAGTTCATAATGATTCCCCCAAACCATTTAGTTGATTAGCTTAATCATAACCAGTGCGAACGATTAGTGCGAAGATTTCGGCACGTGGTGGAAGTTAGTTGGTCCAGTTTACGAGTTAGCTTTGGAAGTTTTACTAACATTGTCGTAGTGAGTAAGGTCGTATACTTAGTCAAGAAAAATTCGCAATTACTGATGATTAAACCAATTATCGTCAGTAATTGCGAATTGAGTAATATTGTTGATAGTAATTAAATCAGGCTTTAACTTTGCCCGCTTCTTTACGTGCTTTGACTGCCAATTCGGGGAACCAAATGGCAATTTCATGATGTGCATTTTCACGACTGTCTGAGGTATGGATAATATTTCGTAAAATGCCGTCTGGATATTCGTGGGAGAAGTCACCCCGAATAGTGCCAGGTTGTGCTTCGGCAGGCCGGGTGCTACCAGCTAAACGATGCACCGCTTTGACGACGCCGGTACCACTCACGATAATGGCAACGAGTGGACCTTCCATCATGTAGGTCTCGATTTCCTTAAAGTAAGGCTTGCCAACCTTCTCACTGTAATGTTGTTGAAGTTGTTCCGCGGTTGCTTTAATAACCTTTAAGGCGGCAATTTGATAACCTTTGCGTTCTAACCGGGTGATAACCTCACCAATGTGTCCTTCACTGACACCATCGGGTTTAACTAGGACCAATGTTTTTTCAGAATTTGCCATAATACGTGACCTCCTCGCTTTTTGAAAGCGGTATCATTTATAACTTAAATTGTAGGTGACTTTTGGGAGCACGTCAACTAGAATCACCATTTTATCATGAAAATCACTTGTAAATTAAGGCCAGCTGGTTAATAATTGGGACGCGATACGCAGATTTAACTTGCTTGATTATTTTATATCATGGGAATGAATCGCTATAATAAAATTAGTAAATCATAAAAGGATTTGATACGCATGCCACCACTTGATTTAACCCATATTCGACAACGCCACACAGTTGCTGAACTGATCGCGCTAGGAAAGGCGCGACGCCAAGTCACCTCATTTGAAAAATTAGGGACATTTACACCGGTGAAGCGAAACGCCAGTGATTATTTGAAACACGTTCGGGAGATGCTGGTTCCAGAATTGTTGCCATTACGTCGTGAACGAATGTCTGCCTCGGCTTTTGCATTCTTCCGAGGATCAGTTGAATTGATGGATTATGACTTGGACTACCAGTCATCAACTAAAATTCCGGCCGTTGTTTGTGGTGACGCCCATATTGGTAACTTTGGGTTCTATGCATCACCAGAACGGCGACTAGTGTTTGATCTAAATGATTTTGACGAAGCCGGAGTTCATCCGTGGGAATGGGACCTACGACGATTACTAGTCAGTGTACTACTAGCCGCGCGCGATTCTAATTTTAAGCCTAAAAAGGTTGAAAAATTAGTGCAAGCCGCGAGTGCGAGCTATCGTGAAGCCCTTAAGGGAATGTTTGATCAGACCACGCTGGATCGTTTTTATCGCGATAATGAAGTTCAAGCTGTTTTAAATTTCGGTGGCGCACCGGAAGATACGGCCGACTTGATTGCATCTTTGGTAAAAAAGGCACAAAAACGTAATTCAGAGCAAGTGGTACGTAAGTTTACGGTCACTAATAGTCAGGGCGAACGGCAATTTAAAGATAATGCGCCCCGCTCGGTTCATATTGACCGACAGACTTATCAGGGGCTAAAGGCTGGGATTCACGAGTATTTATTGAATGTCCGGACGGATGTCGCTTTGTTGTTGTCACAATATGAAGTCACCGATATTATTCGTCACAGTGTGGGTGTCGGTAGTTTTGGGTCGTTGTGCTACTTGGTTCTTCTGACGAGTACGGATGGCAGTCACATGGTGTTACAAATTAAGGAAGCTTTACCAACTCGGAAAGTGGGGAGCCAGTCGCGACCAGCCTTAACTGCCGCTATGGAATTGACGGAAGGGCAACGGATCGTAAGTTCACAACGGATTTTGCAAGCGACTTCGGACGTGTTTCTAGGTTACTTCCAGATGAAGAATAAGAGTTTTTATGTTCGTCAATTTCGGGATATGAAGGAATCTATCGATATTCCAACACTGGGTTGGGGTCAGTTCCAAGCTTATGCCAATACGTGCGCAATGATTTTGGCAAAGGCTCACGCGCAAAGTCCAACGGCGGCCATGATTCGAGGCTACGTTGGTAATTCGGCGAAGTTTGATGAAGCCATGGCTAAGTGGGCCACGGCGTATGTTGAACAAGTTGATAATGATTATCAAGATTTCTTAGATGAATAGTGTTTTTTGAACGATACTTTGAGCAAACGTGACGTTGCAACGAGTTACGGTCACACTGGTATTAGAAATAGTCGTTAGCATAATATGAGGCCATTGGAATTAATGATATTCCGGTGGCTTTTTTGTCGTTACCTAGCCATATACTAAAATATTTTCGAAGAATGTAAACGCTGGTTTGCCGGCACTTTTCGTTGATCAGATAAGTGATTTTGAAAATTGATAGGCTAAAATGGTTGCACTTTTTCAATAACTTGATATACTTACTATTAGTAAGTGAAACGAAGAAATTAGTTTTGAAAGGATTGTTTGATATGACAAAATATGGTGTAATTGTAGGTTCTATTCGTAAAAATTCTTATTCTAAAGGGGTCGCTGAAGCCATCGTTGCTGGGTTACCAGACGACGCTGAAGTAACGTACTTAAATATCGCTAAGTTGCCACTATATAACCAAGACTACGATGCGGATTCACCCGTAGAATATACAGAATTTCGTCAGGCTGTTGCGGCTCAAGATGCGTTCATCTTTGTCACACCTGAACATAACCGTAGCATCCCAGCAGCCTTGAAGAATGCTTTGGACGTTGCTTCACGTCCATGGGGTCAAAGTGTTTGGGGCGGCAAGCCGGCTTTGGTTGCTTCCCAATCGATCTCTGGTATCGCTGGCGTCTTAGCACACCATGTTTTACGTCAATCCTTGGTCTTCTTAGACATGCCAACGATGCAACAACCAGAATTGTACATCGGTAATACTGATAAGTTGGCTGATGAAAACGGTCATATCACAAATGAAGGAACGCAAACATTCTTAGCAGGTGCTGGTAAGCAATTTAGTGAATTTGCTGCGAAGTTTGTCAAATAACCTTGAGTCATTAATATACTTTAAGTTAACGTAAAAACGTGCTTATAAAATCAATTTTGATTTTATAAGCACGTTTTATTATCGATACAATTAGCCAGTTGTTTTGAGCCCCAGCCAGGAATCAAGCATGATTGCTAGTCGCTTCATGATAAGCGTGTAACCGCGCTGTTACCAGATGAGCTGGGTTACCGACCGCAGTAACGTGGGCTGGAACGCTATCTAAAACAATCGCCCCGGCGCCAATTTTGCTGTGGGCGCCAATCGTAACGGGTCCCAAGATTTGGGCGTGGGCCCCAATGAAAGCGCCGCGCCCAACATAGGGATGCCGGCGCCCGGCTTGTTCAGTTTTACGTGCGCCTAAAGTGACGCCGTGTAAAATTGTGACGTCGTCTTCAATGACCGCCGTTGCACCAATGACAGTACCGATACCATGATCTAAAAAAACGCGGTGGCCGATTTGTGCGGCCGGATGAATCAGAATACCGGTGCACCGCGCAGCATGTTGACTCAGCAAGGCAGCTATTAATGGTAAACGGTGTGTTTCAAAATAATGGGCAACCCGGTACCAGGCGAGCGCGTGAATACCGGGATAGGTTAGGATAATCGTCCCCAAATTGGTAGCGGCGGGGTCACGATTTAGGATAGCACGAGCCGTCTGCCACATCTAATTTGTCTGGACGCTAGCAAACCCGCGCTCAAGGTCTGCTAACAAGTCATCACTGGCCTCAACGCCGACTGATAAGCGAATCAACTCGTCTTTGATGCCATTCTGTAAACGAATCGCGCGTGGGATGGCACCGTGAGTCATTAAGGCTGGAATTTCAATTAAACTTTCTAATGCTCCGAGACTTTCGGCGAGCGTAATAACTTGTAAATGTTCAACGAAGGTCTGGGGGTTCATTCCTGGTTGTAATTCAAACGAGATCATTGCGCCGAAGCCATTCATCTGTTGCTTGGCAATCGAAAAATCGGGATTATCAGGATCGCCTGGATAGTAAATCTTAGCAACTGCTGGGTGCGACTTTAAGTAAGTAAAGATTTTAGCGGCATTGTTCAGGTGGGCTTGCATGCGCAATGCCAGAGTCTTCATACCACGTTGTAATAGCCAGCTTTCTTGCGGGGCCAAAATACTACCGATGGCATTTTGCAAGTAGCCGATTTTTTCGCCAAGTGCTGGCGTCTTGGTGACAACCAAGCCACCGATAACATCACTGTGACCACCGAGATACTTGGAAGCACTGTGTAAAACAATGTCAACGCCTAAATCCAGTGGTTTTTGGACGTATGGGGAGGCGAAGGTGTTGTCGATGATACTCAGTAAATCGTGTGCTTGCGCGAGCTTCGCAATGGCAGCAATATCCGTAATGTGTAATAACGGGTTCGTCGGTGTCTCCAAATAAATCGCCTTAGTTGTGGGGGTAATTGCGGCTTCAACGGCGGCCAAATCACGTGTGTCAACGGATGTAAAAGTCATACCGAAGTGCTTCAAAACGGCGTCAATCAAGCGGAAGGTGCCACCGTAGACGTCATTTCCCACAATAATGTGGTCACCAGCCGAGAATAGTGAGAAGACGGTATTAATGGCAGCGGAGCCAGAAGCAAATGCGAAGCCAGCGCTGCCATGTTCGAGAGTGGCAATTAATGCTTCGACGGCGGCCCGGGTTGGATTGCCTGTCCGTGAATACTCGTATTGGTTTTGACCGATTTTGGTTTGGCGGAAGGTCGAGGCCATGTAGATGGGTACCGAAGTCGCACCAGTAGTTGCGTCTTCGCTAATGCCACCGTGAATTAATTGAGTTTCGAATTTCATTGTTAAAGTCCTCATTTCGTATAAATTTTTTGACTTAGATACCGTTCGCTACTGTCTGGAAAGATGGTCACGATATGACTATTGACGGGCAAGGTCGCTGCTAGTTGTAAGCTGGCGGCAAGGGCAGCGCCGCTAGAACTACCGACTAACAAGCCGTGTTGACGGGCTAACTGTCGCACTTGTGAGAAGGCGTCGGCGTCAGTGATGGTCAGTGTCTGATCGATGCGAACTTGATCGAAAAATGGTGGGATAAATTCGACACCGATCCCCTCAGTACGATGTGCGTGAGCCGGTCCACCATTTAAAATGGAACCTTCTGGCTCAACGACTACGGCTTTGGTTGCTGAATCTTGAGCTTGAAGATAAGCCGCAACGCCGGCAAAAGTCCCGCCGCTACCGGCTCCGGCGACGAAGGCGGTTATAGGTGCAGGCATGTCCGCCAGAATTTCTGGTGCCAGTGTGTGGTAATAAGCGGCCGGATTCGCAGGATTCTTGAATTGCATGGGGACGTAACTGTTTGAGATCGTTGCGGCTAGTGCCTCAGCTTTGCGAATGGCACCTTTGATTCCTTCCTCGCTAGGTGTATGAACGATTTCAGCACCCAATGCTTGCATTAAAACTTGTTTTTCCATACTGAACTTTTCTGGGACTACCAAGATGGTCCGCAAGTGATGCGTTTGGGTTGCTAAGGCTAAACCAATTCCGGTGTTACCAGCAGTTGGTTCGATAATCGTTGTTGTTGAATTGATTTGGCCTCGTTGCAGGCCGTCTTCAATCAGATAGGCCCCGAGTCGGTCTTTGATACTGCCACCGGGATTGAACATTTCGAGTTTGGCATAAATATGACTGTGATTTGGAACGTCGATGGGTAATGCCATCAAAGGTGTGTGACCGATAAGCTCTTGTACGTGCTGAATGAGCATATAAATTCCTCCAAATAGATGTGGTGGGGTGCCAAAAACGACAAAAAGGGCGCGAGAATTCGAATGAATTCCTCGCGCCCAGTACAATATCCAGCCATGCTGGACATTGATTTTAGGATGACACTCCTCAAAAAGTCAATGCTTAACAGGCCGAACATCGCAATAAGCGCGCGGTTCGACAACAACAGTTATTCAAAGCATTACTTGTTAATTGAGTCATGTCTGATCCTCCTCTGATTAATTGGCACTAACTATACAAGATATCTTTGCGGTCGTCAAGCAGTGAGTAACTAATTTTGGCGTGACGTGTTACTTGGAATTTACTAAGACTATTATGAGACGAGCATTAGCATTGATTTTTGAGTGTTATCAAAATAATTATTTTAGCGGTGGTGGCGAATCAGCCGATCAAAATTCGCTGCGGTTGGTTTTTGAACCAGTCAGAATTAAGCCTGTTTCGAGAGTTGAGGCCGATTAACATAGTGGACTAGCATCGGCGAATTAATGTCTGCTAAAAATTTAAAACAGCACCACCCTAGTTAACTAAATTAGGGTGGTGCTGTTTAACATTATAATTAAAATGATATTACTTATTCCATAAGTATTTAGCATCAAAATCATTATCGAATGATGATAAGATCTTAGGACCGTCATCGGTAACGACAAGGGTGTGTTCGTACTGACAGCTGAGGCTGCCGTCTAAAGTGCGAACTGTCCAACCGTCATCGGCAGTTTCGCCAGAACGCCAGTCGCCAATGTTGACCATTGGTTCAATAGTAATGGTCATACCAGCCTTCAAACGGGTGCCGTGTCCGGCTTCACCATAATGTGGAACGTCGGGCTTTTCGTGCATCGTTGGTCCAATACCATGACCGATGTATTCGCGAACGACGCCGTAACCCATTTCGTTTTCAGCATAATTCTGAATGGCCCAACCAATGTCACCAATACGGTTGCCAACTACAGCCTGGTCGATACCGAGGTATAGGGCTTTATGGGTCACTTCCATGAGCTTCTTAACTTCTGGCGCTAGTGTACCAGCGACAAAAGCGTGGCAAGAATCACTGAGGTAGCCGTGGTAATTAATGACTGTGTCGACTTTTAATAAGTCACCGTCTTTAACCAAGATATCCTTACTAGGACAACCGTGGCAAATCATATCATTGACACTGACACAAGTTGAGTACTTGTAACCTTCAAAGTTAAGTTCGCCAGGGGTGGCATCGTGCGCGATGATGTATTCGTAAGCGAAGTGATCAACATCCCAAGTCGTAATTCCCGGCTTGATGTAATCTTCAAGGGCATGGAACAAGCCAACCATAATATCACCGGCAGCTTGCATCCCCTTGATTTCGCGATCTGATTTAAGCGTAATCATGAGGTTCCTCCAAAAAATTAATTATATTGTGAAGCTAAAGGATTGTTCTTCTCCAGTATACTGCAAGCATTGTGCTGCGACAAAACGCATTGTTTGCATTTGATATTGGCAGCGCTGTCAGCCAACCGAGATCAAAAAAATATAAAAAAATTGGTACGTCAAAAATGCCAAATTGGCGGGGCATAGTTGGATTGGTTGCGGACAACTTAATATAAAATTGGAATTTTACCCTTTTCATCGGCCAAGATAATGATACAATATATTGTGTTGTTTCGAACGGAAACACTACATGTAGTAGTGCGACGTGACTGGTTGGCCAACTAGACACCTACAACCGCATTTGAAAACGGAAAGAGGAGCATGATTTTGAGTAATTATTTTAAATTCTTATCACACCAACTGAAGGGTTGGCCACAACAAAACTACTATTTATTCTATTTTAGCTTAGGATGTCAAGTAATGACGTTAGTGAGCGCCCCAATCACAGCATTGTCTATTTTAACATTTATTGGAACGACATTGGGTGTTCTTTGTGTGTTAGCCATTAATGCAGCTAAGTCAGTTAATGGGTTATTAGGGGTCATCTCCGCGGCTTGTTTCATTGTAGTTGGTTTTTCAGCTAAGAACTATTTAAGTATCGGAGAACAATTGGCTTACGTTGTGACGCTAGATATTCCGGTGCTACTAAGTGCTAATTGGAACGTCAACATGGTTTCGAAAATTCGGAAATTTACGGGTAAGACATGGGTGATTGCAATTGTTGCAACCCTAGTTGTCTATGCGATTTCGGGCTATCTCATTGGTGCCTTGACCGATGATCCGCGGCCATGGATTGATGCGATTAGTTTTGCGATTTGCTTAACGGCCGGGGTGATTTGCTTCCTTCGGTATAACAACCAATATTTCTGGTGGATTGCCTCTGGTTTGGCACAGATGGTGCTCTGGTTCATCTCGTTCCGTCAAGGTTCCGCGACATTGGCGATGTTCATTAACAGTTCCGTTTATTTGATGAATGATGTTCTGGCCTTTACCGTCTCACCTTGGTATAACAAGCATGAACGTGCTCGGTTGATGGCTGAAGAACAAGCGGCAAGTGATGCTGCCAGTGCGGATGCTAGTGATAATCAGGCATTTGGGTTAAATCATTAAGGGTCAACTGATAAATCTACTGATGTTAATAGCGTTAATATTCTAATAAGACGAGTACTATAATTCTTTTGAATTAGGGTACTCGTCTTTATTTGAATAATCGAATTTACAGAAATTATCAAAATATGCTTTTGTGTTGACATTATTTTTAACAATGTTAAAATTTAATAAATAATATTCAATGAAAGAGGGACGTTATGGACTGGTTTATGAATTTAGAACAAGAAGATCAGGAATTTGTTAAACAACTGGTAATTGCCTCAGGCTCTCTGAAACAACTCGCTAAGATTTATCAAGTAAGTTATCCAACTGTGCGCATGAGGCTAAACACGATTATTCAAAAAATTAATTTTATTGAGGATAATGGTGCCAATACTTTTGAAATGAAGGTTATGAAATTAGTAATCGATGAAAAACTATCGTTAGAGGTAGCAAAGCAGATTATTACTGACTTTAGGGAGGAACAACATGAGTGATTTTAAAGGAATTTTACTTGGTATGTTGGTCGTTGCAGTACTCTATGTGTTAGATCGCTACTTACCAAGGTGGTTTGGCGCTATTCCGGGAGTAGGCTTTTTAGGCTTTATTATTTACATTGTTTTTGCAAAAGAGGTTTCTTTATTATCAATAGTAACCGTTTTGTTAGTTGGTGAAGCAATTCTGAATGGTATCTGGATAGATGCACTTGCGAACCGAAAGAAAAAAATAAAAAAAGAAGTAGCAACAATGAAAGCAAAAGATTTATTGCGAAAATAGGGATATTGATAAAATTAATATGTATAGAACCAATAATTTTAAAATTGTGAAAAAAAGACCTGTCAGCAAATTCAAATCAAAGTTTGTTGACGGGCCTATCTTTTGTATTAGAAGAAATAATCATTTGAGTGCGTACTAACTATTTTAATTTTACGGGTCTACAGGGCAAATCTATTGCTCCAAAGTTAGCTAGAATGCTTGTGGAATCGAATCTTAAAAATGACTGTCGAAATCAGCGTTAAGATCCATGCACAGATGGATAAGATAATAGAATCATGTGTAAGTGCAGACATTTGATAATTTAGCAATACTGTATTAGTGCCTCGTTTAGCGAACACTAATGGGTTGCCAATAGCATTTGTTTTTAGATGTGTCGTTGTTATACCGTTCAGTTTTACTTGGCTATGTTGATAGGTCACTATGGGTAAATAAACAGATTTATTATTGTGTGAATGCCAGGTTAATTTAAGAGTACCGTTATTGATCACTTGCTTATTAAATTGCTTTTTGTTAATAATATTTTTCTCAACTAAACTATAAGGATGCATTTTCAAATAATGTTGAGCATCAATCCTTGTATAAGTTGGTAAATAATCTGGGGTTGATTTCTCAACAGTTTTTACTCCATCACTGAGATTATTAGACCTAAATGCGCGACGAACCTTATCTGCACTGATTTTTTTTTGATTAGTGATTGCGTTAGTTGCACTAATTGGCTGGTCAGAATGCCAGATAGATGCCAAATCTGATACGTTGACGTAAGCATTGAAAGTGGTGAAACAAATCCCCAATATTAGACTTCCTCGAATGCCAGAAATAAAACTGTTGTGCTTATTTAACAGTTCGGTGCAACTGATACTTAATGCAACTAATAAGAATATTGCAGCAACACCTCTCATACGAGAAGGAAATTGTAATAATGTTGTTAATTGTGGAATGGATTTGCTAAGCGCATTCCACAACATTAACCGTGAAGATAAAACTAAAAAGAATATACCGATTAAAGTAAATACCTGGTTGTTTTTCGATGTTTGCTTAAAATGAATAATTGTGTAAATGATTTGGGCCAAAAAAAGTACTGATAAAACTATCCCTAGTTGTGTTTCAGTTTCAGATTGAAATGATAGCTTAATTGCAGCTGCATCAATATTCATGGTAGGCCAGGTAGATAATAAATGATTTCCAGAATATACTTCGAATAAACCGCCCCAAACATTGAGCGTTAGGATAAAAGCTAAAAGGGCTGCAGCAAAAACACGTACCAAAAGAGCAATTTTTTTGGTGCTAGATATGAAGCCAATAATAAATAAGAAAAGTAGCGCAATTGTTGTAAAAATGACGCTTAAAAAGTGTGTTTGAATTAATAGTGCCATTGAGATGCCAAGACCAATAATATTTACTTTATTAGTATCATCGAGAAAATCAACTGCATATTTGAGGATATACGGAATTAAGACCAATCCAAATGATGTAAAGTGTTGGTTTAGAACCCAGCCTGTAATAGAGATACTTGTCATAAATAGAATCCCGGAGATGATTGCAAAATCTTGATTAGAGTGTAATCGTTTGGAAAGCGAGTAGACGCCATATGCAGCGGTCACCAAGATAAGTAGATCAACAGCTAATTGGAATTTTAGCCAGCTACCTAATAACATTAATAGTAATCCCATTAAGTAGCTAACGAAAGGACCATATAGTGGTGTGATAATTCGACCCGCTTGTTGAAACCCATAGTTCGCTTGGAAATAATTAAAGTTTTTATTGGCTATTTGCTCAGCTGTATCAAAAAAACGATTAAAGTGAAATATTGAGTCTGACCCGAGGACCATGCTCTTTGTTAGAATTTGTGGCAATAGAATGATCAGCCCAATAACGATAAATAGTGCGAGGGCTTTCAGATCTGTAAAGTGGTCATTTCTTGAAAATATTTTTTTGCTTGTGATTATTTTTCAACTCCTTGTAAGCGTTAGATGGCATGTTATATAAAATATAGTAACTGATAATATGAGTTTAAAGTTATTTATTTTTAACATGTATTAGTTTTTTAGTGACTTGGTTAGAGGAACTTTGATCAAGGAAACTAATATTAGGACGATTACCCAAGCGATGTAGCTGATTGTTTTACTAAGGACCGTCAGATGACTTGGCACATAACGAATAGTTAAAATATTACGTCCACGTTGTTGATGAACAGTTATATTACCTATCCAATTGCGAGTAATCTGTTTTTGAGATAGGCGGGTACCGTTGAGCGTTAGTATGGATCGTTGGTAAGCGACCACGGGGATAACTCGTGACTTGGCAACCGTAGATTTCCAGGTCAATCGTATTCCACTGTGAATAACATGATACTTAAATAGATGCTGTTGTTCAGAGAAGCTTTGTCGATACTTCCGGTAAACTGCTTTGTAAGCATCAGGATCATTTTTGATTCTTTTGGAAACTGGCATATAATCTGGAACCGTTCGATCTATAGCTTTGATTAAGTTTCCAATGTGACGCGTATGAAATTTAGGCTGTAATTGTGTTATGGTGGTCAATTCTGTATGAACATTTTGAGGACTAGTTCCAATCCCTTGAGCTAGAGTTGTATTTGGATCCATTATCGAATGGATATTCTGGGCAACTCTTTGTGTACAGAGGCTAAGTGATAGAATCCCCAGAAAAACACTGATTGCCAATAATCCTTGATGCAGTGAGACAGACTTCGTGTTCCGAGCTGTGTCATAGTAGATTAGAGCTGCCGAGAGCATTATGAAAGGATCGGCTATTAAGGTTATGCGGCTCGGCATCTGGAGGAAGGACTGCAGGAATGGCATTGAGTTCTGCACGATATCCCAAGGGAAAAAATTAGTACTGAGAAGAAGGTAAAACAAAGATACACTGACAAATAGTTTAGTAAATGGTAAGAGTCGTGACCAGAAGAGGATCAGTCCGGTTAACATCGCATAGGCAATGATTGTTAAAACAATATCGCTATTAGAGTAAACGCTAGTATAAATGGGTTGTAAGACTCGACTAGCGTGGTCCATCAAGTCCATGCCGACAGGTGCGATTAAAGTATTGCCATGATAGACTTCAAACATCGGTATTAAGGCGTTCAAACTTAGGATAAGGGCTAATAGAACACCAGCCAAGAAGTTTAGACTAGTGTATAACTTTTTCCTGGACTGCCAGATTCCATGAATAAAGAAAGGAATTAAAAAAGGTAAAAACATACCAATTGTGAGGACTTGGAACTGTGCAAGGAGACCAACAAAAATCCCTAATTTTAGCATGGATGGTAATGACCAATCTCCATGATATAGATCTAAGATTGGCCCAATAAAGATTGGCAATAATGATACGGCAATTGAACGCCACATGATTCCAAATAAGAAACCGTAAACAGCACTAGAACTCAGAAAAATGACGCTTAAGGCAATGGCTAACTTGGGTGGAAGTCGTAGTTTTTGAGCAGCGTTGTACATGAGATAGCCGCCTAGAAAGTAAACAATGAATAACGTAATGATTTGAAAACGAAACCAATTGCCAACTAGTAATAATAGTGCACCACAGAGGACCGCAACTAATGGACTATAGAGACTGTTGACAATGCGCCCGGCTTGTTGGAAAGAATAGAGGTTAATAAAGCTAAAGTTATGGTTTTTGAGCTGCATGGCAGCTTCATAAATTCGACTATATTGAAAAGGACCATCAACGCCGTATAACGCCTGATGATTGAGTAAAAGTGGACTAATTATAAATAATGTGGCTAATCCGATGATGATAATGGCGGTTCTATTTTTGTGCATGAGTGATAATAACATCCTTTCGTTTAAGTCGTGTTTATTGATGTAATCAATTGGAAATTGCACCTGATTGAATGACACAGTTGGATAAGCCGTTGCACTGCTTAAGATGACTGACATGTTTAACTATATCAGTTTTGTATATCCGAAACCACTGGATGTTAGGTTAAATGATACCTCATGTAATTAATGGTAGTTGGAATAATAACCAGCTATAAAATGAGACGCTAATAAAAAAAGGTAATAAATGATTTCGACACATGTCTAGACTTGATCTGCCGGGTGTGATATACAAACGTCATTGGATTATTACTTAAACATTGACAACTTGTCTAAACAAGTCTATATTCGTAAATGAAAACGATAACAAAGAGGTGGTTGCCGTGAATAAAGCGGCCTTAGTTTATCAAGATTTGCTCCAAAAAATTGATGCGGAAGTTTATCCGCTTGGCAGTTACTTGCCGAGTGAACATCAGCTTTGTGAGCTATATGGCATTTCACGCGAGACCGGGCGCAAGGCGTTAGCAACGCTAGCGGAGGATGGTTATATTCAGAAAATTCGTGGTAAGGGTTCGATTGTGATCGAGCATCGCCAGTATGAATTCCCAGTCTCTGGCATTGTTAGTTATAAAGAATTAGCCGAGAAATTACACATTAGGACGCAAAACATTGTTTATGATTATCAACCTGATGCAACATTACCGGTTGCTGATTTTACATCACTCGGTACGGAATTAACGGAAGCGCCGGTGACAGCTATTAAACGGGTTCGAGTGATTGATGGCGAACCAGCAATTATTGATAAGGATTATATTTTGAAGTCAGTTGTCCCGGAAGTTCCGAAGCAAGCGGCTGAAGATTCATTGTATGCGTATTTTGAAAATCAACTTGGCCTGACGATTGGTTACGCGACGAAAGAAATTACAATGGCCCCAGCGACGACCGAAGACCGCGAGCATTTAGAATTGAACAAGGGGGCCTATGTGGCAGTTGTCCGGAGTGTGACCAGTCTCACGGATGCGCGCGCCTTTCAATATACGGAATCTCGACATCGGGCCGACCGCTTTAGCTTCCGTGATTTTGCTCGGCGAACTAAAAAATAAGTTGTGGTATGAGAGGAATAGGACATGAAATTATCAGAACAAGTGATTTATCAGATTTATCCGAAGTCATTTTATGATAGCAATGGCGATGGTATCGGTGATTTACGGGGTGTTATTGAAAAAATCGACTATCTAAAAAAACTGAATGTCGACATGATTTGGTTTAATCCGTTTTTTGTCTCACCACAAAATGATAACGGTTACGACATTGCGGATTATTATCATATTGATCCCATGTTTGGCACGATGGCCGATTTCGAAGAACTCGTGGCGATACTCAAGAAAAATGGCATTGGTGTCATGCTCGACATGGTCCTGAATCACACTTCCACCGAACATGAATGGTTTCAAAAGGCATTGGCCGGTGATGAAAAGTATCAACAATTTTATTATCTTCGCCGTCCTAAAGCTGATGGCAGTTTACCGACCAACTGGGAGTCTAAGTTTGGTGGTCCAGCCTGGTCGCCATTTGGTGAGACTGGTTTGTATTATTTACATTTATATGACCCGACTCAAGCTGATTTAGATTGGCATAATCCGGCCGTACGTCAGGCATGCGCCGCCGTTGTTAATTTTTGGCGGCAAAAGGGGGTGCAGGGCTTTCGCTTTGATGTTATCAACGTTACCGGTAAGGCTGAGCAGTTGGTGGATGCACCTAAGGGGGTTCCTAGTAAAACGTTATATACCGACACTCCCATCGTTCATGATTACCTAAAGGAATTGAACGCGACTAGTTTCGGCCAGGATGCTGATAGTGTAACGGTGGGTGAGATGTCCTCGACGACCGTTGCGAACAGTGTTGGTTATACTAATCCGGTTAATCATGAACTCTCGATGGTCTTTAATTTCCATCACTTAAAGACGGATTATGTCGATGGTCGTAAGTGGTCCCGAATGGCTTTTGACTTTCCTCGGTTGAAGCAACTATTAGATAGTTGGGCCAGTGGGATGGCTGCTGGTGGTGGCTGGCAGGCTTTATTTTGGAATAATCATGATCAGCCACGAGCACTGAATCGCTTTGGTGATGCTGGTCAGTACCGAGTCAAGTCCGCCGAAATGTTAGCGACAGTTATTCATCTCTTACGCGGCACACCGTTCATCTATATGGGTGAGGAACTCGGCATGACTGATCCGGACTATGACAACATGGCTGATTATGTGGATGTTGAAGCATTAAATGCCTATAGAGCCTTGATTCGTAGCGGGTACAGTCATCACGATGCGTTTACAATCGTTAAGACTAAAGCCCGCGATAATTCGCGGACACCGATGCAATGGGATGATAGTGCTACGGCCGGTTTTACAACTGGTAAACCGTGGTTGATACCGACTAATCAGGACACAATTAACGTTGCCCATGAATTAGCTAGTGGTGAAATATTTGACTATTATCAGCGATTAATCAAATTAAGAAAAACGATGCCGATCGTCGCAGATGGCGGGTACCAATCTTGGCGCTTAGATGACCCGCAAGTCTTCGGCTATTGGCGGACGTACCATCAGCAAAAGCTATTAGTGCTTAATAATTTCTATGGCAAGTCGACAACGGTGACACTTCCGGAAGAAATGGTCGGTGCACAGGTGTTACTTTCCAATTATCAAGATGTTAATGTCACAGCACAATTGACGTTACAACCTTATCAAGCAGTTGCGTTGTTGTTAGGTTAAGAATGGAGGAATGGGTATGGCAAAGGCACAAACAGTGACAATTTTGTCACCAGTCAATGGGGACGTTATTGCATTAAGTGCGGTTAAGGATCCGGTTTTTTCAGCTGGTATGATGGGACTCGGATTTGGGATTCAACCGTCAAGTGGGGAAGTCGTTGCGCCGGTCAGTGGGAAAGTCACGATGGTGGCTGAAACGAAGCATGCGATTGGATTCACAACGCCCGATAATAATTTGGAAGTACTAGTACATCTCGGAATCGATACGGTCGATTTAAAGGGTAGTCCGTTCACGGTTCAAGTTGCCGCGGGCGATGATGTTCAGGCGGGCGATGTGATCGCCACCATGGATTTAGCGGCTATTCAAGCTGCTAATCGTCAGACAACGGTGATTTTAGCGGTGACAAACGCTAGTGATAAATTAGAATCCCTAGATGTGGCTACCGGAAAAAAAGTCGCCGGGGCCGTGACAGCCACGGGCCGACTAAACGCCAATACGTTCAATGCTAAACGCCAGAATCGGCTACCGAAAGCAGGCAAATATGACCAGTTGGCAGCGGACATTGTGGCTAATGTTGGTGGTGTTGAGAATATCAGTAGTCTGATTCACTGCATTACTCGGTTACGTTTTTACTTGAAGGATGAAAGCCAGGCTAACGATGATGTCGTCCGGGATTTAAAAGGCGTTATTGATGTAGCCAAAGCGGGCGGTCAATATCAAGTAGTCATTGGACCTGCCGTCACGGACGTCTATGATGCAGTCATTAAACAAATTGGCCCGGAATTTTCAAATGATTCAGAGACGGCCAAAGCCGTTGCTGAGACTGCCGCGGCAGCTCAACGACCAACAACAACGTGGGGCAGAGTTAAGTGGGGCATTAGCAGTTTAATTGGTGTCATCACAGGTTCGATGATTCCCGTCATCGGATTATTAGCCGCCTCTGGTATTTTAAAGGGGATTCTCGCGCTACTGACCACGTTCAAGGTAGTCAGCCCGACCGCACCAACGTACGTGATTATTAATGCCATGGGTGATTCGGTCTTTTACTTCTTACCAATCTTTGTCGGCTTTACGGCTGGTAAAAAGTTAGGGGCAGATCCGGTGATTATGGGAATCATTGGTGGGGTGTTGACTTATCCAGCTATTGTGACGATGGCGAGTGGTAAAGCGACGAGCACGCTCTTAGGAATGGGAATCAATGCGGATTTCTTTGGTCTACCGGTACACGTTGCCTCGTATACGTATTCAATTTTCCCGATGATTGCGGGGGCATGGTTAGCAAGTAAGTTGGAACCATGGTTAAAACGGGTGATTCCAACGGTATTACGAATGATTTTTGTGCCATTATTTGAAGTTGTGATTGTTTCCGGTGCGATTCTGTTATTCCTTGGCCCAATTATCACCGTACTTTCAACGGGATTGGCGAATATTATTGTGTGGGTCTACAATTTAAGTCCCGCGATTTCTGGCTTAATTATTGGTGGTTTCTATCAAGTGTTGGTAATCTTTGGGTTGCACTGGGCGGTTATTCCAATTGTGGCCAACGATATTGCAACGACGGGTCATAGTTACTTGAATGCAATTGTTTCAGCAACAATGGTCGCTCAAGGTGGGGCGGTACTCGCGATTGCCTTGAAGTCAAAACTGGCTAATATTCAAGAACTGGCTTGGCCAGCAACGATCTCAGCCTTCTGTGGTGTTACCGAACCAGCCATGTACGGGATCAACTTGAAGTACGGCCGGGCCTTTGTGACTGCTAGTATTGGGGCGGCAGTTGGGGGCTTCTTGACCGGTTTACTACGGGTCAATATGTGGGGCTTTACCGGTGCACTAATCGGTTTCACGTCTTTCGTTAATCCGAAGGGCTTGGACTTTAGCTTTTATGGTTTCTTGATTGCATCCGCGGCAACGATTGTCGTGTCATTCGCCTTAACCTGGATGTTTGGGTTTAAGGATGAAGATGTCAATGCGGTTAAAGTTGCACCTAAAAAGCGGCACTTGGGCGAAGCGGCGTAGTAAACATCAAGTCTAAAATAATTGATTAACGTTAGGACAAGCAAGGATTTTTCCGATTCGGAAGAATGCTTGCTTTTGATATTTAGTCGCCCTAACAAATCAGGAATTGTGATGGCAAGTCATGGTGATTAGTCTAATTGTAATGATAGAATTTTGGTGAATCATGATTAGACAGTGAATTTAATTTTACGGATTATTGGGAATTAGGTTAAAGGTTTTATATTGGGGGATGACGATTATGGGGAAAATCAATGAAGTATCCGTTCTAGCTCCAGTTACCGGCCACATATTGTCGTTAGCATCAGTTCAAGATTCCGTCTTTGCAACGGGTAAGATGGGACCTGGGTTCGGGATTCAACCCACGACTGGTCAAATTGTGGCACCAGTGAGTGGTCGGGTAACGTTAGTAGCGGCGACGAAACATGCGATTGGGATTGTGACAACGGCTGGTCTAGAAGTACTGATACATCTAGGTATCGATACGGTGGCCCTAAATGGTGAACCATTTACGCTCCACGTGCAAGTTGGCGATGAGGTGGTGGCCGGAACATTACTGGCTGATATGGATTTAGCGGCGGTTAAGCAGGCACATAAGCTGACAACCGTTCTTGTTATCGTGACAAACGGGCAGAATGCACTCACAGCGTTAACGGTATTACCATTAACGAAGCCGGTCGCGGCCGGGGGCGTCGCTGCAATCGCTCACTTGGCAGTAGTCACAACAGCAACGGCGACAATGGGATCGTCTACTAATCACACTGTGTCACGTTATCAAGCGTTGGCAACGGCAATTATTGCCAATGTAGGCGGTCAGCAAAATATTAATAGTGTGATTCATTGTATTACGCGGTTGCGATTTTATTTGAAAGATGAAGCCTTAGCGCATGATTCGATCATTGCGAACTTGGACGGTGTGATTGATGTTGCTAAGGCTGGTGGGCAGTATCAAGTTGTGATTGGTCCGGCAGTGAACGATGTTTTTGATGCGGTGATAGCACAACTAGGACCCGAGTTTACAGCAGCAAAATCAGTGTTGCCGACTACTACGACGATAAATGAAAAAAGTTGGTTATGGCGAGTACGTGGTGGAATTAGTGGTGTGATTGGCGTGATGACCGCATCGATGATTCCAGTGATTGGAATTTTAGCTGGCTCGGGGATCCTGAAAGGCATCTTGGCTGTGTTAACGGGGTTCAAGGTTTTGACGGTAGCGAGTGGGACATACATGGTGTTGAATGCGGTAGCTGATGCAACGTTTTATTTTCTACCAGTTGTTCTCGGTTTTACTGCTGCAAAAAAATTGGGCTCTGATCCAATCGTGTTGGCAATCGTTGGAGGCATTCTCATCTATCCGAGCCTGATAACTGCGGCTAGCAAGGGAGCGACGGCGCAAATTACGTTCTTGGGTGTTCCGACCCACTTGATGTCGTATTCAGCATCCGTATTCCCAATGATTGTGGCTGCGTGGCTAGGCACATACGTTGAGCGGGGGTTAAAACGAGTCATTCCGTTGTATTTACGGAGTGTCTTCATTCCGATTATTGAGGCCCTGATTCTGGCTATAGTAGTATTAGTGGTGGTCGGTCCCCTAATTACGATTATCAGTAAGGGCATGGCCAACGGTTTGGTCGCCGTCTATAATTTTAGTCCGGCCTTATCAGGGTTAGTCATTGGTAGCTTATATCAGACGATGGTAATTTTCGGATTACATTGGGGAATTATTCCGATTGTGATTAATGATATTGCGACGAATGGTCATAGCTACTTGAACGCCATTTTATCCATTACGATGGTTGCTCAAGGCGGTGCAGTTCTGGCCGTATTCTTAAAATCTAAGAATAAGCATTTGAAGGAAATCTCGTTGGCGGCAGCAATCTCGGCCTTTTGTGGCGTTACGGAACCCGCGCTATACGGGGTTAATTTGAAATATAAGCGGGTATTTATTGTCGCCAGTATTGCCAGTGGTTTGGGTGGCTTATTGACCGGATTATTACGTGTTAATAATTACGCGTTGTCTGGTTCGTTGATTGGTTTTCCGGCGTTCATTACACCGGGAGTTGGTATTGGGACTAACTTCTATGGTTATTTAATATCTCATTACGGGACGCTAGTGCTTGCAACAACGTTAGTCTATTTATTTGGCTTTTCAGATAAACGATTAGGTTCTAAAACAAATTTAAGAGCGGATCAGTAACTAAAACAAGGCTCCTGCTGAATATAGCGGGGGTCTTGTTTTTATGAGCTAATGGCTTGTAACCGCGCCTGCTGTTGAATGGCTTCAACGTAAATACGAACAAAATCAGTGCCGTACAGGACGGATAATTGTTGTTCTAAATTTGGCGTTGGTGGTAATACTTTTAATAAGGGCCGAATCCATTGGTTAGTCGGTAATAGTCGTAATAAATGGTGACTAGTAAACTGCGAAAACAAGAGATTACGGCCAAAGTATTGCCCGAGATGATCTTGAAAAGCTGGTTGCTTAACTGGCACCAGTTGTAGACTGCTATTGTTCATGTTACCCAACAATAACTTGGCGTGACTAAAATCGTCGTGAAGGTCAAAGTGTTGGTTTTTATAAGCTTTAGCGATTTCAGGAGCTAATTGGACTAACCAGATAAGTTGATGTTGTTCCAAATGCAAAATCAATCTGAGTGTCATAACATCAGTTGTTGTGAGTTGGTAACTGTAGCGCTGTAATATGGCTGGCGTCAATGCTTCGTGTAAAGTACGCTGAACGGTATCGAAATTACCAGCCTCCCAACTAATGGTTAATTGATCATGATTCGTGAGCCATAGTAAATGATCTGCGATTCGTAGGGTTAAAAACCGTGGAGCGGCCGTGTGCGGCCGTTTTAGCATTAATAACCAGTATGAACTGGCACTGGAACGAGCAAAGTTACGTGCTAAGACGTGAGCATTTGTTGGTAGTGCTAATTGGACGGCTAATTGCAATTGTCGGCGATCAGTGGCAGTATTAACAAACTGGTGCGGGTCGTGTGTGATACGTCGTTTTGCCATAGACATTCCTCCTTATTAATACACTACCTTAATTATAGGTCAAAAAGCGGGGAATGGCGTATTGAATGTTTAGGTTTAGAGATGAATATGGAAATTGAAAAATTTTCATATACTTATATGTGTTGGCTGATAAATAACTGGCTAGTGTAAAATAGGCTGGATGGTTATGCCATGATAGCGTTACTTTGTATAAATATATTCACTATAGTTATTGTTCTGTATAAAGCTCGGAGACTGCATATCATTAAGAATTGTATAATGATAGGTGGAGTTAGGATTTTCATGATATAATAGCCTTGTTTATATTCAGGGTAAGAGTTATTAATTTAGTGAAGTAATTTTAGGAGGAGTTTTTTACTATGAAGCGAGTTATTACGTATGGAACTTTTGATTTATTACATTATGGGCATATTGAATTGCTCAAGCGTGCCAAATCGCTTGGTGATTACTTAATTGTTGCTTTATCAACAGATGAGTTTAACTGGGATAGTAAGCAGAAAAAGGCTTATTTCTCATATGAAAAACGAAAGGCGCTATTGGAAGCTATTCGTTATGTTGATTTGGTTATTCCTGAAAATTCATGGGATCAAAAAGTTAGTGACGTAAAATTGTACCAGATTGATCGCTTTGTCATGGGTGATGATTGGACTGGCAAATTTGATTTTGTTGGTGAACAAACTGATGCTGAAGTCATCTATTTACCACGAACTCCTGAAATTTCAACCACTAAGATTAAGCAAGACTTGAATTTCAATCAAAAATAAACGTGTGATGGGGAATTCAATAAAATGGCATTAAAAGATATTATCAGTCAGGTTTATCGTCGGCTGTTCAATGTAATTGCGACTGTGTGCCCAGTGAGAAAACACGTTGTTTTGTTTGAGGCGTTTAATGGTAAAGTTCCAATGGATAATCCGTTATATGTTTACGAAGCACTTCAGATTGCGCATCCAGATTGGAAGCTGGTCTGGGGTGTTAAGCGTCAGTTGGTTGCAGAAGCCCAAGAAAAGTATCCCAAGTTGAAAATCATTCCACGATTCTCAGCCAAATGGTTATTAGTGGCACCAGTGGCAGAGTTCTGGGTTCTGAATGCTCGGATGCCATATTGGTTAAAGAAAAACTCACGAACGACTTATATCCAGACTTGGCATGGTACACCGTTAAAGCGTCTGGGTATTGATATCCCAAATGTTTCAATGCCTGGTACTGATACAAATCAGTATCGTCAGAATTTCACAACGGAGAGTAAACGTTGGGATTTTTTAATTGCGCCAAATCAATTTTCGAAAGAGGTCTTTCGAAAAGCATTTGATTTCAAAAATCAGTTCTTGGATTATGGCTATCCTCGTAATGATCGGTTAGTGCATCAACGTAAGAATCGCGATGTGATTGCGGCAATTAAAAAAAGAATTGTTGGAAATAAGACAGGCAAAGTGATTTTATATGCGCCAACTTGGCGAGATGATTTTTTCATCCGTAAGGGTATGTATAAAATGAACTTGCCTTTTAGTTTGGCCGCAGTTGTTAAAAGTCTTAGTAAGGAAGATGTGCTTATTATTCGACCGCATTACTTGGTGGCTGAGTCGATTAATATTCAAGGCTTTGAAGATAACGTTAAATTATGTGTGGATGAAGATATTAATGATTTGTACTTAATTAGTGATCTATTGATTACGGATTATTCTTCGGTCATGTTTGATTACGCAATCTTAAATCGGCCGATGTTATTCTATCCTTATGACTTAGCACATTATCAGGGTGATGTTCGTGGATTCTACTTTGATTACAACAAGGTTCCTGGTCCGATTGTCACTAATGAGCAGGATTTTCTGGCAAAGCTAGATCAGTTCTTGACTAATGGTGGTTATCCAAATGAGATAGCTAAGATGATGGCATTTCGGACACAATTCACGGAATGGGAGCAAGGAACGGCTAGTCAACGAGTTGTGAAGTTGATTACTAATATTAGTGGAAAAAAGTTCGATTAAACAGATTTTGAAGTGCGATAAATGTTTTGTACCTGATTAGGTTTTGATCGTAGGTTAATTATAAATGATCATATAACATGACATTGAATCTGGATAATGACAACGTATATCACGTTTGAAAACTGGATAAAGGTGAAGATTGTGAAAGAAAAGGGATTAGTGAAGCGAGAATCTAATCAGTTAAGTGTAATTGTTGCTTGTTACAATGTGGCAGAATATTTACGTGACTGCTTGGATTCATTATTAGCTCAAACATTTAAAAATTTTGAAGTAATTATGATTGATGATCATTCAGATGATGATACTTCAAAAATCATTGATGAATATGCACAACAATACGATAACTTCAAGGCTGTTCACAACGAACAAAATCTTGGACCGAGTGCATCTAGAAATCTAGGAATTGAGCTGGCCAACGGTGACTGGCTCGCTTTTGTAGATGGCGATGATACGTTACCAAGCCGTGCATATGAGCTCATGATTGGCTCATTAGTGAAGTCTGGTTCGCAAGTCGTGACTGGTTTTGTTCGCCGTTTTGATAGTGGACGTAATAAGCCATCGTATTTACATGGCAAAGCAATCATTGATGATTATCGGCATGCATCATTTGCTGAGCATCCAGAGTTGTTATACGACACTACAAGTTGGAATAAAATTTACTCGCTTGCATTATTACGTCACAATGGCATAAAATTTCCGACTGGACAAATATATGAAGACGTTTCATTTACACTAGATGCATTCTTACACAGTAGTGGAATTGATATTTTAACCGATGTTGTTTATAACTGGCGTTGGCGCGAAAGTAGCGGCAACGCGTCGTTCACTCAGGTTAAAAATGAATTGCCAAAATATCTTGATCGTATTACTAGCCTAAACCAGGTTCGGAGTTTGTTACTAGATAACGACTTATGGAATGGTAAGGTCAAAGAACAAGCTGAGTTCAAGTTATTAGATGTGGATATTCCGCTATTTATGAATGATATTGCAGATGCCGATGAGTCATTTGTATATCAGTTTCAAGAAGAAACAGTCCGTTTCTTTAGAGATTGGCAGCTACTAAATACGCCAATCATACGTACGCTTTCGGTAAAAAAACAGTATCAGTACTACGCGCTGCTAAACGGAAAGTTTGAATTATTGAAAAGAATCTCAGCCAATGCATTTAATGGGCGAGTTGCTAGGTTAGAGCAAAAGAGTCTTAATCTCCCAGAGTTTCACGCACTCAAGAGGCTGAAATCTAGAATATCTAAGGTTCAATGCTTAGATGGTACGATTCTTTTTAATGGTAGTTTACAAGCAGGAAGAAAAGCACCCCGACATTTTCCGTATAATCCAGAAGTAGTTAGTGTTTATTTGGAAAATATTATTACAGGAAAATGCATCAGTTTATCAACTTTTTCGCGCCAATTTACAGTGTTTAATGTACATCTTCGGAAAATGCAGATTCCATCAAGTAAATTTAGTCTAGCATTGAATGTGGAAGATGCAATTCGTGAATTAGGTGAAGGAACTTATAAAGTACGAATTGATTATCGCGAGAAGAAATCTGCTAAGTTATTAACGACCTATTTAGGACAACCAATGAAAGGCGCTGGTAAAATTGCACCTTTTGAAATCAGTGATGGCAAGTTGTCAGTTGTTTATGGTTATAACACTAATTGGGAGATGACTATTAAAGTGCAGCCAACTGCAGAATTAGTAGTTGGTAGTGAGTCATCCCCAACGATTTTAACGGAAATTCGCTTAGATCATAGCAGTACTTTAATTATTGGTGGAACAACTCCAGAGTCTAATTTATCGTTAAGTATTAATGATACGATTATAGGTCAGAACAGGGAAAGTGATGGCTTGTTTGAATTTCGAGTGGGGTCTGAATTTTTGCAACGATTTTTAAATCACTCGATTAAACTAGACTTTATTAATTCGGAGTCAGGTATGGAAGTGATACCCAATTTTAAGTTTGAAGTTGGGATGCCAACAACTTTATTTGGGAATAGGTTAAGTATTGCGCTTGATGCCCGATTAGGGAAGGGACTCTGGATTAAACCAGATGTTTCTACCATTACCTTGAGTCAGGCCGATGTTCAATTGAGTTCAGGTAATATTTATCTTAAGCTAATATTCAATGATGAGTCAGTTATGAATTTAGATATCGTTGGTGGTAAAGTTGAGTTGTTATCAACAAATTTGGTTAATCGTTATCTGGATGGCGGCACAGTAGAATATCAAAATACACATACTTTAATCGGAAAAGTTCCCTTGAATGTTGGTCAGCAGTTGTTAATCTTATCTGGAAGATATCATCTATATCTTAATTTAAAGACATCAGATGGACATAATCAACGTTTCAAAGTATACAGCTATAATCTGACAGATGAGTATTTGATTAATAGAACTATGCTTACTAAGATGGCATCTGTGTCTGCTTATACTGATAAATTTGGCTATTTGAAATTAAGCGTTCTTCAAAAACGCCCATGGATAGATCGGACAAAGATACGCCGTGGACTGACATTCTCAATTTTGTATCCTTTAATGCGGTTACTACCGTTAAAAAAAGATACAGTTGTTTTTGAAAGCCTTTGGGGACAACTGTTTAATGATAGCCCACGTGCGATGTATGACTATTTGTCCAACAAGTATCCGGCAATGAAGTTTGTATGGGTCTTCAAGGATGAACAAATACCAATTACCGGCCATGCAATCCGCGTACGACGGATGTCTTTCAAATATTGGTATTATATGGCACGAGCTAAATATTTAGTGCAAAACACAAATTTACCTGATCAATATGCAAAGCGCAAGGGGCAAATTGAAGTTGAAACTTTGCATGGAACCTTCATGAAAGTTATGGGATTTGACGAACCCCATTTCAAACATGCCAGTAATCGAGTACAGGCTAATTTTGCACATCGAATTGGTCGTTGGGACTTAATGTCAGTACCGTCAGATTTTATGAAAGCGCATGGTGCACATGCATTTGACTATCCAGAGCAAAAAATATTAACTACTGGATTTCCACGCACTGACGAACTAATTCATAATAACAATGCGAATTATATTCAACAGATTAAGCGTCGGTTGAATATTCCGGATAATAAGAAAGTAGTACTGTATGCGCCAACATACCGGACCACAGATAAACCATTTGATTTAGAACTGGATCTCAATCAGATGCAACGGATGTTGAGTGACGATTGTGTCCTGCTGGTACGTTTACACTATTTTGTGTCACACTCGCAAAACTTTGTGAATCAGAGTGGCTTCGTCTATGATGTGAGTGATTATAATAATATTAATGACTTGTATTTGGTCAGCGATGTTCTGATTACTGACTATTCGAGCGTCATGTTTGATTTTGGCTATTTGCGTAAACCAATGATCTTTTTTGCTTATGATAAAGATTGGTACCTTGATCCTGCAAATCGAGGTATTTACATGGATTATGATGCTACTGTGCCCGGGCCAGTTGCTAAAACAACGACAGAAGTTATCAGTGCACTGAAGAACCTTGATAATTTACCATCGCTGTATCATGGTAAGCTGATCGATTTTTATAATCGTTTTTGCCAATATGGTCGTTCTGGTGATGCCACAGAGAAGTTAAGTGAGGCAATGCTGAACTTAAATCCGGAAGCACAAGATTCCATTGAAATGCATTTGATTGGCAACAAGTTTGTGCGGCTTTTTAAGTTAAACAATATTCAGTCACAATTACTGAATGCGTTGGGACAAAAGGTTGCCAAGAAAAACATTGCAATCTTTGAAAGCTTCTTTGGTCGCCAATATTCAGATAATCCTAAGGCAATTTATGAATATATGAGAACTAATTATCCGCAAATCAAAGCTTACTGGAATGTTAATAAGGAATATGAACAATACTTTATCGATAATCAGATTCCTCATCTAACAAGATTCAGCTTTAGGAGCATTTGGAAACAGGCTCGAGCAAAGTACTGGTTTACAAATACTCGGCGTCCGTTCCGATGGTATAAACCTAAGGATACAGTTGTTGTTCAAACTTGGCATGGGACACCATTAAAGACGATTGGTACGGATGTTCAACAGGTGACTATGCCTGGTGTAACGAGGATGAAGTACCATAAGCAAGTGGTTCGAGATTCTTCTCGATGGGATTACTTGCTGACGCCTAACCCATACTCGTATGAGATCATGCATCATGCCTTCCGAAAAAACTATTCACAACTATTACCGACAGGGTATCCACGTAATGATCGATTGAGTACTGCGACGCCAGAAGCTATTATCAATATTAAGCATAAACTTAATATTGATAAGAATGCTAGAGTTGTTTTATATGCACCTACCTGGCGAGATAATGACTTTGTACGCGCTGATCATTTTCGTGCTGAATTACATTTGGACTTAAACAAGTTCATTCAAAAGACACCTAAAAATACGATTATTCTTATTCGAACGCATTACATGATTGCTAATAGCTTAGATCTATCAAGCTATGGTAACCGGGTTATTAATGTCAGTGATTATGAAGATATCTCAGATCTTTATTTGATTAGTGATCTTTTAATTACGGATTATTCCAGTGTGTTTTTCGATTATTCAATTCTGAAACGGCCTATGATTTTTTACGCCTACGATTTGGCGGCCTATGCGGATGATATCCGAGGCTTTTATGTAGACTATGATTCAACCGTTCCGGGTCCAATCGTCGAGAATAATGATGAGTTGATGCCACTGATTAATGAAGCCTTAACTGAACCGGCGCGTTTTATCGATAATGAGAAGTATCGTCAATTCTTGAAAAAGTTTGCCGGATGGGAAGATGGCCAGGCTACAAAACGGTTGTTAGATATTGTACTTGACGGACAACCAGCCTATCAGCGACGCGAAGTTGAAACGGCTGAAGGATACGCGGTTAATGATCAAGTTACAATTTCACCAGCTAGTCTTCTCTGGAAAAACATCCCTGGATTACCAGGAGATCAGTTTGTTGGAAACTTCGATGAGATTAACAACGATGGTTTGATTACTATCAAAAAAATTGCGAGTTTAGTTCCAACCAATTTTAGTGCCGATGAATTATATACCGGTGGTTATTGGATAAATGCGCAGGTACAAGGACAAGATATCTGGCTCATGATGGCGGATATTTCTAAAAAGTCGAGAGCCGACAGCTATTAGTAATTGCATACTCAGTGGGTTGTTAAGTCAGTTCACTGGTAGACAACCGCATAATAATAAAGGCAATATATTCTTGAACGTTCAGGAATATATTGCCTTTATATTATTAATACATGTCATTATCTGCATAGTTAAAGATGAGTCAGCATTACTTTGTAGACCAACCAATACGAGCTCATGAAGCATGAATAACGCTCAGAAAGATAACGTTTGCACGATATAATAATACTTATAGTAAATTTTAATCATAATAATAGATTTTAAAAATCTTTATTATAAATTTAATGGATCACTTTAGAAAGTTATGAAAGGGTTTGGGGCTAATTGTTGAAACAACGTTTTAATATCACGGTGGTAAAGTAGTGATGGAAATTTGGAGGAGAACTATTTGAAAAAGATAGTGGCAATGATTAGTTCTGGTAAGTTAGTGATTGAAGTGTCTCAGAATAGTAAATTTGAGAACTTACAATCGATTCTCACTAATCATGTTCAATCATACTATCTGAATAAAAAAGTTTTGAGTATTGAAGAAGATGCGGTTAACTATCGGTTTACATTGGATTTAACTCAAATCTTAAGCGCGCTGGTTGAACATGATGATGCGCCGTATACCTATACCGATGAGATGATCGGGGAAGTCCGTGAATATGATCGTTCACTCAGAATCTCGGTTCGGAGTGAATGGCAGTTGGCACATATTGAGCGATTTTGGAACACTGAGCGCAGTCACTATTTGCAACCGTATGTAACAAAAAAGAATGCCCTGGCATTCCTGCTCGACCGTGAACTCAGCTTGAAACATTATGTGAACTATAAAGTTGTTCGGAAGATTAGGCTTCATACGGATTGCGTCGCATTTGAAGACTTTTTTGACACACTATTCTTTCCACTAGCAGACTGTCATCTGGTAATTGTTGAACGAAGTGGTAAAAAGACGTTTCAACGGGACTTTGACTATCATCTAATCGAGACCAAATATGCGCGTGTTTATCGTTATGCATACAAGATCGAGCTGACCATGGCAGAGCTGAGTGACTATCTTAAACAGTTGGACCAATCCAACGAATTGGGTCTGGATTTATTCTTCATCGGTCATTTAGCGGGTACGGATGTCCCATTAAAATTCCGAATCGGTAATTCACGCTTTATTACCAAATATACGATGCGAGGCGAACTGGCACTCAAAGATCCAGCCAAGAAGCAGTGGCTATCATTGTACCTGTACTTTACAATCAAAGGGTTGAATTTATCGTTCACGTTCAATGCTTATCAGGAAGACGCTTATGCGTACTTTAGGGCGCACCGACATCGCTGGCGAGCGGTTGCCAAGCAGGCAGCTGGTCGTGATATCTGGATTATTGGTGAGCGTTCTTTAAGGCCCAAGATAATGGGTTCCGGTTCTTCAAATATTTACGTGAATAACATCCAGAAGTTGAAGTGTACTATGTAATCCGCAAAGCTTCAATCGAGCGTAAGAATGTTGGCTTGCTAGGAAATGTGATTGACTTTGGATCAGCTGAACATTTTGAGAAGGTTATTCAAGCTAAGTATATTTGTGGAACACATCACTCAGATTTTCTATATCCAATTCGAAGTAAGTCCTATGAACAAGCACATCCATGCCAAACGAATCTTTTTATAGCACGGGGGTTTGGTACGAAGAATATTACCCTATTCTATGGTAAGTCCATCGTGAATGGGTTTTACACAGATTTATTTATTACGAGTTCGCAAAAGGAGAAGTAAATTGCGGTATCTGATTTAGGCTATGCTGGCAATGAAGTTGCGGTGACGAGCATAGCACGCTTTGATAGCTTGTTCAAAGATGACTGGCCATTAAAACGCCAGTTATTGGTTATTCCAACGTGGTACGATTGGATCACTAATGACGAAATTTTTAAGAAGAGTGAGTATCTTGAACGCTATCGAGAACTATTATTTGATTTCCGCCTTAGAAAATTTGCGGAATGCTACCAGATGAAAATTGTTTTCTGTTTGCATCCCAACATGGAGTCCTGTGTCGATTATTTTAAAGATGCTCCGGTGACAATCATTCATCAAGGCAAGGCTGATGTTCAGATATTGATCAAAGAGAGCACCATGATGCTGACAGACTACTCCAGCGTTGCTTTTGACTTTAGCTTTTTGCATCGTCCGGTACTCTATTATCAGGTTGATCAGACTCAATTTATTGGTAAGTACACGTCCCATATCGACTTGGATAAAGAATTACCAGGGTCAATTGCGGATTCGCTGGATCAAGTTTTTGACCAGTTATTTCAATACGGTACGCAAGACTTTGCGATGTGACCACAAGATATTAAAAAGGCTGATTGCAAGATTGCGTATCCGGGTACGCAATCTTGCAATCGCTTCTTTAATGCTGTTACCCAGCTACAAGATAAGTCTGTCAAAGAAAAAATACGTAGTGACGTGTTCTATCTGAAGCTTCAACGACGTTTCCGGTACACACGTAAGTTATATTTTCCAACCATGAAGTTCTTGTATTGGTTCTGGTCACATTTTAGTCCCGTTGAGCCCAATCGAATTATGTTTGAAAGTAGTGTTGGGCAACGCTATGAAGATTCGCCACGGGTTATTTATGGGGCAATGGTAAGTACGTATCCGGACTTAGAATATATTTGGGTGTCAAGAAATGATCAGCCCTTGCAAGCCAATCCCAATACAAAGATTTTTCGGCGATTGTCATTTGATTATTATCGCTATCTTGTGACAAGTCGGTATTGGATCAATAATCAAAATTTTCCAACTTATTTGACGAAGCGCAGGGGAACCGCCTATTTGCAGACTTGGCATGGGCAGCCAATAAGAAAATGTAGCATGATCAGGAAGTTATATCAAGGGCGTAAATCAGGCTATCTGAAGTGGGTGACACACGCTAAAAAAAGTGGATAGCTTTGGTGTCGCCATCGTCGTATGCGACTAAGGCCTTACGCTCGGATTTTCAATATGCGGGACCAGTTATTGAAAAGGGCTATCCCCGGAATGATTTGTTTTTTTGCCAATGACGTGGAAATGACGCGATAAAAAATTCGTAAACAGTTAGATATTGCGTCGGATAAAAAGGTGATTTTGTACGCACCAACTTTCCGAGACTACGAAAAGTCGCATAGGCGGTTTGTACTAGATAATCAACTAGACTTTGGTGAATTCGAACACCAGTTAGATGACGATTATGTCTTGTTGATGCGTGAACACGTGGTGGTGGACTCTAAATTACAAATTTCAGAAGCTGTGTCACATAATATTATTAATGCTTCCAGTTATCCAAGTGTCCAGGAGCTTATGATTGCAAGTGATAGGCTGATTGCTGATTAATCGCTCATTATGCTTGATTACTTAGATACCAACAAACCAATCTACTTTTTCTGCTATGACTTGGAAAAGTACTTAACTTTGCGAGGGGGCTACTTCGATTCTACAAAAGAGGTCCCCAGGCCAGTGGTCGAAAGCGCGGTAGCCTTGTTTAATGAAATCGGCTAAGATGACCAGTATTGGCAGACATGTGGTGAGAAATATCAAGTGTTCAAACAGAAGTTTGCGCCTCATGATGGTAAGCATACAGTCGACATTGTGTATTAGATATTTTTCTCAATGGTGAACAAGAACTAACAAGGTCAACTAACAACGATTTTCGAGAAACTATCTTGAAAGTCGTTGTTTTTGATTGGTTAAGCGGGGCAGCATGCTGACTGATTTTTACATACTGCCTAAACTGATGGACGTATGTCCCGAGTTGCTCAGTGATTGCTGATATGGATGAAGAAGCTTGTGCTGGTTGTGTGACTGTAACTAGCGTCAGAGCTAGTCAGAATCTTAATATGAATAATTTGAAATACTTCAATAGAATGTTCTCCGTGGAAGCTGCAAATGTAACCAAAAAATAATTTATATCAAGATAATTAACATGTGCATTACAATATAATACTGGTAACTATACACTAACTGTTTGTCGAATTTGATCCGGTAAGCTTCAATATTCGAAAATGGAATATTAGCCAGTCGAAACAGGATTTGTTTGCGAATCTAGCACAGGTTATGATAAAGGTGAGGATTGACGAGAAAGACTAATTAAACGATTGAAACGAGGGTGTCAGAATGAAACGAATTGTTGTGGGAATTACGGGAGCGTCCGGTACGATTTACGCGGTCGACTTATTAGAAAAGTTACATCAACTTCCAGATGTTGAAGTTCACCTGGTAATGAGTGCGTGGGCTAAGAAAAACTTGGAGTTAGAGACTGATTACTCGCTCGCGCAGTTGACGGCGCTAGCGGATGCTACCTATCGGGCTAATGATCAAGGAGCAACGATTGCCAGCGGTTCGTTTTTGAATGACGGCATGGTCATTGTCCCAGCTAGTATGAAGACAGTAGCGGGGATTGCGTATGGCTTCGGCGATAATTTAATATCGCGGGCTGCTGATGTCACGATTAAAGAACAACGTAAACTTGTGATTGTTCCACGTGAAACACCGTTAAGTGTGATTCATTTAGAAAATCTAACGAAGTTGGCAAAACTCGGTGCCCAAATTATTCCACCGATTCCCGCTTTTTATAACCATCCTCAGTCTATTCAGGATTTGGTCAATCATCAAACAATGAAGATCTTGGATGCGTTTCATATTCATAATGAAACTGATCGCCGTTGGGAGGGGGATTAAGTATGGCAACTTTTACGACTGAGCAGGCCGGGTATCAAATGCAAGCGACACTCCAAGTGATTGGATATGACTTGTTGATTGTCGTTACTGGTGGGACTAATCCCCATATTGGTGACGTGACCACATTGACTGCCAGCACGGTGCCCGAAACGGTTAAGTTTCCCAGCCATGATGGTCGCTTCCATAAAGATAATTTCATTTCGGAACGAATGGCCAAGCGGATTCAGCCCTATCTAGATGGAAGCTGTACAATTACTGCGGGAATTCATGTCAACCAAATTACTAAAGCACAAATAGCAGCTGCGGCACCAATGACTGATGAACTTAGTCGTCAGATTATTAGCTGGTTGCAGGTCCATCCCGTCCATGCTGAGAAGCCGGAATATTATGGACAGGATGAGCAACCGCGGTAGACTCATGACGTATGGGTATAGAGAACGTTGTAAGTGTCCCTGACTATTAGTAAAAGGATTCACTAATTGGATGATTTTTGTTAATTATTAATTTTTTAGTGATAGTTATATAAATAATATAGATTAACACCCTCTTACATGTTACCGTATTCACAATAAGGTGATTTAATTAGTAAATACAGGGGGAAGAATGATGAAAACGTCATTTATTATAGGTGTGTCTTTGTTAAGTGCTATGTGTATTTTTTCTCAAGCATCAGCTAATGAACAGAGGACGTATACGAGCCAAGAGAGTGTAGCTACGTACGAAACATCCTCATCTTCAAATAGCTTACAATTATCGAATGTGGAGACAGCGTCAATAAACTTAAGCAACTACTATACTACTAACCCTGGTAAAGTAGTTATGCTAGTAGACGCACACACGTATACTGATAATGAGCTGAAAAACCCAATTAAAAAGGTAACTAAGGGTTCAGTAGTTAACGTGTATGGTGTTGAAATTGCCCCAAGCGGTTATCCGCGGCTGAAGGTTGATGGAGGGTATCTAACTGCAAACAAAAAGAATGTTGTTAAGGCAACTGAAAAAATAAATAATTATTATACTGTTAATCCCGGTCAAGTTGCGTTACTAATTAATGATTATGTATACTCGGATGTGGATTTTACAAACAAAGTTCGCTCTATTTCAAAAGGTTCATTGATCACAGTTCAAGGAATTGAGTATACTTCAAGTGGTTATCCAAGATTGAAAGTTGATGGAGGATATTTGACAGCGAATAAGTCTCTTGTAACCAAGCCAACTGATAAGATAGCTAATTACTATACTTCAAATCCCGGTCAAGTTGCACTTTTAGTTGATGATTATATTTATTCCGATTTAGATTTTACGACCAAAGTTCGAGCTGTCTCAAAAGGTACACTAGTGAGTGTACAAGGAATTGAATATACTTCAGATGGTTATCCAAGACTAAAAGTTAGCGGAGGGTACTTAACGGCGAATAATTCCCGTGTTACAAGGCCAGTTTCAACGCTCTCCAATTATTATGTTACAAATCCAGGCAAAATTATCATGTTAGTTAATGCGCATATTTATGGGGATGTAAATCTTCAGAATCGAGGCAGTGCTGTAACAAAAGGAACGGTGGTTAATGTACAAGGAATTGAGTTTGCACCTAATGGGTATCCCCGCTTAAAGGTGAGTGGTGGCTATCTTACAGCAAATAAGGCTAATGTTGCTCAATACAAAGAAACTGCTAACAACGAGAAAATTCAACAAGTTATTAAACTTGCCAAAACCAAGCTGGGTGACCCTTACACTCAATCTCAGGCGGGACGACTCGGACCAAATTCATTTGACTGCTCGGGCTTTGTTTATTATTTGTATAAGACTGCGGCAGGTGTCACTTTGAACGGAACAGTTACAACAACTGAGGAGAAATCCGGGTATGAAGTTTCATTAAATTCATTAAAACCAGGTGATTTATTATTTTATGGTACTAGGGGTAGTACTTATCATGTTGGGCTATATGAGGGCAATGGGGTAATGATTCATGCTTCAACACCTGAGGATGGGGTCAAAGAGACCCAGATTCAGTATTATATGCCTAGCTTTGCTCGAAGAATTTTAGATTGATTAGCATAGACCATTAGTGAGAGCCTATGTGATTTTCCTTAAAACAGCACTACAGAAGGACAATCGGTAACAAGCCTAGGCTTAGTACTGATTGTCCTTCTTTGATTTTAAAATGGTTCTATAATATCTGTTGTTGATAATTAAGTAAAAATTTGATTACTGGTAGCACACTGTCAGCTTATTTACCAGCATCTTTCTTTGCTTGTTCCACCAAGATATTATCGACCACGTCTTGCAAGCTAGTCTTAGCTAACCGTGCTTCCGCCGCTGTTTGCGCGTCTTGATAGTATTGTTTCAGGACGGTTTGAATATTACCACCAACAATGCAATCCGGGTTGGTCTTAGGATCGACAGCGAGTAGCGGCTTATCGCCTTCAATTGCATAAAAGACACTGAGTAATGAGATTTGACTCAATGGTTTAGCCAACGTTGGTTGAGCGGTACCGGGCGTTGTAGTAATTAGTCCGGCTTGTCGAAGCTTGCTCATTAATCGGCGAACAACGACTGGACTAGTCTCAATGCTGCGGGCGATGGCGTCACTTGTTAATTTAGTATCGGCGTAGATTTTAATGTAGGCTAATAAATGGGTTGAGTCGCTAAAACGAGTTGAAACACGCATGTCATCACTTCCTGTAACTTAATTGGTTACTATGATTATAAATAAATCCGCTTATAAAAGCAATTAACAAGTTTATTAGCCATAATGATGTAACTTTTATAAAGAAGGTTGTTTCGGGTGACCGAATCAGTTATGATATAAGTGCCAAAATTGAGCAGTTACTGCAAAAAGGAGCTTATTAGCATGAGTGAAATTGAAACCATCCAGGCATACTATGCCGCCTCATTGGGGAAGGATGGTCGTATTACCCGGACCCAGCGACAGATTTTAGCCGCGGCCCTCGATTTATTTGCAGAAAAAGGCTATGAAGAGGTCGGAACACGTGAGATTGCCGAGCGGGCTGGTGTCGCGGAAGGAACGCTTTTTCATAATTTTGTTAATAAAAATGGTATTTTGGATGCGATTATGCAACCAATCGTACAAAATATCTTACCAACCATGTTGAACACTTTGGATCAAGCCGTTTTAGATCGCCCTAATCAGACGCTACAAGCATTTGTTGTGGCACTAGTACGGGATCGAGTTGCCTTTGTCTCACGCAACCGAGCATCTTTGGCGGTTATTTTGTCACAATTTTTCAACAATGCCCAAGACCGAGCCGCTGTATTGGGAATGGTCTCACCGACTATTTTGGCACAGGCGAATGAAGCGATGGACCGGTTGAAAGCTGCACGGGAACTCGTTGATTGGCCGAATCGAATGGTTTTACAACTTGTGTTTTCAACTATTGGGGGCTATTTAGTAGAACAGGTGCTATATCCGCAATTAACGGATTTGAGTGATGATCAGTTAATTCGTTATCTCAGTGATTTTTTAGTTAATGGTTTAAGCCCACGGCGAATCCCCTTACAAGATGATAGTAACGCGATATAACAAACTTTAGGGGTGCCAAATTAATAATTAATAATAGTTGACTAATAGGTTAATGGTGCTATACTACCAAGTGGAATTAAAGTGAGTGCTCAATTACGGGGCCGCACTGTTGAGGATCACATAGTAGTCCACAACCTGAATTCTAAACCAATAGAAGAGAGGGTTTCATAATGAAATCAGCAAAAACGAAGGATCACGCTAAGATGAAAGCCGCCGAAGAAAAGGCGATTCATTCAACGGGTGCCGATAGTAAGAGCTTGGACGAAGTCAATGGGAGTGTCCGGGTCCCTAAGGATGCCAATTTCTGGCGAACCTTAATTGCCTACACTGGACCGGGCGCACTAGTAGCAGTTGGTTACATGGATCCAGGGAACTGGATCACATCAATTGCCGGTGGCTCACAATATAAATATGCGTTACTTTCTGTGATTCTGTTATCAAGTTTAATTGCCATGTTGTTACAAGCAATGGCGGCTCGTCTGGGGATTGTGACGGGTAAAGATTTAGCACAACTGACACGGGAACGAACGTCAAAGGGAATGGGTATTTTTCTGTGGGTCGTCACTGAATTGGCGATTATGGCCACGGATGTTGCTGAAATTATCGGTTCTGGGATTGCTTTGAAGTTATTATTCGGATTTCCACTAATTGTTGGTATTTTAATTACCACGGCCGATGTTTTGATTCTGTTATTATTAATGAAGCTTGGTTTTCGGAAAATTGAGGCAATCGTGGCAACTTTAGTCGCGGTGATCCTCTTCGTCTTCTTATATGAAGTGATTATTTCACAGCCTAACGTTCCTGAAATGTTAAAGGGCTATGTCCCAACGAGTCGGATTGTCAGCAACCGTTCCATGTTATTCTTAGCACTGGGGATTGTTGGTGCAACGGTTATGCCACATAACTTGTACTTGGGTTCGTCGATTTCACAAACCCGCCAAGTTGATCGCAGTGATGAAAAAGAAGTTGCTAAGGCCGTTAAGTTCACGACGATTGATTCTAATATTCAATTAACGGTGGCGTTTGTTGTCAATAGTTTGCTGTTGATCTTAGGTGCAGCGTTGTTCTTCGGTACTAAGGGCGACCTTGGCCGGTTCGTTGACTTATACAACGCTCTTGGCAATAGCAAAGTGGTCGGCTCGATTGCGAGTCCGCTACTCAGTATGTTGTTTGCGATTGCACTATTATCTTCTGGTCAAAGTTCAACAATTACGGGAACCTTGTCAGGCCAAATCATCATGGAAGGTTTTATCCGGTTGAAGATGCCACTCTGGGCACAACGGTTATTAACTCGGTTGATTTCGGTCACACCAGTGTTAGCCTTTGCTATTTATTACCATGGTAACGAAGCGAAGATTGAAGATTTACTGACAATGTCACAAGTCTTCCTAAGTATTGCATTGCCATTTGCTATGATTCCGTTGGTAATGTATACAAGTAACCGGGCGCTGATGGGGAATTTCACCAATCGCGTTTGGGTTAAATGGACGGCTTGGATTGTGACGGTCATTTTAATTATTTTAAACATTTATCTTATTTTACAGACAGTTGGTCTAGTCAAGTAAGTCGAAAACGAAAAAACGCGTTGCTACTAATTCGGTAGGAACGCGGTTTTTGTTGGCTGGATGGTGAAGGGGGTAGCAGTTATTAAATTTGTTAAACAGGGCAATAAACCAGTTTCGAGGTCATATAAGTCGTGGACACATTCACGCGGTTGGTCATGTTCAGCCATTTTAAGTAGTTGAGACTGGGTGAATTGGCACTGATTGGCTGGGAGAATTAGGTCCGGATGACTATGCCGGGCTAGGGGCTGTGCATGGTCGTGAACCAAGTAAGCAAAGTTGGGAGCGGTGTTGAGAATTAGCGTTAAAACACTAATTTCGCTTGGATCTAACTGATTGGCCAATTGGTTGGTTTGGCTCGAGGAGTAGACCATCGCAGCGTATACTTGCGGAGCAATCTCAGGTAGTTGGTGGCTGGGCGGTGTCAGAGTGACCGTCAAGCCTAACTGCCAGCTAGCGAGTAATAAGCTGGGAATGGTAACGACTTGGGCTGGGCTTAGCAAGATTGCTTGACCTGCGTGAACATTTTGTTGTTGTAAACTGGTTTCACATAGGGCCAAATCTTCGAGCATATCGGCCCCGGTATACCAGTTACCATTTAAGTCTTTCAGGACTGGTTCGGCGTATTGGCGTTGCAATTGACGGGTGATTGCCTTAGTAAGTTGACTCATCGCGGGGCCTCCTTTTGTAATTGTCAGAGTGGGGGTTACTTAGCGTTAGTTAGATACTTCATTTTGGTGATACTTTGACTGCTGGCGTCGATCGTAGCTAGAACTTGATTTTGAGACGATTTAACAATGAGTTTAGTTGGTTGAGGAGTTAAATTATGCTTAGGTTGGTGCGTGCTGGCACCGGTGGCTAGGTTAGTATCACGAGTGACTTTGTTAACTAGAGTGGATGAAGTTGGTTCAGAATTAGTAACGGTCGTATCAGCAGAGGCAGAGACTGAAGTGGCAAATAAGGTTCCGGCGGCCATCAAAGTAATCGTTAGTTTTTTTAACATGTTATTCATAATAATCAAACTCCTTTTAGTTGTTATTATTTAGTTACGAGCGCAGTGGGATGACAATTATTGTGCGGTTGGCATTAGCCAGTCGTTGGAAAGTAGCTGATGAAAGTGGCGGCCAAGTGGTACCCATAATTGGGACTTGCGAATATTCTTTAATGTATCCCAAAATAGTGGATCTTGTAGTTGGTCATCGCTAAGTTTAACTTTGACGAACTCACCGTCTTCCGTTTTGGCGATGACGAGTGGGTACGTAACTTTGACTAGTTGGACAGCAGTGATATTTTTAATTTTTGGATCAGTATCTAATAACATATTTATAGCTCCTTAGTTGGTATGAGTCAGTTTTTGTTTTTGAAATTAATTTTTAAGTTGGTTGGTTTGATTGAATGACTATAGTTTACCGACAATTTGGCAAGGTAACTATCGACTTTCCATAAACTTTATCTAAGAAATTCTTAGATTCGAGCTTAGATTGCGTGATTAGGGCCGTTACGTTGCGATTGACGGTATTATAAAAGCTAGTTTTAGACGTTAAAAAGCGTCAAAAACTAGCTTGATATTGATAAAGGGTATTGTACTAGTTAATTTGTCATGAATCATGATTAAAAATGGCCATTTATAAGTTTAAAAGCTACCAGCTGAGACACAGTGAAAAGCGTGCAATTTAACGAAAAATCACTTGATTAGCGCGTTCTACACCGGCTTCCAGGCATTCCTGCCAATTGCTGGAACGTGGTGGACACAGATTTGAGCCGAAGCCCACGTCTCAAATACTGGTCTTCCACGCCCTAATGCCATATTGACGAAACGTGTTCGGGTCAGACCAGGACTTCCGGTTAGCTACGCTATGACGCCAAGCGGAAGCCCGCCGCTTAACGCCCTAGCTAGGCTAATCCTCAGTCCCAACCCGTCTGAACCGCACACTCTTAAATCACTGAGCATTGTCAGAAATACCTTCCAGCCGGGATCGTGTTTGAATGCAGTTATTGATGGGCTCAACTTTAATTAAACTAGTCGTTGTTTCATATACAGCAACAGCTTAAACTGTAATTGTTTGGGGTTGGCAATAACTGCAATCAGCTATTCGTTTTTTAGTTACCATGCTAATATTTAAGCGTTTCAAACCAGTAGATTCAGACTAATGCCATGGTTAGCTAAAAGTTCCACACAACAAATATTCCACAATCAATTGTATCAAGGCGCGTGATTGTTTATCAGCCATTCGAGCGGCCCGCTGAAACGTGCTCGTTTTCAACCCGTGGCCCCTCACAGGCTTTCAGACTGGAGGGGCTGGGTGACAATGCTCAGTAGCCAAATTATTCTTAGTTGGAAGTGGGTTGCTTCCGGCTTAGAATAAGACTCGTATTTGAGATGACGTGGGTTGGGCGTTAGCTCAAATCGACGTCGGCTACGTTCCAGCAATTGGCACCCAGCCCCGGAGGTCGGCATAGGGCGCGCATACGCTGAGGAATAGTAAGCCAACTAACTGGCACGTTTTAATCATGATTTGTACCAAATAATAACTAGCACAATGCATAAAGAGTTATTTAGTTATTGGCCAGCTGATTGTAAAGATACTACCAGTTGGCTGGTTATTGGTAATCTTAATGGTAGCCTGATTTAAGGTTACCAATTGCTGAACAATTGCTAGCCCCAGGCCACTTCCTTCAACTGTCTGTGATCGTGATTGGTCAACTCGATAGAAGCGTTGAAAGACGGCTTGTTTTTGATCATCTGGAATGCCCTCACCATGATCAGCCACGGCTAGTTCGACCGCTTGACTAGTTTGTTGCAAGCTTAACCTGATTGGTTGATCATGCGGTGAATACTTATGGGCATTGTCGAGTAGTGCCACAACGATTTGTTGGATCATCTCAGCATTGCCTTGAACGCAAATATCGGGTTCAATTGCGAGCTCTAGAGGCTGGTCAATTGATGGTTGATAGTGTTCGCCCAATGTCAATATTAAGTGGGATAAATCCTGATTAGTTAAAACTAATTTGGCGCGGTCAGCTCGTGACAAATGAAGTAGATTTTCAATCAAATGCTGCATTCGTAAAGATTCTTCGTCGATGAATTGCAGTGATTCGGGAATTACTTCTGGATGAGCGTCACCGCGCCGCCGAATTAAGCTAAGGTTACCCCGAATTGCTGCAATTGGGGTTCGCAATTCGTGGGAGGCGTCTGAAATGAATTGACGTTCATGCTGTAAACGTTGATTTTGTGTGACTAATAATTCGTTGAAAGCTTGTCCTAAATCATTGATTTCGCGGGGGCTGGCCGGCACATCTAAGGTGGGCTGATCACTGTCGGGATTGTTCGAAGTATACCTGGTTGCATGCAGTAACTTGATTGTTGGGTCACTCAAGCGAAGTGCTAGTCGGTGAGCCCACCACGTTCCTAGGGCTAGTGCTACACAGGTAACAGCGATCATTAATAAAATCAAGATAAAGAGACTATTCATCAAACGCCGCAAACTGACCCACAGTTGGTAAGTATTATGGCCGTCTTTTTCGCTATAGGATAGGAAAAAACCAAATCCTCGTACATAAACGAGTGGACCAAGCAGTTTAGTCTGTTGTTTGGCAAAGAATGCTTTAGATGAGGGCGTCGTAATAATCGTCCGTTTGGTTTTAGTAGCCGTAGTCAAAGTCGCTTTTTTGGTTGTTACTCGAATAAAAGCCGGTTGTTTCGTATTCCGGGTCGTTGTATTGTTCCATTGAATAAAACTGGGGACGTCTTTGATATTAGCCTGATTGAGACTAGTCATCAGGTCACGAGCTTCCCGGGTTGTATTAACGGTTTGTTGGGTTCCAACCATAATTAGTGTAATCAGGCTTATGAGCAAAGTAATTGTTAGCATTAGCCGTCGAATAGCCTTGTTAATGAGCTGCTCATAGGTGGGGATGGTTTTAATTTTGGACATCAGACATCGGCTCCCTTAGTTTGTACCCGACGCCTCGTACGGTCTGAATTAACGGGGCTGCACCGGGGGATGTGATTTTATTGCGTAAATAGCCGACATAAACATCAACGACATTTTGTTGGCCAAGAAAGTCAGCACCCCAGACTTGGTCGAGCAAGTCATCACGCGTAAAAACTTCGTCGGGGTGAGCCAAGAAGAATTGAAGCAGATCGTATTCGCGATGCGTCAAGGTAATCTCTGAGTCAGCATTCGTGACTCGGTGCGCTTTAGTGTCTAATTGAATATCGTCAAGCTGGTAGACTTGATTAGGTTCGACTTGATTTTCAATCCGTCGTTGAATGACGCGGATTCGCGCCAACAATTCTTCAATTTCAAATGGCTTGGTAATGTAGTCGTCGGCTCCGTTATCTAGTCCAGCGACCTTATCGCCGACGTAATCGCGTGCAGTCATAATGATTACCGGTACCTGATCATGCTTGCGAATGCGGCGAAGAACTTCCATGCCGTCAAGTTTTGGTAACATCCAGTCCAGCAGGATGAGCAGTAATTCATTTTGATGCGCCTGGTAGGTTGCCATCGCAGCTAGTCCATCAGCTGCTACTAAAACGTTAAAATCTTCAAATTGAAGTTCTTTAGTGAGGTACCCAGATAGTCCGTCTTCATCTTCAACAATTAAAATCGTGTTTTTCAATGTCGTACTCCTCCTAATAACCATAGTTTGTGTTTAATTATAGCGAATAATTATGACGGTTTTCCGATATTTTGACTTATTTTTGTGGATTTATGTGAACTGAATGAAAGCGATGTGGGACTTATGCTAAAATTGGACTATGAAAAATGGAAGGTAAGTGAGCAAAAATGGGACTTTTTCGTGACGCCATGCAAGCGCTCTATCACAGTGGTCATTATGGTTATAACATCAATGTAAAAAAGACGGCGCCGGCCGTTGATCCTAAGGAAGTACCAGCGATTGCAGCGTTAGGTCGTATTAATCGGACCCCTAATTTTAAGACATGGTCGGTTGATTCGCCTTATAAGACAGCCGAATTTACGACTAAGTTAACCGCAGCAGTGGCAACTTGCGATTTAGAAATGCAGGATATTGAAATTAAGCCTCAGATTGATGGTCGCTGGGGTGATCAATAAGTGGAATTTGTTCCCACGAATTCTAATCGTTGTATTAATTTAGTTTTAGACCAATTAATCAATTGTAACGGGGTGAGTCGATGTTTTCGTACGATCAAGTCCAGCAGTTAAATCGCTTGGAAATTGAAATTTATAAATATATTGTGGGTCATCCTGTTGAAGTTAGCACCATGACGATTCGGCAGTTAGCAGAACATAGTCACGTGTCAGCAACGACGATTTTGCGTTTTTTGAAACACATGGGTTACGACGGCTACGCAGAATTCAAGTTCACCTTAAAAGAACAGTTGCGGCAAGATGCGACGCAACCATTAGCACAGACAGTCGTTCCAATGCGGACGTTCTTTGATCGCATGAACCTTCCTGATATCACGGCTAAGCTTCACCAGGTAGCAGCGTTTGTTCATCAGGCGCGGATGGTGGTGTTAATTGGATCAGGAACGAGTGCGGGTTTAGCCGCGTATGGAAGTCATTTGTTGGCCAACTTTGGCTTATATAGTTTGATAATCAGTGATACGAGTCAGCCACATCCAGTTCAGCAGCAAGATTTGTCGGACACCGTTTTCTTGGCCCTATCGGTATCTGGTGAGTCTGAAGATATTATTGAACAAAGTATTTATTACCGACAAAATGGTGCTAAAGTGGTTGCCATTACAGCTAGTAGCCATTCAACGTTGGCGGGAATCGCGGATGTGGTATTAACTTACGACACGCCGGAAGTTCAGGCAATCAGTGGCGGTAGCACGTTGTCACAGTTGCCGGTGATTTATTATTTGGAACAATTAGCGATGATTGTCCAGCCGTTAACATAAATGAATGCCAAACCAATCTATGGAATATGTTCCATAATTAGAACAAATTCCGATAAAAGGAACACCAACCATTTTATCGTGAAAGGGTATACATTTCGGCGATGACAGGTATAATGAATTTTGTAGGAAACGTATTCATGGGTACAAATGTCAGATGACTGGACTACTTTGTAACGGACTAACTCAATTTTATGTAAACGGTTAACTGTTAGTTAATCGTTGGCTTACTTAAATTATTTTGATTATCCGGGGACGTTCGTTGCACGAATACGTGAGATTAAATTATTCTAGGGGGTCACGACATGAGCGAAAACAATAAGTCGAGCTTTGTTAATGACCGACTTGTCCCTTTCTTTGGTAAGATTGCTGGATCTCGTCACCTAATTGCCTTACGTGATGGGATGACATTAGCGGTACCAATGATTATTATCGGGTCGGTCTTCATGATTATTGCGCAATTCCCTATCAAGGGTTATCAGACCTTTATGGCCAACACCTTTGGTTCGAATTGGGCAACGATCGTTCAATATCCAACTAACGCATCGTTCCATATTATGGGACTGATTGCAGTTATTGGGATTTCTTATAACTTGGCCAAGAGTTATAAAGTTGATCCAATTTCTGCTTCCATTGTTTCGTTAGGTGCTTGGTTCTTAACGATTCCACTAAACACCGACAAGGCCGGTGCGTTATGGGTACCGTTAACCCAACTTGATTCAGCTGGGTTATTCACGGCACTACTGATTGGATTGTTTATTACTGATTTTTACGTCTTCATGGTTCACCGTAACTGGACGATCAAGATGCCTGATAGTGTGCCACCGGCTGTCAGCAACTCGTTTGCTGCCTTAGTTCCTGGGTTTGTTATCTTGTTCTTGATGTGGTTACTTCGGTTAGCCGTTGAAGCATCACCAATGCAAAGTATTCCAAATGTGATTTCATTCGTCTTGGCAAAACCGTTGGGCCTGTTAAGTAACACGTTACCAGGAGCCTTGGTTGCTGAATTCGTCGTATGTATTCTTTGGATTTTCGGGATCCACGGTGCTAACGTGGTTTCTGGGGTTATGCAACCAATCTGGCTAGCTGCGATGTCACAAAATGCGGCAGCTTTAAAGGCCGGTAAGGCTTTACCAAACGTTGTCACGCAACAATTCTTTGATAACTTTGTCCACATGGGTGGTTCTGGTGCGACGCTTGGGTTAGCCTTTATGATTGCTTTTGTTTCACGGAGTGCTGAATTCAAGACATTAGGTAAGTTGATTATTGGTCCTGCCATTTTCAACATCAATGAACCGATCGTCTTTGGGTTACCAATCGTTATGAACTATCGGATGGCCATTCCATTTATTGCGGCACCGTTAGTTAACGTTACGACGACGTACTTTGCAATGTCGACTGGCTTAGTTGCTAAGACTGTTGGGGTCATGGTTCCTTGGACCACGCCGCCAATTATCTCTGGTTACTTGGCAACCATGCATATTTCTGGTGCTGTATTACAAATCGTTAATATTGTACTTGATGGTGCGATTTACTACTTCTTCTTCAAGGCCCTAGATCGTGATAAGGTTAAAGAAGAAAAGACCTTCGCTGCCAAGGAAGCTGCTGGTGAAACAGTTAAAGCTTAATTTATGATTGTGTAGTGATGAATACCACACTTAGCAGATTGTTCTCAAATCTGCTAAGCGTGGTATTTTTGTTAGTGATTAGATGAAGCTGGTAGCTAAAATAATAGGCCTTCGATGGAAGCTTTGAAAAGAAGTTAATGCTTGGCGTGCTATTTAGCGTCAAGCATAGCACATGCTAGGCAACTTGATTATGTGGATGGTGTGAATAAGCTTTAAAATGCGGCATAGCGAATTAAAAAGAACTAAACAGTCGTCGAGCACTGTTTAGTTCCTAATTATTAGTGGGTATGGAACTGTGGGTGTAGCATCCGTGGATGGCCGTGGTCAGTTCCCTTATACTGCAATAACCAGTAGGCGTTTTGCGGTAAAGCGCTACGGGCAATGATGTGTGCAACAGTGTAGCGAATGGTGTCAGCATTAGCGTTGGTCCACAGGCGCCAAGTCGGTAATTTGGCAGCGTGCACGCGTTCCCAATCACCCAGCACCTGTTCGCTGGCCGTTAAGGCATTGAGCAATTCGGGTCGTTCGGTACCAGTTAGTTCAATATAGTAGCAGTAGGCCTGCGAATGCAGGGAGGCGGACTGACTCATGGCGGGATGCTCCTTTAAGATGGATTTGTAAGTTACCGTTGAAATCAATAACCCTATTTACCACAATGGTACAACCGTTTGACTATTTTGACTAGCTTTTTCACTTACTGTTATTAAAATGTAATATTTAAACTTTCAGTTAAAAATAATCAAGTGTCAACCCTTGACCTGGAACGGGTTTCAGCGCTTATATTTAATGATGAAAATGTCAAGGGGAGGGTTACGATGATGGAGACGGGGATTTTAAAGCAAATTGACTTAACAACGACAACCGAACGGTATTTTTTTGTACAGGCGCAGCGACTCGCAGGTTATATCTGGATCCGTTCAATTCAAAATTTTAAACCATTGGAATTAACGTTTCGAATTAGTGACTTACGGGTAACCCAGCACCAAGCAGTCGCTGATCGTGGTGATATTAAGTATGAATTTAATGATGATACGAATGGATTAGTGAGCCAGCTGGCGGTTTGGGTGCACTAAAAACGTAACTGTCTGAAAATATTGAGTCGAATCAGTGCCTATTAATTCATGACTAAGTAAAGCAATAACTAACGTAGCCAAAACGGGTCCTAACTTGAAAATGATCATTTTCAAGTTAGGACCCGTTTTAATGATGGCTTTAATGTTACTTGGTGTTATCGGTATAAGTGATCTTGTCTAAGCCTTGTGTATCGTAGTTAAGATTCGTTTTACCATCGTAACTAGTATTTTTAGCATTCAACTTAGTCTCCATATTGCTGAGCGTTTCCGTACTTAGTCCTAACTGAGTGCGTAAGTGGTCAGAAGTTTGTTGTAAGGTCTTAGTGCTAAGAATCTGATAGGAACTAGTATTGATCCAAGCCGGTAAGCCGACGACTTGTGTTGAGTGGATATGTTTCATGTTGGCATGGTCATGGGTCGCTAGGCCGACGAGGTCGTCAAAACTTAAATCGGTCTGTAAGTTACCCTTTAGTGAAGATAATAATTGATTATAGCGACTATACGTTTTAGTATCAGCAAGTTTGGTCAATACGGCACGCATGACTTGTTGTTGACGCAATTGGCGTCCATAGTCGCCTCGTGGATCTTGATAACGCATCCGAGTATAGGCGAGCGCCTGAGTCCCGTTTAAGTGATGGCGACCCTTAGTTACCGTAACGTGGTCAAATGAGACGTTCATGGGACTAGTAATTGTAACGCCACCGACAGCATTGACAATCTGTTTGAGCCCACCCATATTGATTGTCGCGTAATAATTGATTGGGACGTTGAAAAGTTTGCTGACACTTGCTTTGGCCATCTTAGAACCACCAATATTGTAAGCGGCATTGAGTTTTTGAACATTGGTATCTTGGTCACCAGCCATTTCAGCGAGTGTGTCGCGCGGAATGCTGGTAATCACCGTTTTTTTAGTTTGGGGATTAATCGTCACAACCATAATGGTGTCAGAATTCCCTTTATCAATACGACCGTCCGCCCCGGTATCGACACCTAGTAATAAGATGCTGAGTGGCTTGGTTGTGTCAATCTTGGCACTACTATTGCCAGTGTAAATGGTTGACTGGTAACGGGCCTGTGCTTGACGAATAATTAAACCAATCGCAATCACTGCAATCACAATAATGATACTGACCGCAATAAGCACTGGCCGTAATTTTGAAGATGCTGAATGTCGCATATTCAAATCCTCCCTTAGTTGAAGTCGTTGTGGCGTTCCCCGTGTTAGCGACTTCTTGTAATCTTGAAAACACTGTTTCTAGCATACCCGGTTAGTACGATCCCGGAAAATACTTATTTTGAGTGTACTTAATTTAAAAAATAGATACCAGTCACTCGAATTGGATTGGAAACTTAGCAAATCAGATTAAAAGCTTGCGGACAGGATTACGGCAGAAACGTGGTTGTTGGCTTATACTGACATTGAACTTAAATATTCAAAGTGAGGTCTTATAATTTGACAGTCTTTCGTGCGTTTTCTAACCAAGAAGTTTTAGATTATTTAGCGGCCCAAGTCACTGACGGGCGCGTTTTAACTGACGAAACAACGCTTAACAAGTATTCCTTTAGTCCCCGCTTAACAGATGATGATAGTGGCCTGGCCTTAGCATATATCGAAGCCCAGTCGGCTAAAGATATTCAGGGGACGCTTAAAACGGCCCGTAAATACCATTTAGCGGTGATCCCACAAGATCAAACGACTAGTACAGTCATTGGTGCCGATGGATTAAAAGATAGCCTGATTCTATCGACAGCTAAGATGAATCACATCCTTGAAATTAGTAAGGCCGACTCGGTAGCCGTTGTTGAGCCTGGTGTTATCAATGGTGATTTGGATCAGGCCGCTCGCAAGCAAGGGATGTTCTACGCACCAGATCCTGGTTCTAAACCAATCTCTGGGATTGGTGGTAACGTGGCGACCAATGCTGGTGGTATGAGCACGGTCAAGTATGGGGCTACAAAGGACAACGTATTAGGTGTGAAGGTTATCTTAGCAGATGGCCGTGAAGTGAAGTTAGGTGGCCGAACATTGAAGCAGGCCTTTGGTTATGATTTAACACAATTGATGGTAGGCTCGGAAGGGACACTTGGGATCATTACTGAAGTGACCGTTAAATTATTACCAATTCCACTAGGAACACCAGTAATGGGGGTTGCTTTCTTTGATAATATGACGGCATTGGCGAAGGCTGTTACGGCGATTCGTATCTCAGGTGTTTATCCGACGATGCTAGAAGCTCTTGATGGCAATACGGTCGCAGCCCTTGATCGTTATGAGAAGACGCACTACGCCAAGGATAGTGCGGCCATGTTGATTTTTAAATTGGATAATGGTGGTCAAGCTAGCATGGCCGTCGTCGAAAAGTTGTTGACGGAGCAACGGGCTAGCAATGTGACAATCACAACTAAGCCTGAAGAACAGGCTGAACTTGAGCAGTTACGGCGGGACATGTTACCCGCGGTCTTTGCTGGGCAGAACCATATTATGGAAGACATGGCAGTGCCGCTATCACAATTGGCACCTTTAATGGACTATATTCAAGATCTGTCGCAGCGATTGGATGTTGAAATTTATACGGCTGGTCACGCTGGTGATGGTAATGTTCACCCGACCTTGGTCTGGCCAACGACAGAAACCAAAGTCCCTGAGAAAGTGGTTATCGCATTGCAAGAGATGTTCAAGAAAACCTTGGCGCTGGGTGGCACGATTTCGGGGGAACACGCGGTTGGTATGTTGAAAAATCAATGGAACAATGCTGAATTAGGTGAAGATGTCGATATGTTACAACATCAAATTAAGGCGCTCTTTGATCCGATGAATATTTTAAATCCAAAACGAAAAATTAACTAATGACATCGTTAACAAAGCGGTTAAGTTTTAGTAGCAGTTGCTGGGCAGACATTGCATAACTTAGCGTAATTGCCTTATTATTAAGGTAGTATCATAAAATGAGTTGTTGGTTAATGAGTCACTAAGATGCAGGCAGTGTGGGTTAACCGATATGAAGGAGGACCCCAGTGATACCTAAAAGTGCACGAATCCGGCTTGAATTTGACGCTGAAGTGTTGCGCAATGAGATTTTTGATGTGCACGACTTTGGCAGCTTTCAAAATTTTTGGCATCGATTTGAAAATTTCTTGGCGGATCGGATGGTCGTTGGTCATTTGAATGTTTTAGAAGGTCGCGGCTTAATTCCTAGTGATTTTGCGGATGATGATGGTCAATTAGCTTATCAAGTCGGTGAGACTAATTACCGGATTGCTTATGATCAGATTGCACGTGAGTGGACAGTTACCATCCGTTAAGATAGATTTAAGAGAGAATAGAGTCTTATATTGGAGCGATATTGATTGAGCACAACAAATTCCCAACCAGGTGCAGATAATGACCAGCTTTTACCAGCACCACCGGAACTTTTGCAAGCCGTTGATCAGCTGAAGGCTTATTCATTGCGCTATGAAGTGGCAATGAAGCTGGTCTTGGATAAATTGGATTATATTAGTCGTGAATACGAATTGCGCTACGGCTATGCCCTAATTGACAGTAAGCAATCACGAATTAAGTCACCCGAGAGTATTGTCGGCAAGATGCAACGTAAACATTTACCACTAACGTTGAATGCCGTTTTTAATAATTTACATGATATTGCGGGTATTCGGTTAATTGTCCGCTTTTTAAGTGATGTGAAGACGGTTGAAGATTTATTGGCAACGCAGGCAGACATCAAGGTGCTACGGGTGAAGGACTATATCCATCATCCGAAAATGAATGGGTATCAAAGCTTACATTTAATTCTTGGTGTGCCAGTCTACACTGTTGATGGGCCCAATATTATTGAAGTTGAATTACAAATTCGGACCATTGCGATGAACTTTTGGGCATCGTTGGAACATGAACTAAATTATAAGAAGAATGTTCCGCATCAAGACGCGTTAAGATTATCATTGACCAAGAAAGCCCAGCTGATTACTGAGTTAGATCAGGAAATGGATGATATCAAACGACGGATGTATGAACCCAAAACACCACCTAAAGAAGTATAAATGATCCCAGACCACCTTAGTTGTAAGCAACTAAGGTGGTCTGGGATTTTTTAGTGTGGCTTGATGTAGGTCAAGTTCCAAGCGTCGTGCAATTAGTATCCTAATATTGAGCAGGCACGTTGTGCGAGTTAACCATGATTTATGATCAATTAGCTAACACAAGCTGGCGCATCAAGTTTGAAGTTGGATTACTTTCGCTATTGTAGGTACCATGTTACTTTTAATACGCGAGATAATTTTTAATGGTTTAAAGCATAACTAATTTAATAGCGACGATTGGTTCGGCTAGTTAACAATTAAAACATGACACGTTCTCAGCTAGTGATCAGCCAGCTCCTTGACTGGCTTGCCGCGATACCACCAGTCATTGATGAAGCGTGCCAATTCCTCTGGTGATTCGTGGAGTCCAGTCTTCAACCAATAACGCACGACGCCCACGATACCGTTAAGGTAATATTCAAACATGTATTCTTTTTCGCGATTACCGATACCATCGACTGGGGCTTGATTATGCGCTAATATCTCGCGTTTAGTCGTTGCGATAAAGCTCATTAAGAAGTCTTGATCGGTTGTCAGAATGAAAGAAGTTACGGCATGCCGTTTTTTTACGACTTCGAAGATGCCGGTTAGGATAGCTTGCAAAGAGTCGGGATTGAGATGCTTGTCGATGACCGCCAGTAATTCCTCGGTGGCGTCTTGTTCCATCTTTTCCATGCAATCCTTAACGTCTTCGTAGTGGGCGTAAAAGGTGCCCCGATTAATGTCGGCGGCTTTACAAACAGCAGTCACGGTAATTTCGTCCAGTGACTGGCGTTGAAGTAAATTGATTAAACTGTCTTGAATGAGACGTTCGGTCATTTGCGAACGACGGTTGTTTTTTGTACCTACCACTGAAGTTCACCTCATTATTTGAACAATATAGTATAGTTTGTTTATTTAATGACGCTTTTATGAAAATTGTTGGTTGAAATTATAACTGTTTTCATTTAACATGTTGTTATTATTTAAACACATTGTTGATTAAATGTCACGATGTCGTTTTAAGAATCTGAATTAGGGAAGGGATATAACGTGAAAGGGAGCCGTAGACGTTTTACAATCCAAGCGATTGTTTGGCTGGTTGTGATGGTAGCGGCCATCATCTTCCTGCCAAATATCAGCAGTCTGGTACGTGATAAGGGCCAGACCAAATTACCAAGTAGTGCGAAGAGTCAAGTTGCACAAGTTATCCAAAATCATTGGGGGCGTAATCAGAATAATACGCGTCAAGTGGTAGTGGTCTTCAACAATGGTGATTCGAAATTAACCAGTGATCAGAAGCAAGCAATCGATGGGACGATTCAGCGCTTCAAAGATCAAAAGTCCAAGTATCATGTGAAATCAATGACGGCCGCTAGCGACAATGCTGCTGCCAAGAAACAATTGATTTCAAAGGATAAATCAACTGAATTATTACAATTAATGGTTGGTAAGAATCAGACCGTTGCGAACATGACGAAAAATATCACCGCCGGAGCTAAAACGACTGGTGTTAAGACGTACGTGACGGGGAGTGATATCTTAAATGATGATTTCACTCAAGAAACGGAAGCTGGCATTCAGAAGACGGAAATTATTACCGTGATTTTCATCTTCATTGTGCTAACGTTAGTTTTCCGGTCACCAATTGCACCATTAGTGTCGTTGTTGTCAGTTGGGGTGTCATTTATCATTTCGCTAAGCGTTGTGATGAACCTTGTTGATAAATTTAACTTTCCATTATCGAACTTTACCCAGGTCTTCATGGTCGTGGTCCTGTTCGGGATTGGGACCGACTACAACATCTTACTGTTCGATCAATTCAAAGAAGAACTCAGTCATGGCGATAGTCCGGTCGCCGCGACTGGTCGCGCGTTAAAGATTGCCGGACGAACGATCCTATACAGTGGATCGTCACTATTGATTGGGTTTAGTGCCCTGGGGCTAGCGAACTTCTCAATTTACAAGTCAGCGGTTGGGGTTGCCATTGCGGTTGCAATCTTACTGGTCGTCTTGTTAACGTTAAACCCATTCTTCATGGCTATTTTAGGACCACGGTTGTTCTGGCCAACGAAGAAATTTGCGGGTGGTAGTACGAGTAAGATGTGGCACGGCATTGCGGCTTCATCTGTTCGTTACCCAATCATTGCCTTAGTCGTTGTCTTAGGAGTTTCGTTGCCATTTATTTTAACGTATAACAATGAGTTGAACTATGATACGTTGGCTGAATTAAACGACACGATTCCAGCAAAGAAGGGCTTCCAAGTTGTTCAGGATCACTTCTCCAAAGGGACGGCGGAACCGTCAACCTTGTATATTAAGACAGACCATGCCTTAAATAATGAAAAAGATTTAAAAGTCATCGACAGCTTAACGAAACAGTTACAAAAAGTTAAGGGTGTCAAAACGGTGGCGTCCGTCACCCAACCAGGTGGCTCACAAATCGACCAATTATATGTTAGTGATCAATTAGGTACTGTCACTAGTGGGATGAAGTCTGCTAGCAAGGGGCTAACTAAGATCGGTAGCGGGTTAGATAGTGCCAATAGTAAATTGAAGAGTGCCGATATGGATGGTAGCGCGAAGTCGGCTAAGAAGTTAGCGGATGGAGCGGATGAAGTATCATCAGGACTCAATACTTTAAATGGTAAGACTGGGACCCTTTCAAGTGGGGCTAGTCAGTTAGCAAGTGGTTCGAGCTCGTTAGCGAGTGGATTAGTTACTTATACTAATGGTGTTTACACGGTCAATAATGGTTTAAACCAGTTGAATAGTAAGACTGGGACGTTGGCTAGTGGAGTTAATCAGTTGACTACAGGTGCTAATAGTCTGTTTAGTGGGACGAATACTTTGAGTTCTGGATTAGATACCTTGAATGGGTACAAAACCAAAATCTCTAGTGGAACTGGAACTTTAACTTCTGGAGTTTCACAATTGCAAACTGGTGCAACTGCACTAACAGCGGGTCTTCAAAAAATGCAGACCAGTGTTAACTCTAGTGTCTCAGATGCGACAAGTACTGCTAATACACAAAAATTAAATGATTTACAAAAAGGTCTAGAGCAATTAAATGAGGCAATGAAACCGTTGCTGTCTACGAGCTCGACTTCGCTACCAGATATTAGTGGAATGACAACAACTGCTTCGACTCTGGCGGACAACAGTAAGGCTGTTCAAAACGATACAGCTAATTTACAAGAGGCGCTAACTGCTTTGGAAAAAGTGGCCTCAAGTTCTGGAGATGTTAGTTTAAGTGACGATGATATTCAGACGGTGGTAAATGCTGTTAATAAGAACGGTGGAACTGCATTAACTACTCAACAGACTGCTGCATTAACTGCTGCGTTAACTGCCGTCGGAAAACAAATTACTCAAAAAGTTAATAGCGCAAGTTCCTCAATGTCATCAAGCATTACCTCAACTCAGACCAGCGCACAGAAGTTGCAAACAGACTTAGCAGCAATGGGTAAGACAGGTGAAACCTTAACCAAGGAGTTGGATACACTCTCGACATTGAGTAGTGAATTGAAGCAACTATCTAACTTGCAACAATTAGCTAAAAAATCAACGGAGGCCAATAATGGTTCTTTGGAAGTTATCTCAAAGCTGCAATCTGCGATTAGTGGGATGCAACAGATTCAATCTGGCTTAAACGGTACCAATGGATTGGTAGATGGATCTCAACAAATTACTACTGGCTTGAACCAGCTTCAAAGTGGGGCAAGTTCCTTAGCATCACAATTAAATACGTATACCAATGGCGTCTCAACAGCTGCGACTGGTGCAACCAAAGTCAATAGCGGTGCATCACAAGTGTCAACTGGTTTGACAAGCTTACAAGGGCAAATTCCAACGTTAACGAGTGCCATCAGTGCACTTGATTCTGGGACTAACCAATTAGCTGCCAACTCTTCAACGTTAAACAGTGGTGCTTCACAATTGGCTAGTGGGACTGCAAACTTAAATTCACAAGTACCTACCTTGGTAAGTGGTGTAAGTAAGCTTAACAGTGGTGCCTCGCAAGTGGCCTCTGGTAACGAACAGATGTACACCAGTATTCAAAGTTTAGTTGGTCAGATGAAGACGCTCCAAGATGGGTTGAAGACCGCCAGTGACGGGACAACAACGATCAACAAGGGTGTTGGATCAGCTAATAGTTACTTGACTGGTTTGAAGGACTCAGCGGCTGCTAAGACTTACTACGTACCAAAGAGTACTTTAAAGGGTAAGACTTACAAGTCTGCTTTGAAGGCTTACATGTCTGGCAATAACCATGCAACGAAGTTAACGATCGTCTTGAATGAAAATCCAAGTTCGAAGTCAGCGATGGATAAAGTAACGGCAATTCAAAAGCAAGCAACGAACAGCTTGAAGGGAACCGCGTTAGATGGTGCCACCATTGCGATTGGTGGTCAAACGTCTGAAACGAATGATACCCAAGCAATTGCTTCGAGTGACTTTATTCGGACTGCTGCGATTATGTTAGTCGGAATCTTGATTGCCTTAATGGTTATTACGCGTTCGGTCTTACAACCGTTCTACATCTTAGGGACGTTGTTATTGGCTTACATTATGTCCTTGAGTATTACCCGTATCTTGAGCAACTGGTTCTTGGGTCAAAGCATGTTAACTTGGAACACACCGTTCTTCGGGTTCATCATGTTGATTGCCTTAGGGGTCGATTACAGTATCTTCTTGATGATGAAGTATCGTGAATTTGATAATTCGGCTGCCACACCAAGTACTCGAATTGTCAGAGCTTCCGCCGTCATTGGGGCCGTGGTCTTATCCGCTGCCTTGATCTTGAGTGGGACGTTCGCCGCCTTGATGCCATCCGGTGTCTTGACGTTGATCCAAGTGGCAATGGTTGTGATTATCGGCTTGATTATCCTGGTATTCGCCATTCCAACGATTATTCCAAGTTTGATTCGCTTAACTTATCCGTTGACGGATCGGATGGAAGACGAAACAACTGCTGACAAGCAGACGAAACGAAATCGCCAATAAAATAGTTAAGTTATGCGATAATGAAGTATAACCAACGGGCGCCGTTCAACCAATAGGTTGGGCGGCGTCTTTTTTAGGAGATGAGGTTAATGGAACGATGTGCATGGGCTAATTCGTCACTAGCAATGCAAGCGTATCATGATAATGAATGGGGTCACCCGCAGCATGATTCCCAACGGCTTTTCGAGTTACTGTGTTTGGAAACTTACCAAGCGGGGTTAAGCTGGCAAACGGTGTTAAATAAACGTGCTGCTTTCGATGAAGACTTTGCGGACTACAATATCGAGCGGGTGGCAGCAATGACGTCTGCAGATGTCGACCGCTTATTAACGGACGCTCGGATTATTCGTCACCGTCAGAAGCTAATGGCGACGATTAACAACGCGCGTGTGATTCGGGACTGGCCGGATGGTGATAACTTTGCTGATTGGTTGTGGTCATTTGTTGATGGGCATCCAATTCGACAGGCCTGGTCGTCGATTGATGAAGTCCCAGCAACGAATGCGCTTGCACAGCGTGTGTCTAAGGAAATGAAACGTCGGGGCTTCAAGTTTGTGGGGCCGACGACAATTTATTCTTATTTGCAAGCGACCGGTATTATTAATGATCATGTCATTGATTGCCCTTGGGCGCCTGAAAATAGGAGTGTATAAAATGAGTTAAAGCCATACTCGGTTATTACAATTGAGTATGGCTTTTTATTAACGGAAAATAACTTAAGTATTAACTTAGCTATTAATTACCATTTATAAATAAATACTTATTGATACTATAAAAAATAATTGACAAACAGTGTTGGAATTTGCTAAGATACGGCGTATGATTCAACGGAAGAATTAATATATCAATAGGGGTGTGCTGAGGTGGGAAAGTTAAAGTATTGGGGATTTTTGCTGGGACTATTAGTTTGGGGAATGAGTGTGGCGACAACGACTGTCCGAGCCGATGCACTGGATGAAGTGCCTGCCAAAGCATTGAATCTGGATGGCCTATTTGAAGTTGGACAATTCGATAAAAACAGCGCGTCTAAGATAGCGGTTACAAAGTTGAACGGTGAACAAGCCCACGTTTTTGAACTGAATCATGACAATAATCAGGTTGGTGCCATCTGGTCAACACCAGTCAATCGCTTTAATATGAACGTGGATAATAAAATAACGATGTGGGTCAATCTAGCGGCCAGTGAAGGATTAGCATTAGTTTTGCAAAATGATCCACGTAAGACAGCGGCAATCAGCCGTTTTGGAACTAAGAATATTATTGGTGAAAACTTGGGTGTTTATGGAACGGATACTTATCATCGTAAGACCGCACCGGCGACAATTGCCAAGACAGCTATTCAGAAAAGTTGGGCACTGGAAATTGATACTAAGGTCAATAACGGGGGATTCTTAGGACTTTATCAACGTGGTAATTCATTTGATGAGAAGATGCATAAGAATCACCTAGCATCAATCTATCCAGCTGCCCCTGAAACGTATACTCAACGTGGAGGGCTAACCACAGCCTATCATTTTGAGCAGAACCATCAGGCAGCTCAAGAACGACTTAAAGTTAATAGTGGTCAATGGTATCCAGTAAAACTGACGTGGTCAGCTAAAAACAAAACGATGAGCTATTCGTTCGATGGTGGGCCCGTCAAGATTTTCCAAATTGACACGCAAGTTTTTGGAAAGAGCTTTCGAAACTTGACTTGGGGTGTAACTAGTACGGCTACGGCGAATAATACGCGCGCACTAGTTGCTTTTGAGACATTACCACACCCGATTGAAGTTGAATCGGACTTGAATGTTAGAAATCTAACGCAAGCACTTCCCGTTTATGAAGGCAGCTGGGTCCGCGGTGGCGATGAGCTTGAGTATGAGTATGTCCTTAGTTACTTGGGTGGTGACAATGATTGGCAACGGGTCGAGGCAAACTTAGCCTTGCCGGCACACGTGGTTTTTAGTGAGGCCAATATCCGTTATGAGGACGGTCATGAAGAAGTAGTTGGGTTGCCTGAAGATGATAAAAAGGCAGTGGAACGAATTCAACATTCACTCAGCCAGGCGCTCTCCGCGAATAATCGGCATGCATACATCACACTTAAGGGAGAGGCCGAACGAGTAACACAAGATACTAAAGTGGCGGATGATATCAGTTATTTTGTTGGTCATGAAAAGCAATCTGATACGCCAACGCCGCACTTTACAATTACGACGGGTAAATCAGTCGGATTGATGGTCGAACCAATTAAACCAGTAAAAAAAGGTGAAGGTGCGACGGTTAAGGGCCAAATTAGGCTCAATGATGAAAGTGACTTTGACAACGAAGGTATGCGCGTTGAAGTTAAGCTGAATGGTGAACGGCTCGAAGATTATTTGTTGGATCCTGACGAAGCAGCCGGCTACGTAGAGTTGGACTTTGATCCAGAAGAGTTAAATGAAGGTGAAAATGAATTAGTGTTACGCGCACGCAGCAAGGATAATGCGGTATCTGATCCAGTGACAGTTACGGTGTTAGTGCTCAATGGTGAATTACGGATTAAATCTTATAGTGAAAACAGTACGTTTGAAACAGTTAAGTTATCGGGAGCAACTCAAATCAGTCGGCCACAGGACATGCAACTCGTTATTGTTGATGAGACTGGGAGTAATAACAAATGGCGGTTGGATGTTGCGGCAACTGAGTTCAAAACGGCACAGGGAGCAAAGTTAGCTGGTGGACTATACTATCATGATGGTGAGCAGATGAAGCCAGTTACTGAGAACAATGCGCAAGTAGTCGTCGAAAAGCGGACTAATGTGGGGGAGGATTATCATGTCACAAAGGACTGGTCTACACAGCAAGGGCTAATGATTCAAACTAGCCCAGAGGCAATACCTGGCCAGTATCAAAGTACCATTAAGTGGACGTTAAATTCAGTCCCAGGGAAGTAATACGTGGTGGTACCATGCAATAATTACCAGTTAGCTAAGGTGGCAGATTAAGCGACCAGCAAAATTTTTGCGACAGTATTTCAGATATAATGCTGAGATGCAGATTCGCCTCAACTGAGTTTCAGTTTATGGAGCTGAGTGGCCAAATTGGTCCTCAGTTCTTTTTTTATCAGTTAGTAGCGTCGCTGGATGGCGCTACCCATCGCTTTAGAGCAATCGTATAACTGAATTAAAAATATTCGGTAACAAGCCCATAAATAACCTAATCGTGTTCACAAATTAGTCAGATTTCGCGTGTACTTTAAAAGTTGTGAACGCAATTGTCATACCAATACTTTATCTGAAGGAGGGTTTAAGCGTGAATTTCTTTAAACGCGCATGGCTCAATTTAACGGCAAAAAAAGGCCGTTCAATTCTATTAGTACTCGTCACATCGGCAATTATGCTGTTTGTGTTAGCGGGATTATTAATCAGGAATGCTGCCGATACGGCAACTAGTAATGCCAAGAAGAGTGTCGGGGCAACCGTCACTTTATCTGCTAACCGGGAGGCGGCTTTTAAGAAGATGCGCAGCTCGACGTCTACGAGTAAGAGCAGTCGACCTAAGCTAACCACATCACCCGTTAAGTTGAGCGATGCTAAGAAGATTGCTAAACTCAGCAATGTTGCAAGCTATAATGCAACGGTTTCAACTTCCGCCAATGCGAAGGGTTTTGATACGATTTCAACATCTAATAGCAGTACTGGCGGTGGAATGAAAGGTATGGGTGGTTCAAGTAGTAGTGGTACTGGTGATATCTCAATTACTGGTGTTACTAATACTAGCAGTGTTTCGACCTTTGAAAGTAGCTCAAGTAAGATTACTAAGGGTCGTGGGATCACGGCTAGCGATGAAGGCACTAATAATGTCGTCATTGAAAGCGAATTGGCTAAAGAAGATAGCCTGAGCGTCGGTGATACGATCAAGTTAAAGTCAACAACTGGTGATAAGAAGACCTACACCATGAAGATCGTTGGGGTCTATAAGGCGTCATCTAGTGCCAGCACGCAACAGGGCCCTGGTAGTACCGATGTCAGCAATAGTGTCTACACGTCATACACGTTCGCTAACACGGTCAAGGGTTCTAAGTATAAAAACACGGCTGATTCGGTTACGTTCGATATTTCGGACCCAGCTAAAGTTAGCAGTGTTAAAACGTCTGGTAAACAGTTGATCAATACGTCGAAGTATTCATTGTCAACGGATGACAGCAGTTACCAAACGGTTAAGAGCTCGATGAACAACGTCAAATCATTTGCCGATAAGATTGTTTGGCTTGTCGCTATTGCTGGGACCATTATCCTAGCCTTGATTGTCATTTTGATGATTCGTGAACGTCGCTACGAAATTGGGGTCTTGCTCTCATTAGGTGAGAGTCGTTGGAAGATTGTAGCCCAATTCTTTGCTGAAATGGTGATGGTCTTGATCGTCTCGGTTGTCTTGGCCGGTTTTGGTGGTAAGTTTGTGGGTAATAAACTGGGGGACCAGTTAGTCTCGCAACAAACAACGACCGCAACGACTACGACTAGTTCAACTAGTCAGCAAGGTCAACCTGGAGGCGGTGGTGCCCCTAGTGGTAATGCTGGTGGTAGCAAGCCTAGTGGTAATATGCCAGGCGGTGGCCAGAATGGCGGTACGGCTAGTGCAACAGCCAAGACGGACCTGGACATTAATGTCACAGTGATGGACCTAGTTGAACTTGGTGGTTTTGGTTTAGCGATTATGTTCTTGTCGATTATGCTAGCTTCGGGCGGCATACTACGACTACAGCCGAAGAAAGTCTTAATTGATTAGGAGGGGCGGCAATGTTAAAAGTAAATGATCTTGGTTACTGGTATGACCGCCAAGAAAATAGCCTGTTTGAGCACGTCGACTTGGAGTTTAAATCTGGAACATCATACGCAATTGTTGGTCAAAGTGGGTCTGGAAAGACAACTTTTCTCTCACTACTAGCAGGGTTAGATAAACCACGCGCTGGCCAGATTGAACTCAATGGTGAGCCAATTAATAAAATTGGATTGACTAATTACCGAAAGTCGAAAGTTGCCATTGTCTTTCAATCGTATAATTTGTTGACGTACATGTCACCATTGAATAATCTCATGACTGCCATGGCAATTACGAATTCAGAACACCGTGGTGATAAGGATTATGCGATGAAGATGTTACGGCGGCTAGGAATTACGGATGACCAGATGAAGAAAAATGTGCAGCGTTTGTCTGGTGGTCAGCAACAACGAGTTGCCATCGCCCGCACGATGGTGTGCGATGCTAAGCTAGTGGTTGCCGATGAACCAACGGGTAATTTAGATGAGGAAAATACGAAATATGTGATTGACCAATTCCAAAAGATTGCCCATGAACAAAAGAAATGCGTGATTATTGTGACGCATGAACCGGACGTCGCGGATGTTTGCGACCATTCATTCCGGTTAGAAAAGCATCAATTTGTTGCTGAAACCTAGTATGATATTGGTAAATCAATGTTGAGCTAGTCATTAGGTGGCGAGAATTGTTTGGCTTTTGCCATTTGACACAATGAATAACCAAAAATAGGTCCCCAGAATTGTTTGATTCTGGGGACCTATTTTTCATTCGCGGTGAATCATTACTGGGATAGAGCTGATTTTTTAGGACGAACTTGCCAGCGAATAATAAAGGCGACGATAATAAATAGAACAAGGTAAAGTACTGAAATACCAATCGCGTAAGCAGTGGGGATGCTTAATTTGGCAGCAGTGTGAGTGTGAGTGGCTAAACTAACAATGACGGATACGTCTGATAATGTGTGGAGCATCATCGACCAGACTAAGTTATTAGTTCGCAGATAAAGGCCGCAGAAAACGAGCCCTCCCATTGCGGCGTAAAAGACTTGGGGAATGACGTAGCTAAGAGTCAGTTGACTACTGTTAATGAGTAGGTGGGTAAAACCAAATAATAAACTGTCAATGCAGATGGCTAGCATTATCCGATTGGGAAAACAGTCTCGCAGTAATGGTAGGAGCATACCCCGGTAAAGGTATTCTTCAGTAATGCCAATTAATAACGTATAGCCGATATAGAAACCCAATATTGGGGTCCGAGCCAACTGAAATAATTTAATGTAATTACTGGTCATAGGTAACAATAAAATAATGATACCAGGAATGAGCTGCAGGCTTTGATGAGCGAGTGACTGTGAGTGCCACCACTTAATCGGTATTTTAAACCAAAAATGGTTTAATAATAGAAATAGTAAAAGTATCAGTAAGTCTTGGGTTAGACCACTGTACAATGTTGGTACTGGTAATAATGCGCTTAATTTAAAAAGAATCGGAACCAAAATAAAAATACTAATAACGGCACCCCAACCGTGTTTAGTTAGTTGCATTTAAATCTCCTCCACAAGCTAATATTAACTCTAGTATAGACCAATTTGAAATGTTGGGTGCTTTAATAACTAAACAGTCGCTTGTCAGTGGTCATTATGGTAGCCATGCCCGATTTTGGCGCAGAATGGGTACCATTAATAACACGACAATGACAACTTCTACAATTTGAAAACTAGCAGTGGAATGAATTCCTGGTAAATTGATTGGTGGTTGCATCAAGCTAAAGAAATCATTAGTGGCATGGATAATCAGTGGCCAAAATAACGATGCTGTCTGCGCAGTAATTAGGCACAAAAGTAAGCCGAATACAAACGTAAATACTAGTTGTAATAAGGTTAGACTGAGGGCTTGGTGACTAAGGTTAATCAGGTGCGTTAGACTAAAGAGGAGGCTACTAAAGATTGCAGCTTTGATCACGCCTAGTGTTTGACGGCTTGCTTGAAACAGCATGCCTCGAAAAAAAGTCTCTTCAAATAAGCTGATGAGTATGGCGATAAATAGGATCGTTAACGTGGTATTCAGACGATGCGCGGTCATCAACGTGTAACCACCCATTAAGCCAGTTACAATTAAAGTTGGTTCGAGGGGGTGCAAACGTTGTCTCCAAGTGGCAGTTAGACTATAGGTGAGAGGTTGTTGTAGCCAGTCACGATTTAATATGAGGGCGATTGCAATAAAAATCATTTCCTCAAGGCCAGTTGTTAATGATGAGGAAAGATGGCTTAAGAGGGGAAACTGGAAGATCAGGCCAATTAATAGCATACTTCCTAACATGCAGCCCCATAGTGCACTGATTAATTTAATTTGACGGCGCATTTAATCAGGCCTTTCCATAATGTCTTTAGTATCAAGCATACGCCTTTTAACTACTGATAACGAAAAAAAACGTAACGACAATTAATGTCGTTACGCTGTTTTTGTTATCAGTTATATTTTATAAAGCCCAAGCAGACATGCCTTGTGCATTGTATAAGTTAACGGCAGCGTTAACTTGGTCTTGAACAGAGCCACTGCTGATATGCATGTTTTGGAATAAACCGTAGGCACCAGAAGTACTGTTCTTAACAGATGATTGCCAGTTTGATTCACGCGTAATGATGGTATTCCAAGTTGAAGCTGAAACGCCAGTCCGTGATGCCATTTGGCTTAAAACATAGCTTTGCATGTTGCTACCATTGTAGCTTGAAGTCGTTGAGCTAGTTGATGATGCAGCTGAGCTAGTGGCATTTGATGAAGCCTGGCTAGTGGTTGCAGCGGAACTAGAAGCTTGGCTAGCAGCTGATTGTGTTGAGCTTGCTGAAGAAGCGGCACTCGTTGCAACACTTGAAGTAGCTTGGCTAGTTGCTGAAGAAGTAGCAGCAGAACTAGAAGCTTGGCTAGCAACTGATTGTGAAGCAGCACTAGTAGCACTGGCACTAGTTGCAGTTGAAGTAGCAGCTTGACTAGTTGCTGATTGTGGTGCAGTACTTGTAGCAGAAGTCGTAGTAGTAGTACCGTTGACTTCAAGCTTATCACCAACGAAGATTAAGTTAACATTAGCCAACTTGTTTGCCTTTTCGATAGTTGATACTGAAGTGTTGTGTGCTTTGGCAATGGCTGAAACAGTATCGCCGGCCTTAACAGTATAAGTATCAGCGTTGGCAACCGTTGTTGAGATAGCGAATAAAGCTAATGCAGCAGTTGATGATAATACAAGGTTTTTGATCTTCATAATAATTAATACACTCTCCTATAATTTGCGTGTGTTCGATTATTTACATGTGATTTACTATTGGTCAAGCAGTTGATGTCTCAACCAATCAACAGTGACTAGTATAACTAGTGAGTGTTGCAGTGCAATAATCAGAACATTACGTTTTTAGGGGGTGCTTGTAATATAAGGCCGTTTTTGTAATGAATTGTAATATTTGAGCTGGATTTCATGTAAAATAGCGCTGTCAATACCGATTAATTAGTTAGAACATCAATAATACCAATGGTTAAACGGGAAAACTAATAATGAAAACAGTTGGCTTTGTTCTAGAAAACTAGTGAATTCAGATTGATTTATGAAAAGTAAACGTGATTGTCGACAATTTTAAAGATTTAAGTAGTGGATTTATAGTTATTGATTCATCCTTAGATTCAGTTAAAGTAACGATTGAACAGTAATTTTTTACTAACTAATTGGCTTTTTCGATTAAGTTGACCATTTGTTGAATTAGGCTGATGACCTGGCCGATTTATGAAAGGGGCCGTTAATTAATTACTATTATAGTAGGTTTGTATCCAAAATAGTCTGCGATGATTATTGCGGCATCATGGTTTTAAGTGATAATAACTGAACTAATCCTAGTTGCTGTTGAGTGTTTGTTGTTGAGCAGTAAGTAATTACTCTTCCGTAGTGGGCTAATGAATGAAGCAGGCGTATCATTAGACGGCCAGTCTGGCAATTAACGTCGTTTTCTGAAGTCTCTCGATTATGATTGGGCTATTCAGACGATGCTTAACGGTACCTACTTGTTGAGTAACGTTCACTAGTATTGGATGGAGACGGCTAGTTGTGTATCGGAATAATGGGTTTATTAAGTTGTGGGTTAGGATTGACCGCTAATCCATGTTAACAATGTTGTCATTACATAGGAGTTTTGAACTCCAGTGGTGCTTGATGGCAAAAACGAGTACGGAAGAATTGACCTGTGGCACATAGGTAGCGCCAGTAACCTTGGAAAAGCAAAACGCGTAGATTACTCAAGTTGTTTTGAGTAATCTACGCGTTTTGGAATTTTATTCAGTTAATTATTAATTTAAAGTAGCTTTTTAGTACCAGCCGTTAGCCAACCAGTGACTCTTAGCATTGCTCCATGAACCGTAACGTGAAGAAACATAACTGTTTGCAACCCGTTCTTGGTTAGCGGCGGAGTAATCACCGTTTAAGTATGAAGCACTTAATTGGTACTTACCGATGTATTGACCGTTACGAGCGGAGTATGAACCGCCAGATTCTTTACCAGCAATCCAAGCCTTAGCAGCACTATCAGAACCACTGTTACTGTAGTTAGATGTTGAACTAGTCGTTTGCGTCGTAGTCTTAGCAGCAGGTGTGCTGGTTTGGGCTTGACTTGATTGCGTCTGGCTAGCTTGGTTTGTTTGGGCTTGGCTAGTTTGGGTTGAAGCTTGCGTCGTGGTCGTTTGTTGCGTCGTTTGCGTTGAAGTGGTCGTGGTGCTATCACCATTAACTTCAAGTTGTTGACCAACTAAAATTAAGTTAACGTCTTTTAAGTGGTTAGCTTGTTGGATTGCAGCAATCGTCGTATTGTTTTCAGCAGCGATAGCAGAAACCGTATCGCCAGATTTAACAGTTACCGTAGCGGCTTGGGCAGTAGCACCAATGGCAAAGAGACTAGCAGTAGCGGCAGCAGTTGATAATAAAGCATTCTTAATCTTCATTTATAATGTACACTCCTATTTTTTAGTCCGAATTTGGCTTGGCCCCGTGAATCTTCCAAGCGCTCAATGGTACCTAGTATAACTGGTGATTGTAACAGGAAAATAGCAGGAGTTTTACGAATTACATCGATTATTGTAATAAATGGGGTGTTTTGTAATCTTTTGTAATATAACGTGCCAGGTACTAATTTTTGAATCCGCTAATTAATGATATTTGAAGACAAAGAATGAGTCTGTTGGTCAACCTAACTAAACGTATCCTTTGCGAATAAAAGCCCATTATAAGTAGGATTGGTGGTCATTGCTTTAATCACTAGACTTAGTTTAGTCAATTTATAAGTCGATTTAATGGTAATGTAAGCGTTTGTTTATTCGCCAGACAACTTACTTTTGGTAACTTGAAACTAGTCAGCCTTTAATTGGACTAACCAATTATCCGTTTGCTTGTTACTAACGATCAGTTGTGGGGTAGCTTGTAAAGCAACATTAGTCTTCTGAACGGTACCACTAAAGGGCGTTGGCAGTGTGTGCACACCATGGTCGTCTGTGAGAGTTGCCAAAGTGTCCCCTGCCATGAGATGCTCGCCATTAGTTGGCAAGCTAATTTGACTAACTAGGCCTAAGTTTTGCTGGCCTTGAGTGCTTAGCCCTAGCAGTAGCCGTTGGTGTGATTTGGTCTTTAACCATACGTCACCGTATAACATCGGCGCGTGTTGTTCCTCATAGTCATGACGATAGAAATGGATCATTTGTTTCCAAGCCGATTCTTGTTTTGCCATCGTATTCTCCTCTAATTCAGTGCCAGTAGTTGGTGCATTAATTGAAAGTGGTGCATGATTGCTAGTTTTTTGATTGTTCCTAATCCTGGAAATTTGGTGCCTTCAGCATAGGCTAGTAGGGCGGCCAAAGCTGGGGTGCGATTTAATCCCGTTAAGTGGGTGGGCGCCCAAGCTGTTAGCTTCGTGAGTGCTTCGAAAAATTTCTTCTTTTGACCACGCATATTGGTATTACTATCTGAGACAAAATGATGGATGCGGAGGTCACCATTAACCGTAACATAAATAATATGTAACGCAATTGCGCGTGACGGCATCCCGTGATCAAAGTACGGACGGCCCATTAATGAATAATCGCCAAAGCCATCAAAGCCAACTGGTGATAGGTGCCAGTTGGCTGGTGCAAAATAAGCGTCGACTAATTCCTGGTAATCCGCAACGTGCGCTGGTGTTGGCACGGGATCGGTCAATAAGATAGCACGGGTTGGGAGTAGTTCGTGTAGTCGCGCCTCATCAGGAATCAGAATATGCCCGGTCTGACGCAAAGTGTTAGTGTGTTGGTAAGTCTTAAGCAACGGATAGTTAGGTGCTACTAGCAAGCTCGTCTGACCAAGACCAGTCGTCAGAAAATCGTGACTAAAGTCAGCTGCAAGAATCGCTCCCGGATGGTAAAACGGATAGGGACGCAGGTCTGGCAGTGGATGGAGTTTAACGGTATTGAGTCCGTAGACGCTTACTTGGGGATTGGCAATGATGCTAAACGGTTGTTGTGCTTCAATGAAAGTCCGAACGGTCTGTTGTAATTCCTTAGAATCACGGACTGGTTCAATAACTGGGATGATGTCGGGACCTAATTGATTTTGCTCGCACAAGGCTTTTAAGGCCAATAGATCATACATTCGGCCACGTAAGTAAGGGTAGTAGGTACTCATAATTGGTCACGCAAATCTGGCGCTGTCAATGCCTGGTATTTTAGTTTGAGCGCTTGATATTCTGCGTTACGGGCATCCAGTTCTGTTTGCAAGGCCGTTATGGCGTCACTTTGGGTATCATCAATAAAGCGATCATATAAGTTTTGTTCCGGATCATAGACATCATAGCCAGTCCGACTTCGCTTGCGTAATTCTTTGAAGAGTTGGTCATCAGAATAAAGTTGTAATCCTTTTTTGACGCGTTTGGCTTTATCAACTTCGCGAAATAACGAGGCGATGAAGTGACTGATCAGGGGCGCCTGTTCGACTTGTAAATCCTGCCGCTGCGCTTTTTTAGCGACTGTCAAGAAGCCCGGTGTTCGTAACGGCCGAGGGGCGAGTTCCAGTGCCCGTTGATCGAAGGCACGGTAAATCAATACGCCTACGTGATCTGGGATTTCAGCTTGGACTTCTTGATAAAGTTGTTGCGGCAAGACAAAGTAATTGTAATGACCGATAAAGGAAAGCTTGGCTTTAGAATGAAAGTCAGCTTTAGTGACTTTTAATTCATAGCAGCGCCATTCAATCTGGCCATCCGGGAGTTGTTGGTAGCTTAACGTATCAACAATCCCCTTATCAGCGGGCATTGCAACTTCTTCAACCACGTAAGCGCCCTGTTCCAGACAGTACTGGTAGAGCGTGCTTTCAAGTTGCTTAGTTAATTTAGTCTTCATTAATGAGTCACCTCCGTTTGGTGCCAAAAGTTGGTAATGGTCGCTTCGAGCTGCGGCACTGATTGGATCGTCTGATAGTATTGCCAGTGTGCTGGGAATAACTCAGTGTAGCGTCGGCTGGCAAAACGTTGGTCTAATAACAGCACGATTCCGGTATCCTTGGCGCTACGAATTAGGCGACCAGCTGCCTGTAGGACGTTGTTCATCCCTGGTAGCTGATAAGCGTAGGCAAATCCCAGGCCATTTTGATGGTCGTAGTAGTCCCGAATCAAGTTGGTTTCGGGATTGATCCCTGGCAAACCAACGCTAACGATGGCAACTCCGATTAAACGATCGCCACGTAAATCAATACCTTCAGAGAAGATGCCACCCAGTACGCAGAAACCGAGTAAGGTTTGCGCTGGGGCTGACTGAAACTGGTTCAAAAAGGTCTGCCGGGCTGTTGCATCCATCGTCGAGGCTTGCGCAGTAGTTGCGACATCGGGATAGGCGGCTTCAAAGGCTGTCTTAATCTGCAGCAGATAGCCATACGATGGGAAGAACACGAGGTAGTTGCCGCGTTTAGCTGTCAACATGGCGTGTAAACTAGCAATGATCCGGGGCACGTTATGTTCCCGCTCGTGATACGTCGTTTGAACGTACTGAGTGACGAGGATGGCCTGATGTTTTGGTGGAAATGGCGATGGCAGTTGGTAGGCCAAACTATTGGCTTCACCACCGAGCACCCGCTGGTAATATGCCATGGGGGTTAGTGTTGCAGAGAAAAGGACGGCACCACTACCCAGTTCTAGGGAACGGTTAAGAAAGTCACTTGGATCAAGGCAGAGTTCCTTGATCGTCAAGTGATGGCCATCAAGGACGAAGCGTGTCTGATAGCTGCCATCGTACAGATCGCCAATCTTAACAAAAGTCAGACAGGCGAAGAAATAGTCACGGACGGCGTCAAGCAGCGGTCCCGGCTTTTGCTGCGCTAACCAGTCGATCACAAATTCGTTAAAAGTTCTTAGGGTGCGTAATAATTTGTCCGGGGGATCAGGTAATACTTGTTCGGTGACTTGATCGTCAAGCAAGGTCTTACTGATCCGTGTAAAACTGCGCCGAACCTTTTTGAGTTCGCGTTGCAAGTCATCACTAGGTTGACTTTTATCGGGTTTGGCAAGCTTTAGTAACGCACTAATCGGTTGATTGCTAATCGCTGCTGAGTACATATCACGAGATCGACTAACTAGGTTGTGAACTTCATCGACAAGAAAGAAGTTGTCGTCATCACTTTCGCTAAAGAATCGTTGTAAATAGACTAACGGATCAAAGAGGTAATTGTAATCGCAAATAATCACATCACAGAAAAGCGATGTATCGAGGGAGAATTCAAATGGATCGATAGTATGCTTGCGAGCATACTGTTCAATAATGGGACGAGTAATCTGGTCTTCATGAGTCAATAAATCCTTGAGTGCCGGCTTAAGCCGGTCGTAGTAGCCAATCATATAAGGATTATCTTCGGGAAGCATATCTTGTTCTTCAGGAAAGCGAATCTGATCCTTGGCGGTTAACGTAATGCTTTTAAGTTTGAGACCGTCATGACTCATTAATGTAACGGCCTCTTCAGCGACGTGGCGCGTACTTTGCTTAGCAGTCAGGTAAAAGAGGCGTTCAATCACGTCTTCGCCCATTGCTTTGATGGCCGGAAATAGTGTTGAGATCGTTTTCCCCGTCCCAGTTGGTGCTTCGACAAATAATCGTTTTTGTAATCGAATGGTCTTATAAACAGCGCCAGCTAATTCGTGCTGGCCCGGTCGAAAAGCTGGAAATGGAAATGGGAGCTCTTTAATGGAAGTATTTCGTTGCTGACGCAAATCAGCCCGTAGTGTTAGCCAATATTCATATTCTGTAATTAAGTCCTGAAAGAAGGCGTCTAGTTCGGCGCGGTGAAGAACTTGCTGAGTTTTAGTGATTTTTTCATTGATAACTTGAAAATAAGTCAGCTGTAAAGTAACTTGATCGAGGTCAGGGTGCTCTTGTAGTAAAAGGTAACCGTAGACTTTAATTTGGCCCCAGTAAAGAGTCTGTGTATTGGTACTTAAGTCTTCAAAGGCTTGATCAGAAGTTTTGATTTCTTCGATCAAAGCGCCGTCATCGTTTAATTGAATACCATCTGCCCGACCAGCAATAATATAATCGGTGGCATTCATCGTGACGACTTTTTTAAGGTAAACTTCGCTATCATAGTCTTCGCCACGACTACTCTGGAGCTGCCGGTGAATCTTGGCACCATTTAACGCAGTGTTCTGACTATTTTTCACTTCATTTAAGTCGCCTTGTCGCAAGACGAATTCTACCAGTTGTCGAATCCCAATCTTAGTTGCCATCGGAGCATCCCTTCTGAATTTAGTCGTTTCCTATTATAAAACATCTGTTCGGGTTTGTCTGCTGTTGATTGGTGAAGCTGGGTCAGACCTTGTGATACGGTCCTGAAAGATTGTTAAATCGTGTCAGTTTTCAAAGTCAAAAGCAACTAGCTGAGATTCGCTGGAAATAATTCGGATTTAGCGTAAACATACCTAATTGGTTCGTCCTGTGACGACTTCCAGGTGTTTCTGCCAATTGCTGGGACGTGGTGGACAAATTTAAGCCGAAGCTCACGTCTTAAATACTGGTCTTTCACGGTTCATACAATATTGTTGAAACGTGTTCGGTCAGACAGGAGCTTCCGGTTAAGGACGCTATGACGTCAAGCTCACCGTTTAACGTCCTAGCTGGGTTAATCCTCAGTCCCAACCCGTCTGAATCTCACACTCTGGAAACGATGAGCATTGGTGGAAATGCCTTCCGGTTGGGATGGTATGCGAATGGCGAGGGTCGGAATCGGACGCGCACATGCGGACGAGCAGGAATCTAACCAAGCTGGCACGGCTTAACAATATGGATTGAAAGTTAAATAAAAAAGCATCGCGACAAAGGCCACGATGCCGGTTGCGATGTTTAGATTAATGATTTTGATTTAGAAGAAAGTCTATCAGACTGGAAAGTTAATCGTACCAGTGACTGTGATGTTGGCGAATCGTCTTACGGAGACTGAAACCATAACTGACGATACTGGCGGTGATGATGGCTGCGAGGACTGCTAGTAACCATGAACCAGCCGTGCTGAAGTAGGTGGCATAACCAAGGCTGAGACTGGCTAATACGATTACTGGAATCAAGATCTTAGCAGGTGCTGGATGTAAGAAGACGACACCAGCAAGCCAGAGGGCCGCGGCCGTGACCATTGCATCAACACTAATTGGTGAACCGAAGCTAATACTGAGGGTGACGATGGCAAGGACAGTCCCCACGGTTAGGAGGAGAGTGGCAAACCCGTTACTTAGGGACCAAGTAAATGCTTTTTTCATCATGATCGCCTCGCTTTCTATTACCTATATTATAGGACAATTCACGCTTATGAAAGAAATGATATGCTAATAATTAAGTTTGCAATGTTATGAAAATTGAAAGTTTGTGAATAAATCCTTGAAAGCGTATCCACGATTAGTTAAACTGACATTAGGCACACTTGATGATGGATGGAGGAAAAATAGTCATGGCAAAAATATTAGCAATTAATGCCGGCAGTTCAACTTTAAAATGGAAGCTTTTCAGTGTTCCCGAAGAAACGGTAATCGCATCGGGAATGGTTGATCGGCTGGGATTGTCAGATTCCGTTTTTACAATTAAGAAAGCGGACGGTAGTAAGTATTCTGAAACAAAGGACAAAATTGACGCAAAAGAAGCAGCCGCGATGGTTCTAACACGGTTGAAGAGCGATAACATTGTGACCCACCTTAGTGAAATCACCGGGGTTGGCCATCGGGTCGTTGCGGGTGGCGAAGATTTTAAAGATTCCGTCATTATTACGCCACAAACTTTGAAAAAAATCAAAGATTTATCTGAGTATGCGCCGCTACATAATCCAACGCAGGCTTATTATATTGAAGTATTCCGTGATTTATTACCAAAAGCGACTCAAGTAGCCGTGTTCGACACTTCGCTGTATGCGGATATGCCTAAAGTTAATTACCTATATAGTATTCCTTACGATTATTATGAGAAGTTTGGCGCGCGGAAGTATGGGGCACATGGTACAAGTCACCGTTACGTTGCCAACCGAACGGCCCAATTATTAGGCAAACCGCTTGACTCACTTAAATTAGTGACGCTGCACTTAGGATCAGGAGCTTCAATCACTGCCTTTGATCATGGTAAAGCGGTTGATACGTCAATGGGGTTCACACCACTGGCTGGGATTACAATGAGCACACGTTCGGGCGATATTGACGCGTCAATTATTCCATTTTTAATGCGCCACTTAGGAATTTCTGATGTCGAGGACTTCGTGGATATTTTGAATCACAAGTCCGGTTTGCTGGGTATTTCCGGGCTATCACCTGACATGCGTGATCTTGATAAAACGCAAGATACGCGTGAACGCTCGAAACTCGCCATTGATATCTTTGTTAATCGGGTTGTGAAGTACGTTGGTAGTTATATTGCCGAGATGAACGGTATTGATGCCCTTGTCTTCACAGCAGGTGTGGGTGAAAACTCGTGGATGATTCGTGAACGTGTTACTAACGCATTGGGTTACTTTGGTGTAACCGTTGACGATGAAAAGAATCATATGCACGGCAAGGAGCAAATTATTAGTAAGGATGACGAACCGGTAACGGTCATGGTCGTCCCAACTAACGAAGAGTTGATGATTGTACGCGACGTTGAGCGACTATCTAAAGCTGAATAATTAAGTATCTAAAAACGCGTGGTCCAGATGATTGGTAATCTGGGTCACGCGTTTTAGTTACTATAAGCCTAATAATTGGTGCAACCCATTGTGCAAGCAATGTTAGGAGTAGCTAACTAATAACATCAATTTTGCGCACACTACTGGACTTGTAATGCTGGTTTGGTCATCTTGATGTGGGGTGTATGGTTGAATAGGAATGGTGCGCCGCTCGAAGTGAAGCCAAAATGCTGGTAAAAACCTTGTACTGGCACTTGGGCTTCAATTTGAATTGGCAAGTTGGAATAGTGGTCTTGAACGACTTGCTCGATGTGACTCATTAGATCGGTTCCTAGATGCTGACCACGTTGTTTTTGGTCAACCACTACCCGACCAAAAGAAAGGTGAGCGGCCTCTTTGAAGATTCGTGCGTATGCAACAATTTTGTGATTAACGGTTTTAAAGACATGATAAGCTGCCAAATCGATAGCGTCGACTTCTTGATAGATACGTTGTTGTTCAACGACAAACGTTTTGACGCGCAATTCATAAATAGCGTATAATTCAGTTGTTGTTAATTCTGAGAATGTTTTGATTGACCACATGGTAATGCCTCCTTAGCATGCCGTTAAGTTTATCACCGAATGATTGCATATGCAATAATAAAAAGGAGCTTTTATGATACCAACATTAAGATTGATGGGAACTTTGTCGCGAATTGTCATGAATGAGGGCAATCAGCGTTTTGCAAAATACGGTCTCAATAATAATCAGTTTATTTATTTAATTCGGATTTGCGAGCAACCCGGGTTATTTTTCAGTCAACTAGCTGATCAAATGAAGATGGATCGAACCACTAACTATCGGGCTGTTCAGAATTTAATAAAAAAAGGCTATGTGTCTAAGCAAACTCATCCAGAGAATAAAAAAGTGCGTTGCTTGTATCCCACTAATGCTGGTCAAGCGCTGTATCCGGAATTACATGCTTATGAACAATGGTGTGCTGACTTAGTCGGCGAACAATTAACGGCCGGACAACAACAAGTCTTGTTTGAAAGTTTGTCACTAGTAACTGCTAATGTGACTAAGCATATTGAGTAAGTTTATTCACTAAACTAGATGAATTGTGAACAATTAAAATAGCGTGGCGTTTTAGCTGAATTTTAAACGTGAAGAGTGTACCATGTAGTTATCAAGTTATAACTGGATTAATGTATGTGGAGGCAATTGCCTCAGCAAGTCGCATTAGTCGACAGTGATAATGAAAGGGGTTAATAAATCATGGCAACAACTTTGGTGTTAGGTGGGGGCTATGCAGGGATGCGGGCCGTCAAATTTTTACAGAAGAGTCTACCGACTGAGGACGAAATCATCCTTGTTGATCAGACACCAACTCACACGGAAAAGACCAATTTACACGAGGTCGCAGCGGGGACGATTGCTCCTGATCGGATTACTTATCAGATTCCAGATATTATCGGTAAGCGTGTTCAGTTCGTGCAAGCAACGGTCAAAAACGTGGATGTCGAACATAAGCAAGTAACTTTTGAAGATCATCCTGAAATGACCTATGACTACTTAGTATTAGCATTAGGCTTCCAGTCAGAAACATTTGGGGTGGCTGGTGCCGATGAAAATGCGTTGCCAATGGACGATTTGGCCACTTCACAGGCCGTTTATGAACATCTGGAAGAACGTTTTAAAGCTTATCGAACCACTAAAGACAAAAATGATTTAAAAATTGCGGTATGTGGAGCTGGTTTCACTGGAATTGAATTATTAGGTGAATTGACGCAGACATTACCGAAACTGCAAGCGAAGTATCAAACCCCCGCTGCCAAACTAGTTTGTTTGGAACGGATGCCATCAATTTTACCAATGTTTACACAGGAATTACGCGACTATGCCTTGAAGTTTATGGAAAAAAATAACGTTGAAATGCGGTTGGGAGCCGTTATTGAAGCCATTAAGCCAGGGGCGGTCGTCTACAGTGATGCTGATAAGAATGAGCATGAATTTACAGCCAATACCATTATTTGGACGGTTGGTGTCAGTGGGTCACACGTGATTGCTGATTCAGGCTTTGATCAACGTCGTAACCGAGTCGTGGTTAAACCCGATTTGTCACTAGAAGATCATCCCGAAGTATTTATTGTTGGTGACGTGGCAGCAGTGATGGATCCTGAAAGTAATCGGCCATACCCGACTACGGCGCAAATTGCCTTGGCGGCGGGCGAACAGGCTGCTAAGAATATTGGCGCGTTACGTCATAATCAATCAACCGCACCGTTCCACTATGAATCTAGTGGAACCGTTGCTTCATTGAGTGATCGTGATGGTATTGGTGAAATCTTTAGTAGTAATAAACCGGTCCACGGTTATGCCGCATCGGCTTTGAAGAAAATTATTACTGACCGTTCGCTATTGGAAAGTGCCCATTTAGGAACCGTCTTCAGTAAAGGGCGCTTTGACTTATATCATTAATCATTAAATTAATTCCAGCAGAGTGGGACAAAAGGTGGTCTGCTTGCAAGCAACCTCTTGACGCACGTTTCGACAATATTGACAGAAAAATTGTGTTCGGTTTCTTGAGAAGAAGTCTTCCCTTAAGAGACTGAACACTTTTAGTTTTGTTCGAATTTCTGTGGACTAGTTAACAGTCGAAGTACCCGGCTTGTTGATGATTCGGGCAATTAAGTAACCAGCTGTTGGGACTAACGATACGTGACGGCGGCCCTTACAATTAAAGCACGATAAGGGGGGCGGTCAAAATGACGACTAAATCAATACGAACACCAATTCAACCGTGGTTTGCCCTAGTGGTAGCAGGTAGCTTACTAACGACCTTGTTTTCTAACGCACTTTGGTGGTTGGCCAGCAGTGCGTTTTGTTCGTTACTCGTTTTGAACTTACAATTTATTGTTTTTCCAACTACGGCAGATCGGTCTTGGTTAAACCGGTTAAGTTTAGGATTAGTACTAGCGTTAGTAGTGATAGCGAATATTAAATTTTTAATCATTAGTGGTCTGATATGGCGATAAAGCGCGCAGACATTAAAGGGCCTGACTTGAAGCACTTTGTTTCAAGTCAGGCCCTTTTACTTTATAATCAGTTGTTTCTTAATGCCACTTATCCTGTGGTACTGGTTAGAACTGATGTCAATGCTAACACGGCAAGTCAATCAGTGATGCATCTTAAATTCCAAGTAACGATCATTGTACAGGCCAACTTTAGCTGGTGATAAGTCTTGGTAGATTTGGAGATGCTTAATGGTATTGTTGTCTGGATAAAATTGGCGGTCATTTCGAATTGACTTAGGTAGCAGCGCCTTAGCTTTCCGATTAGGTGTTGCATAGCCAATGTACTCTGCATTTTGCGCGGCATTCTTAGGTTCACTCATAAAGTTCAAGAAGGCGTAAATTGCCTTGAAATGTTTGGCCGTTTTTGGAATGACTAAGTTGTCGAACCATAAGTTACTTCCTTCAGAGGGGACAACGTAATGCAAGTGCGAATTGCCAGCCAACATTTCACTGGCTTCACCAGACCAGTCGACCGCGATCGCTGCCTCATTTTGGATCATGTACATCTTGATTTCATCAGCAACAACGGCCTTAACGTTGGGCGATAGTCGGTTTAACTTGTTACGAGCAGCGAGCAAGGTAGCGGGGTTGGTTGTGTTCATAGACTGGTTCATTGATGCGAGCGCAAAACCCATCACGTCGCGGGCGCTATCAATTAGCATGATCTTGTTGTGGTACTTTTGTTGCCACAAGTTATTCCAATGCTGAATACGCCCCGGTTGAACGTACTTGTCGTTGTAAATGATCCCCAGGGTACCCCAGAAATAAGGAACTGAATAGCGATTATGCCGATCGAAGTCTAAATTCATGAAGCGTGAGTCATAGTTCTGCATCCCGGTCAGCTTACTTTTATCAAGTGGTAAGAGCAGGTGGGCTTTTTTCATTTTTTCAATCATGTAATCACTAGGAACCGTTAAGTCATAGCTCGTACCGCCCTGTTTGATCTTGGTATACATGGCTTCGTTGCTATCAAAGGTCTCCACGTTAACGTGGTAGCCCGTCTGCTTCTGAAACTTGGTCAGTAAACTTGGATCGATATAATCTCCCCAAGTATATAAATTCAAGACCTTTTTGCCAGTACTACCAGAGCTTGTCTGTAAGCGTTGGGCGCCGAATGCTAGTAAGCCACAAACTGCTAGCAGGCTAACGATGATGCTCAATAATTTTTTCATTTCCGCCGCCCCCTGACTGCTGGCCGCCGGTGCCGTCGGCTATATTGATTGATGAAGTAGTAGCCAATTACTAACACTAGGGCCATCAAGAACATTAGGCCTGATAGGGCGTTGATTTCCAAGTTGATACCTTGGCGAGCCCGCGAATAGATTTCAACGGATAAGGTACTAAAACCGTTCCCGGTAACGAAGAAGGTAACAGCAAAGTCATCCAGGGAGTAGGTCAGCGCCATAAAGAAGCCAGAAAAAATTCCGGGCATGATGTATGGCACAATGATCTGACTGAGTAGTTGCCAATTGTTAGCACCTAAATCAGCCGCTGCGTCTAGTAAACTACTACTCATTTCTTGAATCTTGGGTAAGACCATTAACACCACGATTGGAATTGAAAAGGCAATGTGACTCAGTAAGACCGAGCCAAAGCCTAGCGGAATTTTAAGCGCGGTGAAGAAAATCAAAAAACTGGCCCCAATAATAACGTCGGGGGAAACCATTAGGATGTTATTTAACGATAATAAAGTATTGCGAGTTATCGGTTTGGTCGTACTATTGATACCGAGTGCTCCCAGAGTCCCGATGATAGTAGCTAACAATGACGATAAGAGTGCAATCAAGATAGTGTCGAGAAAAATGGCAATTAAGCGACTATCGGCAAATAAGTCCTGGTAGTGTTGCCAGGTAAAACCATGAAAGTTATTCATGGTCGTACCTTGGCTAAAGGAGTAGACGACCAAAAAAATAATCGGCGCGTATAGCACAATAAAGACGAGCCACAGGTATAAGTTGCGCCACTTAAAGTTACGTAAGGTCATTATTTCGTTAACCCCTTTCGTGTGCGCTTTTTACTGCCACCAGTTAGCCACATAATGATAACCATTGCGATAATCAAGACGACACCAATCGTGGAACCCATGCCCCAGTTCATCGTCGTCAAGAAGTGTTCTTCAATCGCAGTTCCCAGCGTGATTACTTTGTTACCCCCGATTAGACGAGTCAACATGAAGAGCGATAGTGAGGGAATGAAGACAGCTTGAATTCCCGCTTTAACACCGGGAAGTGTCAGTGGAAAAATCACGCGACTAAAAGTTTGCCAATTCGTTGCGCCTAAGTCACGACTAGCATTAACGTAGGACGGATTCAGTTCACTAATAGAGTTATAGATGGGTAAGACCATAAATGGAATCTGAATATAGGCTGCGACAAAAATAAAGCTAAAATTAGTGAAGAGTAGCTGCTTAGGACCAATGCCGATGAAGCTTAGAAACTGGTTAGCAATCCCCGCCTGACTGAAGATGCCAATGAACGCATAGGCCTTGAGTAATAAGTTGATCCACGTTGGCATAATGATCAGGAGTAGCCACAGTTGCGGATGCTTTGTCTCGTTGAGTAGGTAAGCTGTGGGATAGCTGATTAACAATGTTGCGAGTGTGATCAAGAAGGCATACCAAACAGAGTTGAGTGTCATCATCAAGTAAGTGTTGGATGAAAAATAGGTTTGGTAATTACTCAGTGTAAATTGCCCGTTAATGTTAAAAAATGATTGATAAATTAATAGTAATACTGGCGCAATGACGAAGAGGATGATCCACAACATGTACGGAATAAAATAGGCCGTGTTACGACTCAGCCGTTGTTTTTGCTGCATAATTGCCACCTCCTAGTCATCTTCGTATTGTTCAAGGCGGGCATCGAAGGCCGCTTCGCTTTCATTGAGCCGCATGACGTGAATGTCTTGCGGGTCAAAGGTTAAGCCAATTGGTTCACCTTCCGCTGCTGGATTAGTTGAGTGAACCAGCCACTCATTATGATCGGTATCGTAAGCGACGATTTCAAAATAGTTACCCCGGAATAGTTGGGAGTCGACAGTAACGACCAGCTTACCTTGATCAGCAGCGACGATATCGAGATCTTCTGGTCGGAGTACGACTTCGACCGGTTCATTGGGTTGCATTCCAGCATCGGCACACTCAAATTGCTTGCCAACAAATTCCACTTCAAAATCTTTGAGCATTTTGCCCGGAATGATGTTACTTTCACCAATGAAGTTAGCCACGAAATGGTTAATGGGTTCGTCGTAAATATCGACTGGCGAACCGCCTTGTAAAATTTCACCAGCGTTCATGACGAAGATTTCATCGCTCATTGCCAGAGCTTCCTCCTGGTCATGAGTAACGAAGAGAAAGGTAATGCCTAGCCGTTGTTGTAAGTCGCGTAGTTCATACTGCATATCTTTGCGAAGCTTAGCATCGAGGGCCGATAATGGCTCATCAAGTAAGAGCACCTTAGGCTGCATAACTAGTGCGCGCGCAATCGCGACTCGTTGTTGTTGACCGCCAGAAATCTCACTAATTTCGCGGTCACCCAAGTCGGCTAATTGAACCATCGCAAGTGCTTTTTGGACGCGCGTTTCAATCTCATCCTTAGCGACCTTGTGTAGTTTAAGGCCGAAAGCGACATTTTCCGCTACGTTCAGGTGTGGAAAAAGGGCGTAGTCTTGAAAGACTGTGTTGACTTGGCGTTGATTGGCCGGCAGGGTGTTGATGACTTGACCGTCAAAATAAACTTGACCAGAAGTAGCATCGGTAAAGCCTGCAATGGTGCGCAAAATGGTTGTTTTACCACAGCCAGAAGGGCCGAGTAAGGTATAGAACTTACCAGCTTCGAGATCTAAGTCGATATTTTTTAAAACTTGATGTTCCCCGTAACTTTTGGTTACGTTGGTTAACCGAATAATAGGTTGTGTATTAACCCCCAAAGTAAAGACCTCCTTAAAACGTGTACCGAGCCATTGTAACTTAAAATGGGCTCGATAGGGTGTGACATGATTATAGGTAGGACGCGGTCGTAACCAAGGTGAACGTGCAGGATGTGGTCCCTAGGTTGCGGATCTGATGCGTCTTAGTCGCGTGAAAGTATAGCGTATCACCTGCATTGGCAGTGTATTGCTGTGTGCCGAGCTGTAAGCTTAAAGTGCCGGTTTGGACCATAATGAAGGTCTCTGCCGGCGACGGCTCAAAAGATTTGAAGCGACCATTAGGAGATAGTGTAATGGTGACCGGTTCTAATTGATTGTCGTTAGAGGCTGGTACAAGCCATTTTACACGGTATCCTAAGGCTTCGTCGTCATACGTGGTCTGATCTGCAGGATGGTAGACCAATTTATGAGGAGGTTGTTCCGCCGCAAAAAAATCGCTGGGCGCACAACCAAGCACTTCAAGAATCGCAAAGAAAGTTTCCATTGAGGGTGATGATTGATTATGCTCTAACTGTGATATGTAGCCTTTGCTGAGGTCAGTTCGTTCACCGAGTTCTTCTTGTGTAAGCTGTTTTTGAATCCGTAAGTTGCGGATACGTTGACCAATGTCCATGACATTCACCTCGAATCGTTTTTGTTTTGTTAAACTAAACAATAAGTTTAGTACGAGCTTTAATTATAATGAAAAATGACGTGGTGACAAGTACTTTTTGCAATCATCGATCAGTTATTTTGCGCTTCGCGTATTGGCCCGCCGAATCACACGTGGATTAAGGGTTGGGGCAATAATGACGGTGTTTGGTTAGTGAATAAATTAGTTAGGCAGATGCGGCTGTCACTGAAGCCTGTGCTTGCTACGATAAGGAAACAATGCCAAACCCGCATTAATCCCTTATCTAGGCAATGCTCAGCTTCAACCCGCGCGCCCTCACACTCTATTGAAACGTGCTCGGTGGCGCTGAAGCCTGCGCTTGCTACGATAAGAAATCAATGCCAAACCCGCATTAATCCCTTATCTAGGCAATGCTCAGCTTCAACCCGCGCCCCCTCACACTCTAATAAAAAAGCCCAAGACATCCGTCTTAGGCCGTTAACGTTGTTGATTAATCTGCGCGGTAAACGACTTCAAAAACTTCGCTGACCATTGGAGTATCCGATGAGAGATTTTTACCGTGTTCTTCTAACGTTGGCGTAAATTCTTCCGTCTTGCGCTTACGCCAATCACCGATGGTACGGTCACCGTCACCTTCGTGATAGGCGTGTTCTGCCGAGATTCGATAAAATGGAATAAGTTCGGACACGACCGTCTTGAGTACTGCAACGGGTTTCATTTCGCCATTCAAAAGAATGTTATAGTCCCCAACTTGGGGAATCGCAACTTGTTCTGCCGTATAGCTGTCCAATGGCGTGGTCGTAGCTGTCTTCGTACCGGCCAGAATAGCCTCGGCAAGGGCCTGCACTTCGGCGGGATTGTTTTGTTGACCGAACCAACGTGTTTGATAAGAAGCGCCGTGAGTATCGGTGGTTTCATTATAAGCGTTCCATAATTGTTCTGCTGATTGTGCTGGCATAAGCTTCACCTAATTTCGATAAGAATAGTGAATTGTTGGATATGTAACCGAATTCACAATTCAAGTATAGCATGTCACTTCTGAAAACGACATGCTCGACACTGGTTTTTCAAGGAAAATTAAGTCAGTCAACAATTCAACAACATTTGTTATAATAAATATACGAATTGGAGGGCGAAAATTAATGGAAATTACACCAGTTAAAATGACGGATCTACCACAAATTATGGCAATTGAGAAGTCTGGCTTTTCGAGAGCAGAAGCCGGTAGCGAAGCTGCTTATCGTGAACGCATTGAAAAGTTGGCTGATACCTTCCTAGTTGCCCGTGATGGTGCAGTTGTACTTGGCTTTATTGTGGGACCAGCATTAGGGGCCCGCTACATTGAAGACGCCATGTTTGCAACGACTCCGACTAATTTACCGCGAGGTGGGCATCAGCTTGTATTCACATTGGCGGTCTCACCGTTAGCACGTCACCAACAAATCGGTAGCCAGTTGTTAACGGCCTTGGCTGAAAATGCACAAGCACATGGGCGTACTAGTATGGCACTGACTTGCTTGGAGCGACTAATTCCATTCTATGAGCGCAATGGGTTTGTTAATCAGGGCATTGCAGCGTCTGAACATGCGGGTGAAACTTGGTATAATTTAGAGAAAGTCTGGACTGATTGATGAAACTAGCAACTTTACAAGCACAGCTACCGAATTTTAAAATTCGATTATTAACCTTGGCTGATCAAGAGGCACTGTTAGCCTTGGAACAAAGTAATCCACGTTACCATCAGTATTTTTCACCAGAACCGTTAACAATGACCGAAATTCGACATGATTTAACTGCCCACCCAGATGAAATTGCGGCCGCACAAAAGCAGGTTTTTGGATTCTATCTCGCTAATCGGCTAGTGGCCGTCTTAGATCTTTTAAATCAGTATCCTCAAGAACAATTACTGTTTGTTGGATTGTTAATGGTTAATCAAACTTATCAACGTAAGTCAGTGGGCCAAGTGATAATGACGGGGCTTATGCAGGCTGCATTACAAAGCAATATCACGGCCATTCAATTAACGCGTGTTACCGCTGATGATGGGGTGGCTCGATTCTGGCACCGTTTGGGTTTTGAAGATGGTAATCAGTTGTTTTTACCATTGAAAGCAGGCGGCCGGTTAGCAGTGACGACAATGACACGGATGCTCCAATAGAATTCTCATGAAACTCTTAGTGATAAGGACTAGTAAGCAATATCAGGCATGTTAAACTCATGGTGACTAATAAATAGAAATGAGGTTAACACGATGATTAAGCGTTGGGGAAAGGCTGAGACCGGTATGTTGATTACAGCAATTGTGCTGTTGATGGTGATTTTTACATTCTTTGAGATCACGGCTAGTTTGACAGTCAGTGTCATTGCCTTTCCGATTAGTTTGATTGTGTTGATGGCGATTATGGAATATGCCGCAACGGAATTACGGCGAAAATAGTCGCCTTATTGACGAATGAAGTAGTAGCAGTCCGCATTTGTAGGTCCTACCTGCAGATGCGGACTTTTATATTGTCATGTTAAAGACCGGGTGCCTTAACAATTGGTAGTAGGTATGCTCGTGATGGTTTGATTAGTAATAGTAACCTACTAACTTTACCGCGATAGTTATTTTAACTTTTTCTTACCTTGTTAGTTACTGTACTATGCTGTACTATTTGGTTTAAGTAAATTACTATACGTTTATGGAGGTGTGGCTATGCAGATTGATCATAGTAGTGGCTATCCATACTATGCGCAGTTAGTAGCGGGAATTAAGCAAGATATTGCGCACGGCGTGTTAGGTAGTGGTGAACAATTACCGTCAGTGCGCGCAATGGCTCGCCGACACTTGCTCAATCCGAATACGGTCAGCAAAGCTTACAAGCAACTAGAAGCGCAACACGTTATTCAAACCGTACCCGGTAAAGGGACCTATGTGAACGTGAGTGACTCGACGGTGCTACGGCAAGAAGTCCATGAAAAGTTAGCACAAATTGTCAAGTTAGCCTACCAAAGTGGCGTGAGTATCACTGAATTGCATGGATGGCTTGATCAAATGGGGGAACCAGTATGAGTTTAGTAATTAATCAGTTAAGTAAACAAATTGACCACCGGACGACTTTAAATCAGATTAGTTTTACAATTGAACCAGGACAAATCGTAGGCGTTGTAGGGCGTAATGGGGTCGGTAAAACAACGCTTTTTCGAACGATCAATGGTCAATATCTAGCTGACAGTGGAGATGTCAGTATTGATGGCCAAGTTATTGCGACCAAGCCCCAATTGCGTACGCAACTGTGTTTTATTGATCCGTTAGCGAATTTTTTTAAAGGCGCAACGATTAAACAAATTCAGTGGTATTACCAGACTGCCTATCCAAATTTTAATAATGCTAAGTTTGAACAGCTATTAAATCGGTATCATTTGACGTCTAAGCAGAAGCTGCGTCATTTTTCTAAGGGGACTTTTGGCCTGTTCACAATTATTTTGAGTGTGGCAACTGAGGCACCTTACTTGTTCTTAGATGAGCCGTTGGATGGCTTGGATGTACTGATTCGCAAAAATATTCTCGGTATCTTGATTGACGAAGTGGCGACTGGTGAGCGTTCAATTGTCATTGCCTCTCATAACTTAGTTGAGCTAGAAGGTGTTATTGATCGAGCCCTGATGTTGAAAAATGGGCAAATTGTGAATGACTATCAACTGGAAACAATGCGTAGTAATGCACGTAAAGTACAACTGGTGTATCGTGACAAACAAATTCCAGCTGTTGTTAAGCAGTTAGGACGCATCGTCCACGTTTCTGGACGGGTAATAGTTGTAGTATTTGAGGACTTTAACGCCACGGTGCAGGCCAAGCTAGCGGCGACTAAGCCAGTGTTCCAAGAGGAGTTACCACTTTCGTTGGCTGATTTGTTTATGGCTAATCTAACGGATGAAGCGGATTTTGAATTGTTATCTTAGGGGGGGCGTTGAAATGACTAAACGGAAATTGTGGCAGTTATTATGGCGCCACTATCGGACTTTATTATTAACGGCAGGGGTTATCCTGCTTTTAGCTGGGATAAAAGAAGGATACAGTGTTACCCATAATCCTTCCCTGTATATTGCGGCCCATGCGACCAACTTTACGTTAACGAGCGTAACGGGGGTGCGGACGATTGCCAGTTTGGGTGTTAGTTTTGTATTAGGAATCTTGCTATTCTTAACCGATAATTTTACGAACTTTGACCAATATCTATTTAGTTTACCGGTAACGCGCCGACGAATCTATCGACGTAAAATCGGCTTGCTGATAGGGACACTGATCAGCGGTTATGTCGTGATGGAAGTTAGTTTTGGATTAATTGCTTGGCGGGCAATAGTTAATAGACACGTACAGATTAACTGGAATGCAACCTTGTATGAAGACCTTGAAACATTGGCAGCAATCTTAACACTTAGCTTATTGGCAGCTACGTTTGGTTTATGGGTCGGGCACGTCTTTGCGAGTGTGTTGGCGGCTTTTGTCTTCACCTGCAGTCTTGTTTTTGCGTATGATGGCTTGATTAATGTCGTTGCTGGATTAACTGGTCTGAAATATCGGCAAGTGGACGTGCTAGGACGATTACAAGGGCATCAGTTAAGTGGGGTATTGACGATCCTGGCACTGTGCCTAGTCATTAGCGGTTGTCTGTATTGGCTAGATCAGTGGGCCTTTGAGCATCTATCATTAGAAAGTAGCCAAGATTTTTTCCGCTTTCCACAGTGGCGGGGCACGGTGCTAGGATTCTCGATCGGTTACTTGATTGTGGCAATTAGTTGTTCGCAATTTGGAACGGGAATTTTGGGTATGGTGACTGATAACTACCGGGCACAAATGCCGTTGTTAGCAGGGATTATTATGGCCTTAGTTGTTGCCTACTTGACTTGGAGTTTGGGACGGTGGTTTCTATACCGGCCAGACAAATTCCGGGATGTGTGGACGTTTAAAAAATTGGCTTAGGTAACGAGATCATAACTAAAACGTGCCCGCTAGTGTCAGATTAAACTGACATTAGCGGGCACGTTTTTTAGCGGCAAATGGATTATTTTAAATTTATAACCTGATTATTTTGACAAATCGTTAACGAATTTGGTGTAAGCGCTTGGCAACAGTCTTGATATTAAGCAAGTCCCAATCCTCTAAATTATGAGAAATTGAGTTGTGTCCCCATGTTCCGCAGCCGAGTGTTAAAGAAGGGGCAACATTATCGTACTTGTAGCCAATGGCCCCCTGAGATGACGGTACGTTGATCAGCGCGCGACAAGCAGTCATTTCTAAGGCAAACTTTGTCATGACTGTCTCATCAGTGGTGTGCAAAGCGGCAGTATGACCTAAGCCACCAAGTGCCAGACTGCGCTTCATCAGATTGAAGCCTGTCGCAGTATCTTTGGCATGAACAACAGCGAGGACTGGTGATAATTTTTCACGTGATAAGACTTGGTCGCCGCCGATGCTAGGTAATTCAACAGCGAGGACTTTAGTGTCAGTTGGAACGTCGAAACCAGCCCACTGGGCAATCTGCCATGGTGTTTGTCCGGCGACTTTAGGGTCTACCGCTTGTTTATCAAGGTTCATGACGGTTGCTTCTAAGGCCTTGAAGTTGTCGGGACCGACAAAGTAAACACCGTTGTGACTTAATTCACTTTTAACTTGATCGTAAATTTGATCGGCAACGATTAGATTAGATTCAGACGCACAGATCATCCCATTGTCAAACGACTTGGAGGTAATAACGTCACTGACCGCTTGCTGAATGTTCGCCGTTTTCTCAATAAAACAAGGGACATTACCGGGACCAACACCTAAGGCTGGTTTGCCAGTCGAGTAAGCTGTTTTGACCATGCCAGCACCACCCGTGGCGATAATTGTGGCGACACCTGAATGATTCATAAGCGTGTTAGTTGCTTCTAAACTAGGTGCTTTAATCCATTGAATCCAATCTTTAGGTGCACCAGCCGCCATTGCTGCGTCACGGATAATACGACCAGTTTCGACACAAACCTTTTGAGCAAAGGGATGGAAACCAAAGATGATGGGATTACGTGTTTTGAGTGCCAACATGGCGTTGAAAATAACGGTTGATGTTGGATTCGTAACGGGGGTAACACCGGCAATGATACCGACTGGTTCGGCGACTTTCATCACGCCACTAACGGGATCATCATTAATGATACCGACAGTTTTGTCATCCTTGATGTAGTCGTAAACGTTGCGAGCAGCAAAGTCATTTTTAGCGACTTTATCACGATAATTACCGCGACCAGTTTCTTCGACAGCCATTGCTGCTAACATACCCCGGGCAGCGTGAGCAGCACGTGCCAGAGCAGCTACGGCCTTATCAACTTGTGTTTGATCCATGACTTCTAGCCGGTTAGCGGCTAATGAGGCGTTTAGAACTAACCGATCAATCGAACGCACGATATTGGTGTGTTCATCAATTTCTTTCAACATTAACGGTTCCTCCCATGCAAAAAATAACTTGTTGTTTATTTCACAATCACTATTATAAATACTTTTTCACAAATGTAAATAGTTGATTTTTGATTTCATTATTTTGCGATGCTTTAGCTTAATTGCTGATATATAGGCAATTAAAAATGTAATTAAAACTAGTGCTTACATTTTAATTTTGCCAATGGTTGTTATAACACTCACAAATGAATAACTATTGAATTTCCGGCACACCATTTTGAAAAAGGCGGTTAGAAAAATGATTTTAATAAACGTGGAAGGGCTTACAACGTGACGACTGTCCAAAAAATAGCGATTGACCGGTAATCGTTGGTTAATAAATATGACAAATCGGTTATCACTCCCATGTAAAATGTGCTAAAATGAATGTGATTCAAAAATCGTATCTCTTAATTAACCTAGGAGGGTTATTTTATGTCATTTGTAAATGCTGTTGATATGACACAAGACGCATACAAGAACCATTATGCTATTGGTGCGTTCAACACAAACAACCTTGAATGGACTCGTTGCATCTTGAAGGGTGCTCAAGACACTAACACCCCAGTTATTATCCAAGTTTCAATGGGTGCTGCTAAGTATATGGGCGGTTACAAGCTCGTTATGGACTTAGTTGCTGATACCATGGAAAGCATGAACATCACTGTTCCTGTTGTTATGCACTTAGACCACGGTAACTACGAAGCTGCCAAGGAATGTATCGAAGTTGGTTACTCATCAGTTATGTTTGATGGCCATGACCTACCATTTGCCGAAAACTTAGAAAAGACTAAGGAAATCGTCAAATTAGCTCATGCTAAGGGCATCTCTGTTGAAGCCGAAGTTGGTTCAATTGGTGGTGAAGAAGACGGTATCATCGGTGAAGGTGAATTAGCTGATGTTGAAGAAGCTAAGACTTTAGCTGCTACTGGTATCGACATCTTAGCCGCTGGGATTGGTAACATCCACGGCAAGTACCCAGAAAACTGGACTGGCTTACACTTCGATCGTCTTCAAGAAATCTCAGAAGCCGTTAAGATGCCATTGGTACTTCACGGTGGTTCTGGTATTCCTAAGGACCAAATCGTTAAGGCTGTTGAATTGGGAATTAGCAAGGTTAACGTTAACACCGAAAACCAAGTTGCTTTTGCCAACGCAACTCGTGCTTACATCGAATCTGGCGCAGACCAAATCGGTAAGGGCTACGACCCTCGTAAGTTATTGGCACCTGGTAAGAAAGCCATCGTTGATGTTGTTACATCACGGATTGGCTGGTTCAAGACTCCAGCTGTTAAATAATTGGATTTTTGATTCAGAAAAAGTCGACTCCTCGGGGTCGGCTTTTTTCATGCGCTTTTTTAGTTAGTCTTAGTAACAACCGAGCAAATTTTCGATAAATTATGACGCCAATTGGATTTTAAGTTGTAATTGATGGACATTCTTGTGGGTCACCATTCTTAAGATTGCTAAGTGCCGCTGTTAAATCGACTTAATGATTGTGATGATCGTAGTTTTAAGCCATGAACATGGTCAAGCGGTGTTACTTTAAAAATGGATAGTCAAAAGAATGATAGATTGTTATACTAATAATGTAAATAAAACCTTACTTTTTGTAAAGATGGTGTTACCTTGATTCACAATAAAATTAAAGTGTTACGAGCAGAACGCGACTGGACTCAAGCGGAGCTCGCGCAACGGTTAGGAATTTCACGACAAGCGGTTATTTCGATTGAGAAGTCTAAATATTATCCATCATTAGATTTGGCGTTCAAGATTGCGACAGTTTTTGCTTGTACTATTGAGGATATCTTTTATCGGGGGTGAAATAATGATTGAACAGGTCGGATTAGTAATAATCTTATTGACTATCATGGGAAGCTATTTGTATGCGACTCATAGAATAGCAAAGTTACAAAAGAATTATCATAATGATGAGCGGTGGCAACTGCTTAAGTTAAGGGCAGGAAACGTTACTAAAATATACTATGAGTCATTAATTATAATTATTGCTGTGCTAACGGTAATTTTATTGTGGGTTCCAACGCCAATAATGATACCACTGGATCGCATGTTGGTCATTGGAATGGTGATTATTATGGGAGGACAAGTTGTAGAATGTTTTGTCATTGCACGATTAGATAAAACGATGTGATTTTGTTGTACGTTATTGGGATGAATCTAGATGTAGAAAAATGAGGTGGGTCTGGAACAAAACTAAAAGTGTTCGGTTTCTTAAGAAAAGACTTCTTCTCAAGAAATCGAACACAATTTTTCTGTCAATATTGTCGAAACGTGCGTCAAAAGTTTGCTCGCAAGCAGCCCACCTTTAGTCCCACTCTCATCGCATTTTAGTGATCAGAATTAAAGATTAATAACTAAATATCAATCGCATCCTGCAATTGCCGTTCGTTATAAAAAATCAGTACGATAAACATGACGATGTAGAGCAGTAACGGCAACCAAGCATAGTTTAAGGTAATCATATGCTGAGTGGCAATGTTCTGCGCATGATTGGCGGTGTAGCCGCTTAAATGGAAGAGTCCGGCGGTGACTAAGCCACCAAGTCCTAAGCCGACATTAACGCCGAAGTCATCGGTAGAAGCTAAAATACCTTCTGCTTGAATTCCCAGTGCCGTACCGTAACGAATCGTGTCGGCAATCATAATTGAGACTAAGCCAATGATGAGGCCGTTACCAACGGCGTTAATCAGTGTGCCGCCAAAAACGAGGGAGAGCTGATTGATAGCCGTACCAAAGCCTAGAATTAATTGCCCCACGGCTGCAATGGTGATACCCGCCAACATGGTATTCTTCTTACCGTGGTGGTTGGCTAACCGAACAATTAAGATGACCCCAATCAGCGAGGCAAACGTAAAGCCGTTAACGACTGGAACTAAGTCTTCGCGTTGAATTAAATATTTGAAATAGTAGATGGTCGTTTGATTCTTGATAGCCGTCGTTAGCCAATATAATAGAATTACCGTGGATAAGATAAACCAAGGTTGATTCTGCTTGAGCATGCCCCACACCGCATTTAGCGATTGATGGGGCCGTTCAGGTTGGCTAAAGCGTTCCTTAACTTGGAAAAAAGTATTCAGAATTAGCACTAGTGAGATCAGACCAAATAAGACAATCGTTAATAAAAAGCCCCGTTGCTGGTTGCCCTGACCGAATAGCGCAACTAGTGGCAAGGTGAAGACAGCAACAATAATTTGCACACTACTACCGAAGAATTGACGAATCACGCCCAGTAACGTTAATTCACGTTCATTTTGGGAAAGCGCCGGTAAGATTGATGTAATTGGTAAGTTAACGGCTGTATAAAAGAAACCTAATCCTAAGTAGGTCACGTAAGCCCAGATGAGCTTGCCAGTCGCGCCAAAGTCCGGTGTGACGAAGGTTAGAACTGCGAACAAGACGTAAGGTAACGCGTACCATAAGAAAAACGGCCGGCTCTTACCGAAGCGCGAATGAGTGTGGTCGATCATGACGCCAATAATCAGGCTTTCAACGACATCGGCGAGACGCGCAACCACGAATAAAATTGCGGCGGCACTCGTCGATAAACCGTAAACGTCGGTATAAAAGAATAATAAGTACGTGGTCATCATCTGAAAGACTAAGTTATCCGCGGCATCACTGAGTCCATAACTGATTCTCTCTGGCCAAGCTGTTTGCCAAGGTTGTTTCAATATTAACACCTCTAAGTATGGTTTTGCACAATCTAATTCTAACCTAGTTGAGTGGGGAAACCTAACGTAAAGGTTTATAAAATTGAATGATCGTCAGCGTATTGATAACAGTACCAAAAATCCTTCAGTGGACTTAACCAACCTGAAGGATTTTTTGAGCGCTTATGATCATTTGTGAGTTACTTAGTAGTTAATTGACCGACCTTTGTGAGTGCGGGAATTAAGCCTAAACTATCTAACGTCTGGTTCGGTAAGACGACCGTATTGGCAGTGCCATCAGCTAGGGCTTTGACGGCTTCCGTGTTTTGGAAGATGAAGTAGTTCTCGGACGATTGTGCCAAGGCTTCATTTAAAATCCGCGTCCGGTAAGCGTCAGCGTCAGCTTCGGTTTGAATTGCCGTTGCTTTAGCTGTCGCACTATTCACTAGCGCTTCGTTTTGAGCTTTGTTGGTAGCTAGCAAGGCGCGGTTATTGGCTTCGTTTTCCAACGTTATCGACTTGCTCTTACCTTCAGCAGTGGCAATCGTGGCATCCCGTTCCCGAGTTGCCTGTAATAGTTTATTCATTGAGGCTTGAATGTCAGCGGATGGGTTAACAGAGTCGATATTGACCCGGTCGACATTTAAACCGTAACCAGCCGTGACGGAGGAGATTTCTTTGAATAGCGCAGCATTAATTTCTTGCGTTCCATTTAAGACTTCATTTAATTCTTTGTTCCCAATAATTCCCCGTAATGCTGCCCGGGTATCTTGAATCATACTACGAACGGAATCTTCATTTTTAAAGACGAAATCTTCGATGTTAGTGACGTGGTACTTGAGTGAAATTTTGACCGAGATTTCGGCGTTATCCTTGGTAATAACAACTTGTTGATTGAGATCGACCGGTGTTTGAGCCGTGTTAACGGTAATCACTCGTGAGATGAATGGTTTTATAAAATGAAAACCAGAACTGATGACGCGTTCGAACTTACCAAACGTTAAGACGACACCCTGGTTGGGCTGGGTGATGATTCGAATGGAAGCGACTAGTATTAAAACGACTAGTAAGATAATAATAATTGCAACGATGATGCCTACCATAATAATTCCCCCTATTGTTGTGGTGCGATGATCGTTACCGTTAGACCGTGCGCACTGACGGCCGTGATTTCAACGGTATCGTCGGTGTGTAGTGGTGTTGCGGCGTGCAAATGGTACAAGATGCCATAGAATGCGACGCCGTCAGTTAGATCGGTCGGTTTGATAATGAAGCGCTGACCGATTAAGCGCTGATCTAAGTATCCCTCTTGCATAGATGACCCACCTTTAATGTGATAATAATTAAATTATATGCTGTTTTTGGTGAGATTGATAGGGTGAACGTCCAAAATCAAGTTGTCCTAATACGTCATCTAGGATGGTAAATGCTGCCATGGGTGATTATCAAGGCGCTGTTAGCGGTAAATTAAGGTGCATTTATTCTTGAATCAGCTAGCGACTTAACCGTGCGTTCCCCCCGAAAAGCTGATGACACAAAAAACCTTCGTACGGGAATACGAAGGTCAAAAGGAGTAGGTCAGCATATGACGGGGAATCATATGCTGATAACCTGATGAGCGTTTATTCATATAAGCGGGGGGACGTTCACATGCCGCTCATCAGGCTGTCAAAGTTGTTACGCTTTGACGGATTTCATTACTTTGGAGGAGTAAATGAAAAGAATGTTAATTATTATAGTAGCAATCTTGGAGGGGGATCCTTAATTGCTATGACTACATATTAACAGCGAATTGTGAAGAAAATGTGATGATGATTTTTCAAAATTAAGAATTATTGATTAGATTACGAAAAGATTTATGGAATTCAATAAATTTATCAGCAATTAAAATTACGTAAGAATTATCTGTCAGCGCTTTCGCAATGGTGGCTTTTTAAATTAGAGCGTGTATCATTAATAATGATCACG